>NZ_JBFATR010000043.1:0-57443 GCF_040678395.1 Streptomyces sp. NPDC052687 | reverse complement strand
GAACTCGTCCGGCCTGGGCATGGGCGCAGGTCAGCAGGGTCCGGGCGGCGCCGGCCAGTCCGGGCACGCCGCCGCGCACCACCACCAGGACCACCGGATCCGCGCGGCCCGCGTCCTCACCTACGACGCGAGCGCGTCGGCCGAGTTCCGGGCCGCCGTCGATCGCGGCGCGGCGATCTGGAACGAGAGCGTGGACAACGTCGAGCTGCGCCCGGCGGCGGCCGGCCAGCGCGCCAACATACGGATCCTCGCCGACAACGGCTGGCCCCGGGCCCTGACCACCTCGCTCGGCAACGGCACCGTCTACATCGGCCGGCAGGCCGTCAACCAGGGCTACGACACGATCCGCATCTCGGCCCACGAACTCGGCCACATCCTGGGCCTGCCGGACCGCAAGCCCGGCCCCTGCTCCAGCCTGATGTCGGGTTCCAGCGCCGGCGTGTCCTGCACGAACCCGTACCCCAACACCGCCGAGCGAGCGGAGGTCGAGGACAACTTCGGTGTGAAGGCCGCGCGGTCGCAGGCGAGCGTCTCGCGCCAAGCGGTACTGGTGAACCGATGAACTGGTGAACTGGTGAACTGAGGCAAGGGAAGGCGTGGGGGGCGGACCGTCCGCCCCCCACGCACACCACCGTTAAGCTCCCACCCGCACACACGTGATCGAAAACGTGACGGGGGCGGCGGCAGTGGCGTACGAGGAGAACCGCGAGCGACGGGCGAGCGCGGTGGCCGAGGCGGTGGTGACCGCGTTGCGGGCGCTGGCCGAGCGAAGGCCCGACGACGTCACGCTGCTGGACGGCTTCGCCGACGCCGAGCTGGACGGCTGGCCGGTGCGGGTGCCGGAGGCCGTGCGGGTCGTGCTGCGCGCCGCGGGAGGTGTGACGGCGGGCGGGACGACGTATGCGTTCGGGCCGTCCGGGCGGCCGCCGCGAATCCGTTCGGCCGCAGAGGACGCGACCTGGGCGCTCAGTCCGGACGGCAAGGTGCTGACCGGGACGGGCGGGCAGTCGGCGGCGGACTGGGGGCCGGTGCTGACCGTCGGTCGTGTCGACGAGTACGCGTTCACCGTCGAGGCGCCGGGATTCCTGGCCTGGCTGGAGGACCTCACGCGGCGGCTCGCCGAGGAGTCCCCGCACGACCGCACCGCACCGTCCGCGGCGTCGCCGTTCAGGGTCTGCGCCGTGCCGTCCATCGAGGTCGCCGAGGGTCCGGACGCGGAACTCGCCGCGCTCGTCGGCAGGGGGCACAGTCTCCTGGACGTCGTCGACCTGGGGAACCTGCCCGGTTATCCGTGCGCGATCTCCTGGGAGCCGTACTTCACTCTGGACGGCGCGACGGCGGACACGGGCGGCAGCGACGTCGACTACCGGCTCGTGGCCGGCGGCCGGGCGCTGCTGCTGGAGAGCCACGTCAGCGGGGACTTCCTGGGCAGGCCCGTGCGGCGCCACCGGGTCCCCGAGGACGCGCCGGACGTGGCGGTGTCCCGGCTGCGCGAGCTGGCGCGCCGCTTCCCCCGGCTGGTCACCCTCACGGAGGGAACGCGGGACGCGGAGATCGACCGCTGGCCGGTGGCCGTCCCGGCGGACGTGCGCACGGTGGTGCGGGCCCTCGGTGAGGTGCGGGTGGCGGGCATGCCGGTCCTGCGGCTCGCGCCCGGTGAGCCCTGGCAGCGGGTCGAGCCGGCGCTCCACCGGCTGATCGGCGGCGACGGTACGTACTGGCCGCTGGCGCGCGTGACCTACGGCCCGTACAACACCTCCCTCGCCCAGGTGCGGATCGATCCCGCCACCGGGCGGTGGGGGTACGTCGTCTCCGTCCCGGCCGACCCCGACGAACTGCGTGACGAACCCGAACTGGTCCTGCTCGCCGAGTCGTTGCCCGCGCTGCTGCTCGAGGTCGCCCGGATCGTCGAGGAGGCGGCGGAGCGGGCCGCCGCCTCGGGGAGCGACCCCGTCTCCCTGATCCTCAGTGCGTCGCGGTGGTTCACCCCGAACACGGGAGAGCCGTGGACCCGGCCCGTCCCCGTCGAGGAATGGACCGGCGACACCGATCCCCTGCGGGCCGAGGCCGCCGCCTTCCTGCCCGGCAGCCACGCCGCCGACCTGCGTGACTCCCCCGTCCCGACCGATCTCTGCTTCCACCGTGCCGAGTCCTGGCGCTGGGGGCGGACGCTGGACCGGCTGCGGTTCCTCGGGGGCGGGGAGGTCGTGGTCGCGGTCGCGGAGACCGGCGACCAGCTCCGCCCGAAGACCTGCTGACGGTCCACCGCCCGGACAGCACCCGACACCCCGTTCGGTCGGGCGACGGCCATGGGTGACGCGTGACCTGAGCGTGAAGGCGGCGGGCCGGCCGGCGTGGCCAAAAGGAGTGGAGCGGCGGGCCGGTGGCCGACTACCGTGCTGCGGAACCCAGTCGTCTGTCCGAGGACACGCCGTTGTACACCCTGTGAGACCTCCCAAGAGCTGAACCGTCGCGCGTCGCGCCTGTGCGCCGCGCCGCTTCCCGCTGCGGACTTCTCACTGAAACCGGTGTACGCCTGTGCTCAACACCTGGGTGGTCATGCCCACCTGCCTGCCGACCGTGCTCCGTCGTTGCCCCGACTGCTCCTCCGGGCGGTTCCGGGCCGACGGCAAGTTCCGCGTCAACGCCCACCACAAGCTCCTCGACGCCTGGCTCCTCGTGCTCTGCGCCTCGTGCGGCAGCACCGCGAAGCTCACCGTCCTGGAGCGGGCGCATGTGCGCTCCGTGCGGCCCGGACTGCTGGACCGGCTGCACGACAACGACCCCGGCCTCGCGGCCGAGTTGCTCCAGGACCCGCTCGTGCTGCGCCGCAATCGCGTCGCCCTCGACTGGGACGGCGCCTGGCGCCTCGACACCGGCGGACCGGATCGTCCGGACCACGAGGTGATCGACGTGTCGGTCCGCTTCGCGGCGCGCATTCCGGTCCGGCCGGTGCGGCTCATCGCCGAAGGGTGTGGTCTGCCGCGGGCGGAGGTCGAGCGGCTGATCTCGGACGGGAGGCTCGTCTCGGCGGTCCGGCTGAACGGCCGGCTCTCCGGCGACTTCACCTTCACGCTCAAGCGCTGAGCCGCCGGCTCGCCTCCGGTTCCCCGTGCCGGGCCCACGCCGTCGTGCGCAGCGGCGGATCCAGCAGGACGTCCGCCGCGGTGCAGGCGAGGGCCTGGGCGGCGGCCGTGAGTACGGCACGGGCCCGGTCCGAGGCCGCGGCGCGGGCGAACTCGGGGGTGTGGTCGCAGCCGTCGGAGTCCATGATGGCGACGAAGGGGTGGATGGCGGGCACCCGCGAGCTGACGTTGCCGATGTCCGAGGAACCGAGGTGGACGCCGGGGGCGGGCGGGGTGAGGGTGATGCCCGAGCGGGCCAGGTGCTCGGCGAACCGGCCGGAGAGGACCGCGTTGTCGCGGAAGTGCTCGTAGCGCACGCCGGTCTGCTCGATCTCCGCGCGGGTGCCGGTGGCGCGGGCCACACCCTCGGCGCTGGTGCGCAACCGCCCCACCAGGTCCTCCAGTTCGGCGGTGGTGGCCGCGCGCAGCCCGAACCGGCCCTCGGCGTACTCGGGGACGATGTTGGTGGCCGTGCCGCCGTGCGTGACGATGCCCTGGATGTGGGACGCGGGCGGCAGGCGCCGGCTGAGGACGTGGACGACGTTGAACAGCTCGATCAGCGCGGCGAGCGCGTCGATGCCCTCCGTCGGGTTGCCGGTGGGGTGGGCGGCGCGCCCGTGGAAGCCGATCCGGTACTGCACCTGGGCGGTCAGCGGGGCCCGCGCCCAGTCGAAGACGCCGGGGTGGAACATCAGGGCGGCGTCGACGTCGTCGAACACACCGGCCTCCGCCTCCAGGGCCTTGCCGCCGCCGCCCTCCTCGGCCGGGGTGCCCACCGCCAGCACCGAGCCGTGCGCCGCACCGAGGACCGTGCCCGTCGCGAGGGCCGCGCCGAGGCCCGCGGCGGCGATGAGGTTGTGGCCGCAGGCGTGGCCGAGGCCGGGCAGGGCGTCGTACTCCAGGAGCAGCGCCACCGCCGGCCGGCCGTGGCCCGCGCGGGCGGTGAACGCGGTCGGCAGGCCCGCGACGCCGCGCTCGACGGTGAAGCCGTCGCGTTCGAGGACGCCGGTGAGCACAGCGGCGGCCCGGTGCTCGGCGAAGGCGTACTCGGGGTCGGCGTGCAGGCGCAGGGCGACGTCCCACAGTTCGCCGGCCCGGCGGGCGACCTCGGCGCGCAGGGCGGTGTGGACGTCGTCGGGCGTGCGGGCCACATGGCCTCCCAGGGGGTGTGGGCGGCGGTCGTGCGTGCGCCGGCCGGGTTCCACCGGGCGGCGTCCTGACACCTGCCGGACCGGTAACCGGGGGGGGCGCCCTGATACCCGCCGGACCGGTATCCGAGGGGCGCCCTGAGACCCGTCGGAGCGGTGACCGGGGGCCGCCTCGGCGCGCGGCGCGGCGGCCGCCGGGCGCGGACGTCCCCGGCCGGCGGAGTTTCGCTCGGCGTGACGGTGCAACACGGACGGTACGGCCGTTCCGACGCGGCCGGCCGGCCCTGACCGGTGTCCGTACGGGGCCGGGTGACCGTGTTCCGCGATACGGATCCGGGAGGAACGATGGATCATTCACGCGCCCCTGTACTGGAGGCCCTGCAGGAGTTCCGGCGCCGTGGGGACGTGGCGTACGGGCCGCCGGGGCACAAGCAAGGCCGGGGCGCGGACCCCCGGGTGGTGGACGTCGTCGGGATGGACGTCTTCCGCTCCGACGTGCTCACCCTCAACGGGCTCGACGACCGCCGTGAGTCCCGGGGTGTGATCAGCCGGGCGCAGGAGCTGATGGCCGACGCCGTCGGCGCCACGGAGGCGTTCTTCTCCACGTGCGGCAGCTCCCTGTCGGTGAAGACGGCGATGCTGGCGGTGGCCGGCCCCGGCGAGAAGATGCTGCTGTCGCGCAACGCGCACAAGTCGGTGGTGGCGGCCGTCGTCGTCAACGGCGTGGAGCCGATCTGGGTGCACCCCGAGTTCGACGCCGAACGGCACCTGGCGCACCCGCCGGAGCCCGACGACGTACGCGCCCGGCTGCGGGAGCATCCGGACGCCAAGGGCATGCTGCTGATCACGCCGACCGACTGGGGCACCTGCGCCGACATCGGCGGGGTGGCCCGGGTGTGCCACGAGTTCGACGTACCGCTGATCGTGGACGAGGCGTGGGGCGCCCATCTGCCCTTCCACCCGGATCTGCCGGCCTGGGGCATGGATGCCGAGGCCGACCTGGTGGTGACCAGCGTGCACAAGATGGGCGGGGCGATCGAGCAGAGTTCGGTGTTCCATCTCCAGTACGACCGGGTGTCGTCGGAGGTGCTCAAGCAGCGTGAGGACCTGCTCGGCACCACCAGCGCCTCGCCCCTGGTGTACGCCACCCTCGACGGCTGGCGGCGGCAGATGGTGGAGCAGGGGCACGCCCTGCTGGACGCCGCGATCAGCCGCGCGCGGCGGGTCAGGGCGGCGGCCGACGAGCTGCCGGGCCTGCGGGTGATGGGCCGGGAGGTGGTCGACGAGGGACTGGCCGCCGACGTCGATCCGCTGAAGATCGTGATCGATGTGCGGGAGCTGGGGATCAGCGGGATGCAGGCGGCCGAGTGGCTGCGCACCCACCGCCATGTCGACGTCGGCGGTTCCGACAGCTGCCGGATCAGCGCGTCGATCACGTACGCCGACGACGACGCGACGGAGCACATGCTGGTGGAGGCGTTGCGGGCGCTGGTCGAGAAGGCGGAGTCGATCGAGCGGCAGCCGTCGGTGCGGCTGCCGGAGCCGTCGGCGCTGGAGCTGGAGCAGGCGATGCTGCCGCGGGAGGCGTTCTTCGCACCGGTCGAGCATGTGCCCGTGGAGCGGGCCGCGGGCCGTATCAGCGCCGAGATCATCACGCCGTATCCGCCGGGCGTGCCGGTGGTGTGCCCCGGAGAGGTCATCACGGCGGAGGTTCTGGACTATCTGCGCAGCGGTGTCGAGCACGGGATGCTGATTCCGGACGCGGCGGATTCCTCCGTGCGCACCCTGCGGGTGGTGGCCCGTCCTTGATGGGTGTCATCACAGGGAGCGTTGCGGGTACCTGGTCCGCGTCCGGCGAAAGGGAAGGGTCATGACGCAGCACACTGACGAACCGGCGTCCGCGCGGCGAGCGGCGACCGGCGAACTGCGGCTGGCCACGGAGGTGAGCGATCCCCCGCCGCCCGGGGCGCACGACCTGCCGCAGGACCGCACCCAGGCGATCCTGGAGGCCACCAAGCAGGTGGGGACGCTGCTGAAGGGCAAGGGGCACCGGTTCGCGCTGGCCGGCAGCGTCGCCGCGTACGCGCACGGCGCGGGCACGAGTCTTCAGCACGACGCCGACTTCTGCATCCGGGCCGAGGACGCCGAGAGCGTCGCGGCCACGCTGCGCGAGGGCGGTCTGGAGGTGCGCACGCCACCGGAGGACTGGCTGCTGAAGACGGAGTGCTTCGGGCAGTCCGTCGACATCATCTTCCGGCTGGCGCACCGGCCCGTCACCACGGAGATGCTGGACCGGGCCGAGGAGATGTCGGTGGAGTCGGTCCGGATGCCGGTGCTGTCCGCGACGGACCTGCTGGCGAGCGTGTCGTCCGCCTTCACGGAGCACTACTGCGACTTCGGCGCGGTCCTGCCCATCGCGCGGGCACTGCGGGAGAAGGTCGACTGGGACGAGGTGCGGCGCGAGTGCGGTGACGAGCCGATGGCCGACGCGTTCCTCTTCCTCCTCGAACGTCTGAATGTGATCGCGCCCCGGGAGGAGCAGCCATGAGCAACCTGGACTACCGCGTCGCCCACCTGCGGGAACACCTCGCGGGCGGGCCGCTGGCCGAGCTCGGGGTGCAGGTCGCGGTGCACGGCGACTCGGTGCTGGTGACCGGGACCGTGCCGTCCGCCCACTGCCGTGACGAGGTCCACCGGATCGTGGACGAGACACTGACCGGATTCACCGTGCGCTGCGACCTGGTGGTCGCCGAAGCGTCGTCCCCCGACCACGCGGAGGAGCTGGCATGATCCGCATCGCAGCCGTCGGAGACATCCACATGGGGCCCGACAGCCAGGGAGTGCTGCGGCCCGCGTTCGAGACCCTGCCCGACTGCGCCGACCTGCTGCTCCTGGCGGGCGACCTGACCCGGCACGGCACCCCCGAGGAGGCCCGCGTGGTGGCGCGGGAGGTCAAGGACCTGGGGGTGCCGGTGGTGGCGGTCCTGGGCAACCACGACCACCACGACGAACAGCCCGACGAGGTCACCGCGATCCTCGAGGACGGCGGCGTGCGGGTGCTGGAGGGGCAGGAGACGGTCCTGGACTGCGCGCGGGGGCGGGTCGGCGTGGCCGGCACGAAGGGGTTCTGCGGTGGATTCGCGGGCCGCAACGCCGGGGAGTTCGGCGAGCCGCTGATGAAGGAGTTCGTGCGCTACACCCGCCGCTGCGCGGACGGGCTGCGTACGGCGCTGGAGCGGCTGGACGAGCAGAACTGCGACGTACGGATCGCGCTGACCCACTTCTCCCCCGTCCCGGACACGCTGGCCGGGGAGCCGCCGGAGATCTATCCGTTCCTCGGCAGCTACCTGCTGGCCGAGGCGATCGACACCGCCGGAGCGGACCTCGCGGTGCACGGCCACGCCCACGCGGGCACCGAGCACGGCATGACCAGCGGCGGCGTCCGCGTCCGCAACGTCGCCCAGCCCGTGATCGGGCGGGCCTTCCACGTGTACCACCTCCAGGTGCCCGAACGGGTCACGGCGGGCTCGCCCGCGCGGCCGGGCCCGGCGGCCCCCTGACACCCGCCGGCCGGGGCCGGCCACGGCGCACCGTACTGTTGCGGTGATCATCGCCGGGGACGACCGCATACGGGGGGCGTACATGACCATTCACCGTCCGGGGCTGCCGGAGGACCTTCCGCCGGGCGAGGTGCTGTGGGCGCGGTGGGCCCTGCTCGCCGCCCTCGACGTGACCACCCGACAGGAAGGCCGCCGCAGCGGTTACCGCACCGGCCGCTGGATCGACGCGACGGGACTCCACTGGGACGACAGCGGCTGCACCTGGTGGACCATGTCCCGGATGGGCGAGGGCCGTTACGTGCTGTACGGCGAGGACGAGTCGAGCGGCGTGAAGTGGTACGACCCGCCGATCGACATGCTGGCGGGCGGCCCCGGCCGGCTGCCGTACGAGGAACTGCGCGACCGGCTCGAAGGGTACGAGCTGGGGTGCGTCTACTGGTACGACAACCGGGCCTGGGCCAGGGCCCCGTACCCGGCCGACCTCCACGACGACGGCCTGGGCTGCGGCCTGAGCGGCTTCGTCGACCGCGAGCGCGTCCTCGGCGATCTGGCGTCCCGCCTCGCCGAGACGCCCGGCGGTCCGGGACCCGACGCGTTCCTGACGGACGCCGAGGCGTACCGGCTCCGGCCGCGGCCGCTGCTGGACCGACTGCGGCCCGAGGCCCCTGGTGACGGCCCGCCGGATCTGCCGGCCGTCACCAGGGCGCTGACGCTCGCGGGTCTCACCGGCGGGGTGTGACGCGTCGGCGGAACGCGGTAGTGCGGATCGTCCCGGCCCTTCAGCGCCAGGTCTTTCGTGCTGTCACTGCTCGTCGGTCGCGTCGGGCTGGGGGCGGGTGGCTCGGTCGTCGATGACGATACGCACGGGCGCTCCGTCCCCCTCACCGCGGTGTGGGTTACACCGCTCGGCCTTTGGGTCCACTCCGGCCGCTCTGCCCTCGCCTGGCGCATGAGAAGCGACGTCTTATGTCCGGCGAGCCGACCAAGACGGACGCCTCAAGACGCTCCGTGATGGATCTCCCCAGTTCCTCCCCGGAAGTTGACTCCCCCGGCGGCAGTTGACGGCGACTTGCTGTCAGCTGCCGCCGAAGCCAGACCTGGTGTGTGGCTTGACCTGGTCAGCCGGTCAGGGTGTGTAGACGGTGGGGCGGGGCGCTGTGGGCATGTTGTTGCCGAGGAAGAAGCTGGGGTGCGGGGGCTGGTTGTAGGCGGTGTTCTGCCAGGCCAGGGCGGTGCGGTACTGGGTGTCGTGGAGCAGGGTGGTGATCTTGGTGTTGGTCTGGTGCGGGGTGGCGTGGATGCGCAGGGCGCGGTTGTCGCTCGTCCGCCAGATCACCTCCTCGCGCCAGTCGCCGAGGATGTCCCCGGAGAGCGCCGGGGTGGACTTGGTGCCGTTGTTGGCGGACACGCCGGAGCCGGTCAGCAGGCGGATGTCGCCCGAGGTGCCGTACTTGTCGATGCGGGTGCCGTCGAGGAGTTCGCGCACGGGGTCGCCGTCCCACCAGGACAGGAAGTTGACGCTGGAGGGTTCGCGGCCGAGGGACGCGCCGGTGGCCGAGCGCAGGGTGGTGTCGGCGGCCGACCAGGCCTCGGCGCCCGGGCTGCCGGCGTAGACGTCGGCGGCGACGCCGCGCCCGTTGTCGCTGCCGGAGGCGGTCTGCCACAGGATCTGGCCGGTGCGGGCGTCGGCCATCCAGGAGCCGGGCTTGGAGGAGTCCTCGGAGACCTTGAAGTACTCCAGGCCCGCGCGGGAAGGGTTGAGGTCGCCCACGTGGCCGGCGTCGCCGTGACCGAGTTTCGTCGTCCACAGGCCGGCGCCGTTGTCGTCCACGGTCATCGCCCCGTAGACGATCTCGTCCTTGCCGTCGGCGTCCACGTCGGCGACCGACAGGCTGTGGTTGCCCTGGCCGTCGTAGCCCTTGCCAGTGTTGGTGGAGGAGTTGGTGTCGAAGGTCCAGCGGCGGGTGAAGGAGCCGTTCCGCCAGTCCCAGGCGGCGATGACGGTGCGGGTGTAGTAGCCGCGGGCCATGATCAGTGAGGGGCGGGCGCCGTCGAGGTAGGCGGTGCCCGCGAGGAAGCGGTCGACGCGGTTGCCGTAGGAGTCGCCCCAGGAGGAGACGGTGCCGCGGGCCGGGACGTAGTCGACCGACTGCATGGCCTTGCCCGTCTGCCCGTTGAACATGGTCAGGTACTCGGGGCCGGACAGGATGTAGCCGCTGGAGTTGCGGTGGTCGGCGGAGGCGCTGCCGATGACGGCGCCGGTGCCGTCCCGCGTGCCGTCGGCGGTCTTCATGGCGACCTCGGCCTTGCCGTCACCGTCGTAGTCGTAGACCTGGAACTGGGTGCAGTGGGCGCCGGAGCGGATGTTGCGGCCGAGGTCGATGCGCCACAGCCGGGTGCCGTCCAGCCGTATGCCGTCGACGATGGTGTTGCCGGTGTAGCCGGACTGCGAGTTGTCCTTGGCGTTGGTCGGCTGCCACTTCAGGACCAGGTCGAGTCTTCCGTCCCCGTCGAGGTCGCCGGTGGAGGCGTCGTTGGCCTCGTAGGTGTAGGCGACGCCGTCGGGGGTGGTGCCGCCGGCCGGCGGGGAGATGGGGACGTCCAGGTAGCCGGACCGGAACTGCAGGGCTCTCTCCGAGGCGGGCTGTTCGGTGCCGTTCACCACGGCGCGCACGGTGTAGTCGGCCGAGTCCGCGGCGCCGGCGTCGAAGTAGTTGGTCGAGGCGGTCAGCGGGGCGGAGTTGAGCTTGGTGCCGCCGCGGTAGACGTTGAACGCCACGTCGTTCGGGTCGGTGGCCAGCCACCGCCACGACACCAGGTTGCCGCCGCTGGTGTGGACGCTGGTCAGTCCCCGGTCGAGGCGTTCCACCTGCCGCGCGGTGGCCGCGTGCGCGGGCTGCGGCAGCGCGGCGAGCGCGGAGGCGGCCAGTGCGGTGGCGGTGAGGGCGCCGATCAGCCTGCCGCGGGGGCGCCGGTGTGCGTCGGTCACGATGACCTCCGAGGTATGGGGAAGCGAGTGAACGCCGGTGTCTCCGGGGGCGGGGTGGGGGTGCCGGTTCACTCGGACAGTCGTGGGACCGCTCCCACGGGCTGTGAGAGTAGGGAGCCGCTGATACCTCGTCAAGGATTCTGTCAGGCTTGGCTGTTCGACCCTGTTGGTATTAGTGACTTCCTTTTGCTTACTGATTGACACATAGGAGTGCGGTCAGGAAACTGCGGCCGATGAAGACCTTACGGATGCTCGTCGTCACGGTGATGGCCATTGCCTTGTCGTCTACGGGAGTCGGGGCCGCTTCGGCGACCGGCGGCGGCATTGCGGCGGGGTGCGCCGACGCGGCGCACGCGGCGCACGCGGCTCACGCGACGCACCCGGCGCACGTGGCACCGGGGGCGGCTTCGGCCCGGCGGGCGGCGGGCGAGCCGGTCACCGTCTGGCTCGCCGGTGACTCGACCATGGCGAATCCCGGCGCGAGCGCGCCGTGCCCGGTCGGGTGGGGAAGCCAGTTCGACGCCCTGTTCGACGGTGACGTGACCGTGCGGAACCAGGCGGTCGGCGGGCGGTCCATCCAGACCTGGCTGTACGAGTCGAACGTGAGCGGCACGATGGGCTCCGACGGCGAGTGCGTCCTCACCTCCCCCGCGTACTCGGCTCGCTGGCAGGCGATGCTGGACGCGGCCACCGGGATGAAGGCCGGCGACTACCTGTTCATCCAGTTCGGCATCAACGACTCCTCCCCCACCTGCCCCCGCCACGTCGGCCCGGCGCGCTACCGGCAGCTGATGACCATGATGGCGCGGGCCGCGCTGGCCCGGGGCGCCCATCCGGTGCTGCTCACCCCGGTGGCCGCCCTCACCTGCTCCGGCTCCACCGCGACCCGCAACCGCGGCTTCGTCGACGAGACCCATGCCGCCGGGGCCGCGACCGGGGCGCCGGTCGTCGACCTGCAGGGCCTGAGCGTGTCGCTGTACAACAGCCTGCGATTCTGCCCGCACAACGGCGACTTCGGGTCGGGTCCCGTGGGCGCGTTCTTCTGCGGCGACCGCACGCACTTCGAGACGTACGGCGCCCGGCGGATCGCCGCTCTCGTCGCCGGTGACGTACGCCGGCAGGGACTGCCGCTCGCGGCGCACCTCGTCTAATCCCAGGCGGCGGCGTGCCGATCGGAGGCGGCCGATCGCCGGCGGGTCGCACGGGTGAGGACGGCGACCAGGGTCGCGAGGTCGGCGGCGCCCTCCGGGTCGTCCGCGTGACGGGTGACCTGGAGGGGGCCGACCTCGTCCAGGACGACGCCCTCCCGGGCCAGGACGAAGGTCAGGGCGAGGAGGGCGGCGCGGGCGTTGCCGTCGTCGAAGGGGTGGAAGAAGGCGACGTCCAGGTAGGTGCGGGCCGCCCGGGAGGCGAGGGGCACGGTGGGGTCGGCGCTGTCGCGCAGGCACCGGGCGAAGTCGGACTCGGTGTGCGGCGTCAGGCCGTACCGCTCGCGCCCGCCCTTCGCGTAGGCGACGCCCGTCCGGAACGGCGCCTCGGCGACGCCGAGTACCGCCCGCTGCCACCGGGCGAGCACCGGAAAGGTCAGCTCGGTCCCCCGGGCGGCGTCCGCTCGGGCCAGCGCGTACGCCGACCGCAGCCGCGCCGCACGCTCGGGGTCGCGCCGCCGGACGGGCCCCTCGCACCAGGCGGCGAAGCCGTCGACGCGCGGAGTGACCGGGCCCGTGACGTCCTCGGCGCCGGCCGGTGCCGCCCACCGGACCTGCCGCCTCACCCGGCACCACACGGCCAGGGAGTCGGCCTCAGCGGCGGTCATGGAACTCCTCCAGGTCGCTGTGCTCCCGGTGGTCGCGGTACGGCAGCCGGCCGGTCAGCCCGACGGCCAGGTCCTCGCCGACCGCGTCGATCACCGTCGTCCCGGGACGGACCCAGCTTTCGAAGCGTCCGCCGATGGCGTCCGCGACCGCGGCCCGGGCCGCCTGGAGGTCCATGCCGGTCGAGGTGAGGAACCATTCCAGCACCAGGCTGCAGATGCCGTACCAGCCGCTCTCCCCGCCCGTGAGGTCCACGATCCGCGTCACCAGCCGTACGGCGGCGCGCTCCAGGTGCCAGCTGCGCTCCTCGGGTCCGGCCTGGGGCGGCGGCGCCAACCGGGCGAAACGATCGGCGAGTTCCTCCAGCCAACCCCGCCATTCCAGCAGGGCGGCCACGGCGCGGGCGGCGGTCTCGTCGGGCGTGGTCACCGAGTGGGCGCCGCAGCACCAGCTGTGGACGACGCCACCGCCGGCGTCGCCCTCGCCGACGGTCCAGTTCCAGTCCTGCGCCCACGGGCCGTACCGCTCGACGTAGAACGCGGTGAGGTGGCGTACGAACTCGCGCTCGGCGCGCCACGCACCCTCGTAGCCGTCCCGGACGGGCGGTACGAGTTCCTTGACCGCGGCGGTGACCAGGGCCTCCTCGGCCTCGTCCCAGACGAACGGATGCCGCGACGGGTCGACCTCGGGCCAGGTCAGGCGGCGGAACCAGGGGGGCAGTGCGGGTGGCTGCGCGGGGGTGGTGTCGGTCGACGTGGGTCTGCTCCGTTGCTCTCGTGGATCGACAGGGCGAGGCCGGTCATTCTGCCAGCGATCTTCCGTACACGCTTCCGAATTCGACTTGATAGGCAAGTGGACAGTTGCCTATGGTGTGGCTGTGGCCGACGACCTTTTCAAAGCCCTGGCCGACCCGACGCGCCGGATCATCCTCGACGAGCTCACCCAGAGGTCCGGACAGACACTGTTCGAGATCTGCTCGCGGCTGAGCATGAAGCACGGGCTCGGCATCTCGCGGCAGGGGGTCTCCCAGCACCTCGCGGTGCTGGAGGCCGCCGGCCTCGTCGAGACCAGGCGGGAGGGCCGGTACAAGTTCCACGACCTGAACACGGCGCCGCTGCGTCAGATCACCGAACGATGGCTCACGCCCGACAAGCCCGGACCGGAGGAGAGCACCCCATGAGAATCCGTCTGACCAGCGTCTTCGTCGACGACCAGGCCAAGGCCGAGCACTTCTACACCGAGATCCTCGGGTTCGAGAAGAAGCACGACGTCCCGGTGGGCGAGAAGGACCGGTGGCTGACCGTCGTCTCACCCGACGAGCCCAACGGCACGGAACTGCTGCTGGAGCCGATCGGCCACCCCATCGCCCGCACCTACCGCGACACGCTCGTCGCCGACGGCATCCCGCTCGCCCAGTTCGCCGTCGACGATGTGCGGGCGGAGTACGAGCGGCTGCGCGGCCTCGGCGTCCGCTTCACCCAGGAGCCCCTGGAGATGGGCCCGGTCACCACCGCCGTCTTCGACGACACCTGCGGCAACCTCATCCAGATCGCGACGCAGCCGCGGTAGGCCGTGACCACCGCGGGGGCGGGCCCTGTGCGAGACTCACCCCGTGATCATCGAACGCGCGTACGCACACAGCGGTGCGTGGGAGGACGGGGAGTGGCCCTGGTCGGTGCCCTGTGTGCGCCAGCTGCTAACGGAGGGACTGCGGTTCACCGCGCCGGTGACGTTCGTCGTCGGTGAGAACGGTTCCGGCAAGTCGACCCTGGTCGAGGCGATCGCGGAAGGGTTCGGCCTGGACTCCTGGGGCGGCTCCCACGACTGGCGGTACGCGAGTCACCGCCCCCGATCGGTGCTGGGTGAGCGGCTGCGCTTCGACGCCGCGCCGCGGGGCCGGTCCATGCTGGGCAGCTGGTCCGCGCGCAAGGGCTTCTTCCTGCGCGCGGAGACCGCGCTGGACGCGCTCGACCGGGAGGGGTTCGCGCCCGATTCGGTCAGTCACGGGGAGGGGTTCCTCGCCGCGTTCCGCGGCAAGTTCCACCAGCCGGGGCTGTACGTGCTGGACGAGCCGGAGGCGGCGCTGTCGTTCACCTCCTGCCTGGAACTGCTGGGTCACATCGACCAGCTGGCCCGGGCCGGGGGCCAGGTCGTCTGCGCCACCCACTCCCCGCTGCTGACCGCGCTGCCGGGCGCCGACATCGTCGAGGTCGGCGAGCACGGCATGCGCCGGGCCGCCTGGGACGAGCTGGCCCTCGTCGACCACTGGCGCAGGTATCTCGCCGACCCCCGCGCGTATCTGCGGCACATCCTCGACTAGCGAGGGCCGTCCGGCCGCGCTACAGATCGGCCCAGAAGTCGCTCAGCACCCGCGCGGCGCCGGCCGGATCCTCCAGCATCCAGAAGTGCCCGGTGGCCGGCAGCACCGCCACGCGGGCGCCGAGCCGGGCCGCGACGGCGCGGGCGGCCGCCGCGTCGTCGAAGGGGTCGCCCTCCGGGGACACCACCAGACCGGGAGCGGCGGTCGGCCGTTCGAACCCGGCGCCCCAGTGCGCGTACGGGTTGGGAGTGGTGGAGCGGTACAGGCCGAGGATCGCCTCCCCCATCGGAATGTCGAACGACTTCTGCATCGCCGGCGCGTGCCGCCCCGGCACTCCGAGGCGGCGCAGCCCGGCCGCCAGGCTCGCCGGATCGTCGGCGGACGCGGCGCGCAGCCGCTCGTTCAGCGCCTCGCCCTCGCCCGGCGTCTGCCAGATCCCGGCCACCTCGTGCCAGACGTAGTCGGGGCGCAGGAGGCCGGCGCAGTCCGCGGCCCAGCTGCGCAGCGGCACGTCGTGGGCCGTCGCGACCCGGTAGGTCAGCAGGGCACCCCAGTCGTGGCCCACCAGGTCGACCGGGCCGGGCAGCCGGGCCAGTTCCGCGGCGAGCCAGTCGGCGTACCACTCCTTGCCGGGGCGCTCCGGCGCCGGCGAGCCGCCGAAGCCCGGCAGCCTGAGGGCGACGCTGTCGGTGCCGAGGTGGTCGCGCAGCTCCCGCCAGATCTCGTCGGTCTCGGGAACTCCGTGGACGAACACCGCGGTCATGGATCAACGCCCCTTATTGCCATCGGACTGTCTGTCTCGATCAGTCTCGGGGCGTTCCGGCGTCCGCGTGGGCCTTTCGGCCTCTTTCGGGGTGTGGCGATGCGCGTCGGAGGGCTTCGGGTGCTCGGAGTGCGCCGGGTGCTCGGGGTGCGTGGGTCGGCTCCCGCGGCAGGAGCCGGGGGGGACGACGTTCGGTGGCTGCGCTGCGGGCGGTCAGGCGGCGCTGAACTCGTGGGCGTGGCCGCCGCGCCACTCCACCCATCGGGGGTCGTCCAGGATGGCCTCGGGATCGGGAATGCCCGCGCCTTGGAGGAACACGACCAGATCGTGGTCGCTGTAGGCGGTGCCGAGGATCTCGTCGTGTCCGTGGCTGTGCACGGTCACTCTCCGGCCGCCCGTACGGGAGGGCCGGTGCACGACGATCGGCGCACTGCTCACGCCTCCCAGCGTGCCCCGATGCGGCGCGCGGGGCGACTCGGCCGGTGCCGGCAGGTCCGTCCGTCACATACGGCGAGGTGACGGCCACGGACCGGGCCGGCCGCGCCACCCGTTCGGCCGAGTGCCTGTGGCCGTCTCCCCGACCCGGCGGCAAGGTCGTAAAACCAGGCGGGCACCCGGCACTCGCCGCCGTGCCCCTTCCCGTCCGTTCGAAGCGGAGGCCCCCCATGACCGCTCAGCCGCGCCCGACGACGACACCCGAGACCGGCCGCGGAACCGCGCCGGGGAGCGGCAGCCCATGGGCCGCCGGCGGTGCCACCTTCGCCGGGGTGCTGATGCTCCTCCACGGCGTCCTGGCCATCTTCCAGGGCATCGCCGCGATCGCCGAGGACGACGTGTACGCCCGGCTCGGCGACTACGTCTACGAGATCAACCTGACCGGATGGGGATGGATCCTGCTCATCCTGGGCGTCGTCGCCGCGGTCACCGGGTGGGGCATCCTCTCCGGCGCCGAGTGGGCTCGCGCGGTGGGTATCGCGCTGGCCTCGCTGAGCCTGGTCGCCCAGTTCCTGTTCCTGCCGTACGCCCCCCTGTGGTCACTCGTCATGATGCTGTTCGCCGTGTTCGTGATCTGGTCGCTGGCGAACTACCGGCCGTCGGCGTGACGGTCACGCCGACGGCAGTCGCCGCGCGCACGTCATGTCCTTCGGTGCCCTCCGCGCGCGGTGGTCGCCGGGGCACGGCAGCTCCATGATCTCCTTCCCGTCCCTCCGCCGCTGACGTCGCCGTTTCGTCTCGATGGAAGGGGGCACTCCGCGGTGACGGACGTAGGACAACCGAGCGTGGGAGATGTCCATGGCGGTGCGGCACTGTCTGATCAAGACCCGTCCGCAGACGGTGTGGGCCGTCCTGGCCGACGGCACCCGGTACGCGGACTGGGTGGTGGGCACGGCGAGCTCGCGCCCGGTGCGGGGCGCCTGGCCGCAGGAAGGCGCGGCGATCGGCTACGAGGTGCGGATCGGGCCGGTCCGGCTGAGCAACGAGACCGTCGTGCGGCGGTGCGAGGAGGGCTCCGCGCTGGAGCTGGAGGCCAAGGCGGGCCCGCTGGGCACCGCGCGGATAGCCATCGAGCTGAAGCGGTGGGGTGAGCACTGTCTGGTCCTCGTCGACGAGCATCCTCTGCGCGGTGCCGGCGGGCGGCTGCACAACGCGGGCACGGAGGCGTTGATCCAGTTGCGGCACCGCGCCATGCTGGCCCGCCTCGCCCGGCTGTGCGAGGCCGAGGAACGGGCGGGGCGGGGCGACGCGGCCGAGCCCGGCGTGCGGGCCGGGGCGGGCGCGCCGGGGGACGGGCATGCCTGACGCGGTGGTGATCGGGGCGGGACCCAACGGCCTGGTCGCGGCCAATCTCCTCGCCGACGCGGGCTGGAGCGTGACGGTGCTGGAGGAGCAGGACGAGGCGGGCGGCGCCGTACGCCACGACCGGGGCGTCGATCCGGCGTTCGTCAGCGACCTGTTCAGCTCCTTCTACCCGCTCGCCGCGGCCTCCCCCATCGTGGCCGGACTGCGTCTGGAGGAGCACGGCCTGCGCTGGAGCCACGCGCCGCACGTACTGGCCCACCCGCTGTCCGACGGCGGCTGCGCCGTCCTCGACCGCGACATCGAGGTCACGGCGGGTTCCCTGGACGCCTTCGCGCCCGGAGACGGCGACGCCTGGCGGCGGTTGCACGACGTGTGGCAGCGCATCCGCGGCGATGTGCTGAGCGCCCTGTTCACCCCCTTTCCGCCGGTGCGCGCCGGCGTCCGCTTCGCCATGCGGCTGCGCGGCGCGGGCGGGCTGCGGCTCGCCCGCAGCCTGCTGCTGCCGGTGCGGCGCCTGGGCGAGGAGGAGTTCCGGGGGCAGGGCGGCCGGCTGCTGCTCGCCGGGAACGCGCTGCACGCCGATCTCGCACCCGAGGCGGCGGGCAGCGGCGGCTTCGGCTGGCTGATGTCGATGCTGGGGCAGACGTACGGCTTCCCGGTGCCGGTGGGCGGCGCCGGCGCCCTCACCGAGGCCCTGACGCGCAGGCTGCTGGCCCGGGGCGGTGTGCTGCGCTGCGGTCGCCGGGTGGACGAGATCGTCGTACGGCACGGCCGGGCGGTCGGGGTGCGCACCGCCGACGGGGAGACGTACGGCGCGCGGCGGGCGGTGCTGGCGGACGTGTCCGTGCCCGCCCTGTACGGCCGGCTGGTGCGGCCGGAGCACCTTCCCGGCCAGGTGCTGGAGGACCTGCGGCGCTTCCAGTGGGACTTCGCCACCTTCAAGGTGGACTGGGCGCTCGACGGGCCGGTGCCCTGGCGGGCCGAGCAGGCCGCGCGGGCCGGCACCGTGCATCTGGCCGACGGGGTCGACGAGCTGACCCGGTTCGCGGCGCAGATCGCCATGCGGCAGGTCCCGGACCGGCCCTTCGCCCTGTTCGGCCAGATGACGACGTCCGATCCGTCGCGCTCGCCGCGCGGCACCGAGTCCGCCTGGGCCTACACCCACGTGCCGCTCGACGTCGGCTCCGACGCGGGCGACGAAGGCCTCACCGGGGCCTGGGACGACAAGGAGCAGCAGATCATGGCCGACCGCGTCGAATGCCAGGTCGAGCGGTTCGCTCCCGGCTTCCGCGCGCTGATCCGCGCCCGCCGCGTCCTGGCCCCGCCCACACTCCAGTCGATGAACGCCAATTTGCACCAGGGCGCCATCAACGGCGGCACCACGTCCCTCCATCAGCAGCTCGTCTTCCGTCCGCTCCCCGGCACCGGGCGCCCGGAGACCCCCGTCACCGGGTTGTACCTGGCGTCCGCGGGCGCCCATCCGGGCGGCGGCGTCCACGGCGCCTGCGGCGCGAACGCGGCCCGCGCGGCGCTGCGGCGCCGGATACCGCCCGGCCGGGCGGGGGCGCAGCGCGTCCTGGCCCGCCGCGACCGCACCGGCCGCAGGCGATGACCGACGCGACCGCACCGGCCGCAGGCGATGACCGATCCGCCAGGATCACCGATCCGGCAGGGTGACCGATCCGGCGGGATGACCGATCCCCCAGGTGGGGCACACGGGCCATAAAGGGTCATACGGCCCACAGTGCGTCGCTCGGAACGTGCGCACCGAACGAGCCCGGCCCGTGCCGGGGTGAGACGGTGAGGGGATCGGTCCCATGCATGACGGCCCGCTCGTGAACCGTACGGTCGTGATCACGGGTGCGGCCCGTGGTCTCGGCGCCGCCCTGGCCCGGGACCTGGCCCACCGCGGCGCCCGGCTCGCCCTGCTCGGCCACGAGAAGGAGGCCCTGGAGGAGGTGGCGCGCTCGTTGCCGGTACCCGCCCTCGCCCAGGAGGTCGACGTCACGGACGGCGCGGGGCTGCGGCGGGCCGCGGAGCGGGTACGGGCTGTGCTGGGGCCCGCGTCCGTCGTCGTCGCGAACGCGGGGATCGCGGAGGGCGGCCCCTTCGCGGTGACCGACCCCGGCCGCTGGCGCCGCGTGATCGACGTGAACCTGACCGGCAGCGCGCTGACCGTCCGGACGTTCCTGCCGGACCTGCGGGAGACCGCCGGGTACTACCTCCAGGTCGCCTCCCTGGCGTCCTGCGTCGCCGCTCCCATGATGAGCGCCTACTGCGCCTCCAAGGCGGGTGTCGAGGCTTTCGCGCACGCGCTGCGGGCCGAGGAGGCGCACCACGGGGTGGCCGTCGGCGTCGCCTATATGAACTGGGTCGACACCGACATGATCCGCGCCGCCGACCGGTACCGGACCATGCGGGAACTGCGCGGTCACCTGCCTCTCCCGGCGCGGCACGTGAACGCCGCGGAGCGGGTCACCGCCCGGCTCGCGCGGGCCGTGGAGGAGCGCCGTACCGCCGTCTACGTGCCCGCCTGGCTGCGTCTGGCCCAGCTGTCCCGCCCGGCGCTGCCGGCGCTGGTGCTGCGGACCTCCCGGCGGCACCTCGCCTCGCTGGAGGCGACAGGGGTGCCGCTCGAGAGCACCGGCCTGCTCGGGGGCGGAGGGCGGGCGGACGAGGTGGCGACAGAGGCTGACGCGGGGTGATGGGCTCGCGGTTGACGCCGGCGGCGGTGGCCTCCGGTTGACGGGGTGGTGGGCACGCGGGTGACGGGGGTGGTGGGCACGCGGGTGACGGGGGTGGTGGGCACGCGGTTGACGGGGCGCGTCGCCGTCGTATCGATCCGGTAGGTGCGTTCATGGCACAAGCGGGCACTTGGGACCGTGACCATGTGGCCGGCCTGCGTACCGGGCCGGCCGTGAACGGACACCAGGGAGGTTCGGCTGATGACCAGGTCGGGCAGCGGCAGCAGGATCGCGGCGTTATCCGTGGCCGGAGTGCTCGCCGGGACGGTACTGGTGGGCTGCGGGGACGGCGGGAGTGACAGCGACACGGCCGAGTCCGCGAAGAAGGCTTCCGCGAGCGGTGGTCCCGGTGCGCGGGAGGAGGGGACGCGGGCGGTTCGCTCCGCGTACGACAGGACGGCCGAGGAGGACACCGCGCGGGTGACGCTCAAGGTGCGGACCTCCGCGCAGGGGGACTCGGTGACCGCGGACGGCAAGGGCACCGTCGACCTGGAGGACGGTGACAGCGTCATGACCGTCACCGCCGAGGGGCAGCGGATGGAGCAGCGCGTGGTGGACCAGGTGCTGTACCAGAAGCCTCCGGCGGGGCAGGCGCCCGGCGGGAAGCCGTGGATCAAGATCGATCTGGAGAAGGTGGCCGCCCGGCAGGGAGCCGGCGGTCAGACCATGAACGACCCGGCGCGTTCGGCGGCGCTGGCCAAGGCGGTCGACGACAAGGACGTGACGGAGAAGGGCACGGCCGAGGTCGGGGGCGTGCGCACCACGCGCTACCGCGTGGTCGTGGACGTCGCCGAGCTGCCCGACGGCCGGAAGCTGAGCGAACAGGTCGGCCCCACCCTGCCGATGGACCTCTGGCTCGACGACGAGGGCCGGATCCGGCGCCAGCAGGTCGACATGACCGTCAAGGCCGCGCCCGCCGCGCGGGGCGAGTCCCGCGCGGGTGCCTCGTCCGGGCCGCGGCAGGTGACCGTGCGCACGGTGCTGGAGTTCACCGACTTCGGCGTGGACGTGGACGCGGACGCTCCCCCGGCGCGGCAGGTGACGGACATGACCGACGAGGCCGCCCGCCAGGGCGGGGTGCGGAGCTGATCGCCCGGCCCGGCCGGTGAGTGACGGGGTGTCACCGGCGCGGGCGGGCCTGAGCGACCCGGTCGCGGGTGCGGGCGCCCCGGTCGCGAGTGCGGCCGGGGCGCCCGCATGTCGGGGGGCGGACACCGACGCGGGTCCCGGCGGGTGCGGCGGTCAGTGCATCCGCGTCACCCGGTGAGGGCCGTACCGTCCGGCCCGGCGGGGTCCTGCCGGGTGCGGGCGCGGAAGGTGCGGCGGTAGGTGTCCGGAGGCACGCCGACCGTGCGGCCGAAGTGCCGGCGCAGGGTCGTGGCGGTACCCATCCCGGTGGCGGTCGCGATGGTCTCGACGCTGTCGTCGGTGGTCTCCAGCAACTCCTGGGCGTACCGGATGCGTTGGGTCAGCAGCCACTGCAGCGGGGTGGTGCCGGTGACCGCGCGGAAGTGGCGGCCGAGGTGGCGTGCGCTCATCCCCGCCTGACGGGCCAGGTCCTCGACGGTCAGCGGCTGGTCGAGCCGTTCGATCGCCCAGGAGAGCAGGGCGGAGAGCGGGTGGCGGCCGGGGGCGGGCACGGGGGCGGTGACGAACTGGGCCTGGCCGCCGTCGCGGTGCGGTGGGACGACCAGGCGGCGCGCGACGGCGTTGGCGGTGGCCGAGCCGCGGTCGAGACGGACGAGGTGCAGGCACAGGTCCATGGCGGCCGCCTTGCCCGCGGAGGTGAGGACGCTGCCGTTGTCGACGTAGAGCACGTCCGGGTCGACGCACACCCGGGGGTAGCGGTCGGCGAGGGCGCGGGTGTGGGCCCAGTGGGTGGTCGCGGTCTTTCCGTCCAGCAGGCCTGCGGCCGCCAGCACGAACGCGCCGGTGCACAGGGAGGCCACCCGCGCGCCCGCGTCATGGGCGGCGCGCACCGCGTCGACCAGGTCGGCGGGCGGGTCCTGGTCGACGTCGGCCCAGCCGGGGACGATCACCGTGCCCGCGAACGGGAGTTGGTCGAGTCCGTGGTCCGGCACCAGCTGGAACCGCTCGACGCGCACCGGGTCCGGGCCGCAGACGGCGACGTCGTACCAGGGCCCGGTGATGCCCTCGGGAGCCGAGGCGAACACCTCGTGGGCCAGCGACAGTTCGAAGTGCAGCATCCCGTCGGTGACCGCGAGGGCGACAGTGTCCATGTCCGGAATTGTATGGGTCACGTCGTTCCGGACGCTCGCGGAGATCACCGGCGGTGGAAAGGATGTCCGGAAGTGATCGCGCGGGGACGACGGAACGGGGAGACATCATGGAGCCGGAACACATGGCGCCGGAACAGATGGCGCCGGGACACATGAGACCGGGGCACATAGCGCCAGAGCACATGGGGCCGGGGCAGAGGGTGGCGGTGTTCGGGGCGTACGGCCACACGGGCCGGTTCGTCGTGGCCGAGCTGCGGGAGCGCGGGTTCGTCCCGGTGCTCTCCGGCCGTGACGCCGGCAAGCTGCGGGCGCTGGCCGCGTCCCGCCCGGGCCTGGACGTCCGGCCCGCGTCGGTCGACGACCCGGACTCGCTCGACCGCGCGCTGGCCGGCACGGCGGCCGTGATCAACTGTGCCGGCCCCTTCGCCACGACGGCCGCCCCGGTGATCGAGGCGGCCCTGCGCGCGGGCGTCCCGTACGTGGACGTAGCGGCCGAGATCGAGGCCAATGTCGACACGTTCGCCCACTTCGCGGACCGCGCCCGCGCCGCGGGAGCGGTGATCGTCCCGGCGATGGCGTTCTACGGCGGTCTCGGCGACCTGCTGACCACCGCGGCCATGGACGACTGGACGGCGGCCGACGAGGCGCACATCGCCTACGGGCTGAGCGGCTGGCATCCCACCGCCGGGACGCGGGCCGCGGGCGCGGTCTCCCGGCGGCGCCGCGGCGACCGGCGCGTCCGCTACCGGAACGGGGGGCTGGAGTACCACCGGGACGACCTGCCGACGGTGCCGTGGTCCTTCCCGGACCCGATGGGCCGCCGGGACGTCGTCGGGGAGTTCACCATGGCGGACGTCGTCACCGTGCCGAGCCATCTGTCCATCCCCGACGTGCGCACCTATATGACGGTGGAGGCGGCCAGGGACGTCTCCGCCCCGGACACCCCGGCGCCGGCGGAGGCCGACGAGCGCGGGCGGTCCGCGCAGACGTTCGTGGTCGACGTCGTCGTGCGCTCCGGCGGCCGGGAGCGGCGCGCCGTGGCCCGGGGGCGGGACATCTACGCCGTCACCGCGCCGCTCGCCGTCGAGGCAGTCGACCGGGTCCTCACGGGCCGGACCCAGACGACCGGCGTCGCCTCCGCCGGCGAGATCTTCGACGCACCGGCCTTCCTCGGCGCGCTGTCGGCACACCTGTCGGTGGAGCTGCGCGTCTGACGGTGCGCCGGGGTGGCCGGGTGCGCGGTGGCGGTCAGTCGACCGGCCAGGTGTGGGCGGGGGCGTTGAGGTGCATGTAGTCGATGTACTGCCCGGTCATCCGCCGCAGTGCCTCGTGCCGGTCGGTGTGGTCGATGTCCTGGATGTGGTGGAACATCTCCGACTGCCACAGCGCTCCGTTGCGGCCGTTGACGCACCGCTGCTCGATGATGCCGAGCAGCGGTTCCCGCCAGGCGGTGTCCATCCCGAACTGTTCGAGCCCGCGATGCGCGAGGGGCAGCAGGCGGCGCAGCACCAGCTCCGTCACCGGGACCTCCCCCATGCCGGGCCAGTACAGCTGGGCGTCGATCCCGTGCCGGGCCGCGGCGTGGAGATTGGCCTCCGCGACCGAGAAGGACATGCGTGACCACACCGGACGGTCCTCGTCGACGAGGGCGCGGGTCAGGCCGTAGTAGAAGGCGCCGTTGGACAGGACGTCGGCCACGGTGGGGCCGGCGGGCAGCACCCGGTTCTCGACGCGCAGGTGCGGTACTCCGTCGACGACGGCGTAGACGGGGCGGTTCCAGCGGTAGATCGTGCCGTTGTGCAGGGTCAGTTCGCCGAGTTGGGGGATGCCGCCGCGGTCGAGTGTCTCCTGCGGGTCCTCGTCGTCGCACAGCGGCAGCAGCGCGGGGAAGTACCGTACGTTCTCCTCGAACAGGTCGAAGACGGTGGTGATCCACCGTTCGCCGAACCAGACGCGGGGCCGCACTCCCTGCACCTTGATCTCGTCCGGGCGGGTGTCGGTGGCCTGCTCGAACAGGGGGACACGGGTCTCCCGCCACAGTTCCCTGCCGAACAGGAACGGGGAGTTGGCCGCCAGGGCGACCTGCACTCCCGCGATGGCCTGCGCGGCGTTCCAGTACGCCGCGAACTCGTCCGGGGAGACCTGGAGGTGGAACTGGGTGCTGGTGCACGCCGCTTCCGGCGTGATCGTGTCCGCGTACGTCCGCAGGCGTTCGACACCGTCCACCGAGATCAGCAGGTCCTCGCCGCGGGCGGAGAAGATCTGCTCGTTGAGCAGGTGGTAGCGCGGGTTCTCGGAGAGGGCGGCGAGGCCCACGTCCTTCTGTTCCAGCGTCGGCAGGATGCCGATCATGACGAGGTGCGCGCCGACCGCCGCCGCCTTGTCCTCGGCGTGGTTGAGCGCGTCCCGGATCTCCTTCTCCCAGGAGTCGGGGCCGCCGGCGATCAGCCGCCGGGGCGCGACGTTGATCTCCAGGTTGAACCGGCCCAGCTCGCTCGACCAGGCCGGGTCGGCGATCTGCTCCAGGACGTCCGTGCTGCGCATGGCGGGCTCGGCGGCGTCGTCCACGAGGTTCAGTTCGATCTCCAGGCCGACCTGGGGCCGCTCGAAGTCGAACCGCGACTCGCGCAGCATCCGCGCGAACACGTCGAGGCACGTGTGCATCTTGGTCCGGAACCGGCGACGGTCCTCACGGGTGAACGTCAGATCCGGGACGTCACGTCCCATACGGGCCTCCCCGGTCTCCTCGGCACGGATCCCCTCTTCGATCCCCACCTTCAGCGTCCCACTCCCCGAGCGCCCCAACCACCGCTCCTCGCGTACGGCCGCTCGTCCACTCCGGCGACACTCATGGTCATGACATTCCGACTCGTGTCCCGCAGCCTGCCCCCATGCGATCAAGGGTCCACGGGTCGTGCCGGACGGCCGGGGGTGGGTGCCGTCGGAGTTGTCGTGGTCGTCTACGCTCTCGGGACTTCTGGCGCACCGACGAGTACCGCTCCTGTGTCCCCCCTGCGCGCCGACGTGGCACGCGCCCTGGCGGGCAGTCCGCAGCGGTGGGCTCACCGTTTCGCGCAGTACCTCGTCGACTCGCCGGACAGCCCGTTGCACGAGGGCCGGTGGCTGCTCTCGTGCGAGAGTCCGCTGCGGCGCTGGCGCCACCCCCCGCGTTCCGCACGCCGAGTACTGGGGCTCGATGCTCGTCGACGGCCATCCGGACGGATACATCGACTGGTATCTCCACTCCGGTTCGTGGGAGATCCTTCCGCTGCGGCCGATGCCCGGTGCCGGTGACAGCCGCGTCAAGGCGTACCGCAGGCAAGCGCGTGAAGGAACGCTCCCGCCCGTCCTGTTGTGGTGGGTCAGTGGCCTGGACTGCCATCTGGTCCTGGACGGTCACGCGCGGCTCGCCGCGGCGATCGCCGAATCCGTCGAGCCCCCGCTGCTGCAGCTGCACCGCACGGTGCCGCGTGATGACCTGGCTGCCCGCGTCGACGAGGCCGTGCGGCTCTACGAGGGCGAGCTGGCGCGCTTCGCCGAACTCCGCGCCGTCCACGGCCCCGCCGTCCCGGACGGCGCCGCCACCGCCGGTCCACAGCTCGTCCGTCTCCTGCACGGCCTGGACACCGCCCCACAGCCGACCTGGGCGTGGCCCCTGCCCGGCGGTGCGGACCGGTGGCGTCGCATCGCGCCGAGGTGACGGCCGGCGCGGACTGGCCCTCGTAGAGGCCGGATACGGGGGCGGAACCGGTCAGCGAGGGGTGAGGAGGCAGAACTCGTTGCCTTCCGGGTCGGCGAGAACGGTCCACTGGATCGCGGATTGATCGATGCCGGGGTCGGTCGCGCCCAGCGCGCGCAGCCGGGCCGCCTCCGCGGCCATGTCGTCCCCGGGGTAGGGGCTGACGTCGAGGTGGACGCGGTTCCACACGCGTTTGGTGTCGGGGGTGCGGACGAACTCAAGGTAGGGGCCGGCGCCGGCGGCGGAGCGCAGGGTGGCGTGGTCGTCGGTGACCTCGTGCAGCGTCCAGTCCATCGCCTCGCCCCAGAACCGGGCCATCTCCCGTGGGTCGGTGCAGTCGACCACGACGGCGGCGATCGGCCCGGTGTCCTGGTAGACCGGCCGGGGGTCCAGGACGCAGAACTCGTTGCCCTCGGGGTCGGCCATGACCGTCCAGGGCACGTCGCCCTGGCCGATGTCGGCGAGGGTCGCTCCGAGGTTCTTCAAATGCTCGACCAGTTCCGCCTGATGGGCGGTCGAGGTGGTGGCCAGATCAAGGTGCACGCGGTTCTTGACCGTCTTGGGTTCCGGGCGCTTGATGATGTCGACGCAGACGGCCGTGGGGTCCGGGTAGGCGAAGCCCACGGGTTCGAGGTTGGTCACGCCGGGTCCCTCGCTGTCGACACCCCAGCCGAGTGCCTGAGCCCAGAACCGGCCGAGCGCGGTGTCGTCCTGGGCTTTCATGTTGATCTGCACGAGTCGTGTTGCCATGCGCAGATCGTAGAAGCTCCGCCGGCCCGACCGCCGCGATCAGGACAGGTGCGGGGGCCGGGTGCCGACGGTGGTCGCGCTCGACGGGACGTCCGGGGCAGCGCTCGACGAGACGTCCGGGCAGGGGATGTTCTTGTGGCCGCCCCGGAGTCTTCCGGCGTACCCGAGCCGTCGCCGCGTACCCGGGCTACCGCCGCCCACCCGCGTCAGCGCGGGGTCACGGCCAGGACGCGGGTGAGGGCGCCGTCGGGGCGGGCGGTGAGTTCCCGCCAGGTGCCCGACTCCACGATGCGTCCGTCCTCGAGTACGGCGATGCGGTCGGCCCGGCGGATGGTGGCGGGGCGGTGGGCGATGACGAGGGTGGTGCGGTCCGCGCGGGTGCGGGCCAGGGCGGCGGCGAGTTCGGCGTCACCGCTGTTGTCGAGGTGGGCGGTGGTCTCGTCGAGGACGAGGACCCGCGGGTCGCGGAGCAGGGCGCGGGCCAGGGCGATGCGGGCGCGCTGGCCGCCGGAGAGGGTGGCGCCGCGCTCGCCGACCGGGGTGTCGAGGGGGGCGATGCGGTCGACGCCGCACAGCGCCGCCACCTCGGCGAGCCGGTCGTCGTCGGCCTCGGGCGCGGCCAGGCGCAGGTTCTCGGCGAGGGTGCCGTGGAAGAGGGGGGTGCCCTGGCCGACGACGGCGACGGCGCGGCGCAGGTCGGCGTCGCTGAGGTCGCGCAGGTCGACGGGGTCGCCGGACTCCGGGACGAGCTGGACGGCGCCGCCGGCGGGGTCCCAGAAGCGGGCCAGCAGGTGGGCGCAGGTGGATTTGCCGGCGCCGGAGGCGCCGACGAGGGCGAGGGTCCGCCCGGCCGGGACCGTGAGGTCGAGGCCGCGCAGGACCGGGCGGTCGTCGTAGGCGAAGCTGACGCCGTGCAGCCGGACGCCTAGCGGGCCGGAGGGCAGGGGGCGGGCCGTGGCGGGCTCGGGGGCGAGCGCGGGGGCCTTGGTCGCGGCGTCCACGCGGGCCGCGGCGGCGCGCAGGCCCATGGCCTGGCTCAGTGACCTGGCCGACTCGGCGACCGGGCCCAGCACGGAGAGGGCGAGCGCCATCGCGGCCGGCGCCCACGCGCCGTCCAGCCGCCCCGCGGTCACGGCCCGGGCGGCGGCGGCCACGACACCGAGGACGGCGAGGACGATGAGCAGGTCGCGTACGGCGGCGGCCACCGAGTCCCAGGTCACCTCGGCGCGTTGGGCGTTCCCCAGGCGCTCGCCGCGCTCGGCGAGGCGGGCGCGGCGCTCGGTGAGGCGGCCGAAGGACAGCAGTTCGCGCAGGCCGTCGACGGTTTCCACGGTGTCGGCCGACAGGTCGGCGGCGGCCTGGCGGGTGCGGGCGCCGCGGTCGGTGCGGCCGCGGGCCTCGGCGAAGGGTGCCGCGGCGAGCAGCGCGGCGACCGGGACCAGGGCGGCGAGCAGCCACGGCTCGACGGCGGCGAGGACGGTCGCGCCGCCGGTGAGGACCACGCCGGAGGCGAGGAGTTGGGCCGTGGTGTGGGCGTAGAAGAACTCCAGCGCCTCCACGTCGGCCATGGCGGTGGCGGCCAGGTCGCCGCTGCGGCGGCCCGCCACCCGGGCGGGGGCGCTGCGCGCGAGCCCGTCGAAGACCCGTACCCGCAGCTCGGCGAGGACGCGGTAGGCCAGGTCGTGCGAGAGGTCCATCTCCCGCCAGGTCATCAGGGCGCGCAGCACGACGAGGGCGGCCAGGGCGGCGACGGTGCCGGCCGTGGGGGCGCGGCCGGTGCTGACGGCGCTGCCCACCGTGTAGGCCGCGAAGGTCACCAGGGTGACCAGGGAGCCCTGTTCGACGAGGGCGGCGGCACAGGTGCGGGCGATCATGCCACGGTGCCCGGCGAGTGCGGGCAGCAGCGCGCGCAGGGCGCCCCGGGCGGGCGGTGCGGGGTGCGCGAGCGCGGTGTCGGCGGTGCTCATGCGGCGAGGCCCTTCTCGTGCGTACGGCCCGCCGCGGCGAGCTCGGCGTACAGTCCCCCGGCGGCGACGAGGGTGTGGTGGTCGCCGACGGCGTCCACGCGGCCGTCGGCGAGGACGACGATGCGGTCGGCGTGCCGGACGGCGGCCAGCCGGTGCGCGACGACGAGGACGGTCCGTCCGCGCGCCGCGGCGGTCAGGTCGCGGACGATGTCCGCCTCGCGGCGTTCGTCGACGGCGCTGGTGGCCTCGTCGAGGACGAGGACGGGCGCGTCGGCGAGCAGGGCGCGGGCCAGGGCGAGGCGTTGCCGCTGGCCGCCGGAGAGGGTGGCGCCGCGCTCGCCGAGGACGGTGGCGTAGCCGTCGGGCAGGGCGGTGATCTCGTCGTGGACGCCGGCGGCGCGGGCGGCGCGGGCCAGGTCCTCGTCGGTGGCGTCGGGCGCGGTCAGCCGCAGGTTGTCGGCGATGGTGGCGTGGAAGAGGTACGTCTCCTGGGAGACGACGGCGATGCCGCGGCGCAGCGAGTCGAGGGTGTACGCGGTCGTGTCGCGGCCGTCGGCGGTGATCCGGCCGCGCTGCGGGTCGTGGTGGCGCAACAGCAGGGCGAGCAGGGTGGACTTGCCCGCGCCGGAGGGGCCGACGATCGCGGTGGTGCGGCCGGCCTCGGCGGTGAAGGTGACCGCGCGGAGGGTGGGGCGGGCGGCGCCGGGATAGGTGAACTCGACGCCGTCGAAGGTCAGCCGGGGCGCGGTGGGCCAGGCGGCGGGTTCCCGGCCGGTGTCCGGGACGGCGGGTGCGGCGGTGCGCAGGGCGGCGAGCCCGTCGGCGGCGGACACGCCGAGGTATCCGGCGTGCCATTCGCGGGCCAGGTCGCGGACGGGCCGGAAGCACTCGCCGGCCAGGAGCAGCACCAGGTAGGTGCCGGCGGGGGTGGTGGCGCCGGTCGCCGAGGACCAGCAGGCGAGCAGGGCGGCGGCCGCGGTGCCGCCCTGGATGGCGAGGTCGGTGATGCCCGTGTCGACGAGCGAGACGCGGAGTTTGGCGACGGTGGCCCGGTGCAGTGCGGCCGACCGCTCCTCCAGCCGGCGCCGGGTGCGGCCCACGGCGCCGGCGGCGCGCAGCGCGGGCATGCCCTGGAGGGCTTCGAGGTAGTCGGCGCCCAGTCCTTCGTAGGTGTCCCAGTGTTCCTTGCCACGCCGGGCGAGCAGCCGGTCCCAGGCGCGGGGCCCGGCGAGGGCGAGGAGGAGGGCGGGGACGAGTCCGAGGAGGGCGCGCGGCTCGATGAACGCCACGGCGACGAGCAGCAGGGGCGGCGCGGCGAGGGTGACGATCAGCTGGGGCAGGTAGCGGGAGACGTAGGCGTCGACGCCTTCGACGCCGTCGACCAGGGTGGTGCGGACGGCTCCGGCGCGGGCGGTGGTGAGGTGGGCGGGGCCCAGCCGGCCGAGGTGGGCGAGGAGTTCGTCGCGCAGCCGGACCCGGACGCGCGCGCCGGCGCGGGCGGCGGTGCGTCGCTGGGCGCAGCCGAGTACGGCGCGCACGGCGACGACGGCGACGACCGCCGTGAGGAGCGCGGGCAGGGAGCCGGTCGTGCCGCGCGCGATGGCGGCGAGGGCCTGGGCGAGCAGGACGGCCTGGACGAGCCAGCTCAGGGTGACGGCTCCCTGGAGGAGGGTGGCCGCGAGCAGCGTGCGCCGCGCGTGCCGTGCGGCGTGGCGCAGCTCCGGATGGACGATCACGGGGTCCTCTTCTCGGGTCGGCCGGACCCGAGGGCCAGGCCGTGGACGATCCAGTTCTGGTGGGGTGCGCCGCCCAGCGCGGCGCCCAGGTCGGCCCGCTGCCAGGAGCCGACGGGGCGGGCGGCCAGTGCGCGCCGCCCGGCGGCGAACAGGGCGCAGCCGACGGCGTGTCCGGCGTGCAGGTGGTCGCCGCGGATGCGTACGGCGTCGGCGTCGGACGGGCAGCCGTAGGCGAGCAGGACGGCGCCCGCGTCGGCGAGCCAGCGCTGTCCGGCCGCCCAGACGGCGAGGGTCGGCCGGGCCTCCCCGGCGGCGAGCCGCCGCAGGGTGCCGTCGGGCGCGGTCTCGACGAGTTCCGGTTCGGGCGCGCCGACGGTCGCGCACCACCGCAGCCGCCCGGCCCCGGCGGCCTCCGCGGCGGCCAGCACGTGCCGCAGGTCGTCACGCGCGGGGGTGCCGGCCAGGGGCGGCGGGGCGCTGCGGCGGGTCAGCAGGTCGGTGGGGGTGGGGGCGTCCGCCTGGGGGGCGGGCTTGTCCGCCTCCGGGCTGGGGTGCTGGGGAGCGTACGACTCCTGCTCCGCGCCGGGCGGCGGGACGTGTACGGCGGCCAGTGGCGACTCGGTGGTGCCGTCGAGGCGGAGGTCCGGCCGGGGTGTCCCGAGGGCCTGGGCGGCGAGCCGCAGCGCGGCGGTGGCGTGCCCGGTGTCGAGCAGCAGCAGGGGCCAGGCGCGGTGGCCGTAGTGGCTCTCCGTGCGCCGGGGGGTGACGGTCAGTTCGACGGTCGTTCCGGGCGGGATGTCGTGCGGGGCCGGGCCCAGGTGGTGGACGCGGTGGCGCAGCGGGTCGTAGCCGTAGCGTCCGGGCGGCAGGGAGCAGCCGTCGCCGACGACGAGCAGGGCGTCGACGGGGTGCAGCGCGCCCGCGGACGGGGTGGGCCGCAGCCGCCCGGCGGGGTCGGCGGCGGCCAGCGACAGGCGCAGCAGCCGGTCCAGGTCGAGCCGGCCGGGCGTGGCCGGGGGCAGCGCGTGTGCGGGGCCCGGCCAGTCGGGGACGGCGGGCCCGGCGGGGGTGTCGGGGCCGGGCCGCTCGGCGCTGCGGGCCCGGGCGAGGGCGGTGACCAGATCCACGGCGCGGCTCACATGTGCGGCGGAGGGGCGAGGGTGAAGTCCTCCGGGGCGCGCGGCGGCGTGGTGCGCCAGCCGCGGGCCAGGGCGGCCTCGGCGAGGCGCGGGCAGCCGAAGTAGCCGAAGGCGGCGGGGGCGTTGGGGAGCAGTCCGGAGACCAGGACACGGGCGACGCGCAGTCCGGTCTCGGCGATGTCCTCCGTGGTCAGGTCGAAGGTCATGACCCGGTGGCCGCCGCGCTCCAGCGCGCGCCGCATCCGGTCCGGGCTGCCGGGCTCGACGGCGTCGACGGGCACGACCCCGAGGGCGGGGTCGGTGAACCGGCGGGCCTCGGCGGCCATCCGCGGGTCGAGCCACACCTGGACGTGCGCGCCGAGGTCCCGGACGTGCTCGAAGTGGGGGCCGCAGGCGTCGAGGTAGCGGCGGTCCTCGCGGTGGTCGAGGTAGAGGCCCTTGGCGAGGAGTCCGGCGTCGACGGCCTGGAAGACCCAGCCGTCGGGTCCGGTGAGGCCCTGGGTGAAGACCCAGGTGTGCACGGCTTCGAGGACGGCCTTGCGGGCGGCCTCGGCCGGGTCGTGCTTGCAGGCGAACCCGGCGGCGTACAGGCCGAGGCGCGGGTCGTGGACGAGCGCGGCCACGCAGGGGGCGAACTCGGAGGGCATCTCGGTGATCCAGACGCGCAGCCCCGATCCGGCGAGGTCGTCGGCGAGGCCGGGCACGGTGTCCGGGTCGATGCCGCGGGTGGGTCCGTCGAGGTGCCACCACAGTTCCAGCGCGTCGCGTTCGGCGATCTCCAGCAGGCCGCGTTCCACGGCGTCGTCGAAGCCCTGGCCGGTGGCGATGCCGGCGTAGTTGAGGTGGTGGGTGCGCGGCAGCGAACGCAGTTCGCCCTGGCGCCAGTTGAGGTGGGTGAGCGACACGGGTGCCCACACCTCGGTGCTCTCCCCGCCGGGCAGCCGTTCGGTGCCGCGGGTCCACAGGGCGGGGGTGTCGTCGGTGAGGGGGCGGTAGGGGAACTTGGGCCGGGTGTACTGCCAGTCGGCGTACGCGGGCAGGTCGCCGGGGCCGTACAGGCGCAGGCCCTTGCGGGTGAGTTCGGCGGCGGTGGAGTGCAGGGGCGCGTCGCGGTGGCCGGGTGGCGGGAGGCGGTTGCCGCAGTAGCGTTCGACTCCCTCGGCTATGGCGGCGATCCGGGCGGTCTCGGGGTCGCCGAAGGACGTGCCGAGCGAGACCCGGTCGGCGGGCCACAGGCCGAGCTTGCGGGCGTCGGCGACCTCGGCGGTCATCGCGGTGTAGCGGGGCGGTGTGCCCGGCGGGTGTTCGACGGGCTTGACCTTGCGGACGATGCCGCAGACCGGGTCTACCAGGGCTTCCAGCGGCAGCGTCGTCATCGCAGGATCTCCTCCGCGGGGTCGGTCGGGGTCGGTCGGGTACGGAGCACGCTCAGCCGGAGTTCGAGGCGGTCCGGGTCCACCTCCCGTGCGGAGGGGATGAGCCGGGTGGCCGTGATCGGGTCCTCGCCGGTGTGCGGGTTGCGGGCGTGGGCCGGGAAGTGGTGCCCGGCGATCTCCAGGCGGAGCCGGGTCCCGGCGGGCAGCCGCCGGGCGATCCGGCCCAGCGGGATGGAGAACTCGGCGGTCTGGCCCGGGGGTTGGCCGTGCCGCCGCACGACGCCTACGGCCAGCCGCTCGGCATGCTGTCCTCCGGCACGTTCTCCGGCACGTGCTGGGGCAAGCGTTGGCGCATGCTCTCCGGCAAGCGTCGGGGCATGGTCTGCCGCAGGTCCTACAGCCGGAGTTCGGGCGGGTCCTGCCGGGGCGAGGGCGACGAGCCGTGCGAACCAGTCGGCGGACGGGGTGGCGGCGCGGGCGCGCAGCCGCACCCGGGCGGGCCCGAGGAGGTCCAGCGGGCGCGGCAGGGGCGCGGTGACGAGCACGCAGCGGTCGGGCTCCCCGTCGACGGGTACGGTCAACTCGGCGGAGGACACCGGGTGTTCGGGGTGGGCGGTGAAGGCGGTGCCGCGCAGGGGGCGCAGGCGGGGCGCGTACGGCTCGCCCTCGAGGTCCGCCGCCGTCCACAGGGGGCTGCCGCCGAGTGCCACGGCTCCGCCGCGTCCGCCGGTGAGGTGTCCGGCGAGCGCGGAGCGCGCCCAGCGGGCGTAGAGGTCGCCGAGGCGTACCCGGTGGGCGGGGTGGGCGTCGGGGCCGGGTGCGGCGACCAGGCCGTGTCCCCACGGTCCCATGAGCAGCCGCGGGCAGGGGCCGCCCCAGTGGCGCCACAACTCGACGGTGTCCTCGGCGAAGTGGTCGTGGTGGCCGCCCACGGCGAGCAGCGGCATCCGCGCCCGCGGGGCCCGGGCGATCAGCCGACCCCGGTCGCGGTGGTGCCACAGTCCGGGCCAGGAGGGCAGCTCACGGCCGAGCCGTCGCGGCAGGTCCAGCAGGGGCAGGTGGGTGAGCGCGTCCGGGTCGCCGGCGAGGGCCTTGTCCAGCGCGCCCTCGTCGGAGTCGGGCCGGTCGCCGTGGGCCGCCCACCATCCCGCGCGGGTCAGCAGCCGCTCCGCGCCGCTCGGTTCGCGGGCGGTGTCGGCGGCGCCGAGGGCGGGGACGGCGGCGATGACGGCGTCCGGGCGGGCGTCCTCGGGCGCGTCCAGGGCGAGGGTGACGGCGCAGTGGGCGGCGTAGGAGGCGCCGTACGCGACGATGCGGCCGTCGCTCCAGGGCCGCCGGCGGATCCAGCGCGCGGTGTCCGCCCCGTCGGCGGCCTCGTGCGCGTAGGGCCGCCACTCCCCCGCCGAGCCGTGCCGTCCGCGCACGTCCTGCGCCACGGCGGCGAAGCCGCGGCGCGCCCAGCCGCGGAGTTCGGCGTGGTGGGCGCGGCGGTCGTAGGGGGTGCGGACGAGGACGGCCGGGAACGGGCCGGGGCCGTCGGGGAGCCGGATGTCGGTGGCCAGGCCGTGTACGGCCGTGGTGTACGTCGTCACCTGGCGGTCACCGGTATCCGCGCGACGTCGGGGACGGGCAGCACCGGGTGTTCGGTGACGGTCAGGGTGCGCAGGTCGACCCGGCGCAGGCGGCGCCGGGCGGGCAGGGCGCCGGTGTCGGGGGCGCCGGTGGCCCAGCGGGTGAGGTCGTCGGCGAGGAGTGCGGCGAGCAGCGCCGCGGCGGGGGTGGTGAGGCGTACGGGGGCGCCGGTGGTGCGGGGTCCGCTCCAGTAGGCGGCCAGTTCGCGGTGGGCGGGGGTGGCGGCGAGGCGGCGGGCGCGCAGGTGGGCGGAGGTGACGTCTCCGGGGGCGGCGGCGACCGGTTCGAGGTACGCCTGCCAGCCCTCTCGGTGGCAGCGCAGCCAGGCGACGCCGCGCTGGGGCAGCCGGTCGGCGTCGTCCCACAGGCCGTCGGGCACGGGCCCGTCGAGGCACCAGACGACGGCGGCGGCAGCCTCCGGCGCGACCGCCTCGCCGGGTGTGCCGGGGCGGGGTTCGGCGCCGGCTTCCCGCAGCAGCCGGGTGAGCGGTCCGGTGAGCACCGGGTCGCCCAGCACGAGGATGTCGCGCCGCGCGGCGGGCCAGGCGGCGGCCGCGGCAGGGGTGCCGCCGGTGTCGGGGTCCGCGCCGGCGTCGGGGTCCGCGCCGGCCTCGGGGTCCGCGCCGGCCTCGGGGTCCGCGCCGGCCTCGGGGTTCACGTCGGCCTCGGGGTTCACGTCGGCCTCGGCCTCGGTCAGATAGCCGGCCGCGCCGAACGCCGCGACGAGCCGGTCGAGTTCGCCGTCCGCGCGGGCGGTGTCCGCCCCGGCCAGCCGGGCGCGGAGCGCGTCCACGTCGGCGTCGCCGGTGCGGACGCGGAGGAACTCGCCGTCGGCCGTGCGGACGGCCAGCTCCCGGCCGTCGACGGCGACGACCTCGACACCGGGTGCGAGCTGGCTGCGGGACACGTCGGTTCTCCTACGGGGCCGGAAGTCGGGAAGTGGGGAGCGGGCCCGCCCTTGGAACGGACGGACGGGCCCGCGGGTGAGGGGGGAGCCCTCGCTTACTCCTCGGTGTCGTCGAAGGGGTTCTCGACGAGGGCGTTGGAGTGGGACGCCGAGTCGTGGGCCAGCTGACCCGGGTCGGCGATCGGCGCGAAGACCTGCTCGTTCTCCACGAACGTTCCTCCTTCACAAAGGGGTTGTGACGTTCTGTTGAGCGCCACGACCAGAACACTAATGAATACGATTATCGTTTTACTAGCGGTGGAGAGGGTGATCTGGGTAACACACGGGCCAGTCCCCCTCGGGGTCCCGGCCGACCCGCCCCGCGACCCGCAGCACGTCCGCGAGGAAGGCCGGGGTGACGACCTCCTCGGGCGCCCCGTCGGCCACCACGCGCCCGTCGCGCAGCGCCACGATCCGCTCGGCGAAGCGGGCGGCGTGGGCCAGGTCGTGCAGCACCATCACGACGGTGAGGCGGCGTTCCTCGCGCAGCCGCACCACGGTCTGCAGCACGTCGAGCTGGTGGTGCAGGTCGAGGTAGGTGGTCGGCTCGTCGAGCAGCAGGACGCGGGTGTCCTGGGCGAGTGCCATGGCCAGCCGGACCCGCTGCCGCTCCCCGCCGGAGAGCGCCTCCACGGGCCGGTCCGCCCAGTCGGCCACGCCGACGTCCTCCAGCGCCCGGCGCACCACGGTGTCGTCGCCCTCACGCAGCATCCCGAGCGGGCCGCGGGCCGCGTACCGCCCCTGCCGTACGAGCTGACGCACCGTCATGCCCGGCACGGCCGGCGCGGACTGGTGCAGCAGCGCGACCCGGCGGGCGGCGGCGCGCCGGGAGAGCCGGGCGAGGTCGTCTCCGCCGAGCAGCACGCGCCCCTCGCCGGGCCGCAGCAGCCCGGCCGTGAGCCGCAGCAGGGTCGACTTGCCGCAGCCGTTCAGACCGACGAGGGCGGTCAGTTCGCCCGGTTCGACGGTCAGGTCGACGCCGCGCAGCACGGGCCGGCCGGGGTATCCGAAGTGGACCCCTTCGACACGGATGCCGACGGGTTCGCTCATGCCATGTCCTTCACGTCCGTAGGGTGTTCGGCCGGCCGGGCCGTGCGGCACCGCCTCGCCGGCGGGGTCGCCGGCCGGGCCGGCGGCGGTCGCGGTCAGAAGCTCCCGCTCGGTGTGCGGCGCACGACGATCAGCAGCAGCACCGCTCCGGCACAGGTGGTCAGCGCGCCGACGGGCAGCGAGAACCGGCCGGCGTCCTCGACCGCGGCCAGCAGCCGGGAGATCGCCTGCGCCGCCGCGTCCGCCCCGCTCACCACGAGCGCGCCGAGCAGCGCGGCGCCGGGCAGCGCGACGCGCAGGTCGGCGCCGAAGACGGCCACCGCGACATGCGGCACCAGCAGTCCCACGAAGCCCAGCGCGCCGACCGAGGCGACCGCGCCGGCCGTCAGGGCGACCGCGCACAGCAGGGCGAGGGTGCGGGCGCGGGCGGCGGACAGCCCGGCCGCCGCGGCGAGTTCGTCCCCGCAGCGAAGGAGGGTCAGCGGCCCGGACAGCAGCCAGGCGACGACGAGCCACGGCAGCGCCCACGGCCACAGCAGATGCCAGTGCTGCCACACCCGGCCCTCGGTGCTGCCGACGAGCCACTGCACAACACTGCCGAGTTCGCCCGGGGCGACCAGCAGCACCATGGCGGTGAGTCCGCCGAGCACCGCCGAGACCAGCACCCCGTGCACCGCGATCTGCGCCGGGTCGCCCCGGCCGCGCCCGGTCAGCAGCCACAGCAGCCCCGCCCCGGCGCAGCCCCCCAGGCACGAGGCGACGACCACGGCGAACGGCGACTGCCAGCCCGCGAGTCCGAGTCCCGTCGCGGCGACCGCCCCGAGCACCGCGCCCGGTGTGACGCCCGTGACCTCCGGACCGGCGAGCGGATTGCGCAGCGCCGACTGCAGGACGAGACCGGCCACGCCGAGACAGGCGCCCGCGCCGAGGGACACCAGCAGGCGGGGCAGGCGCAGTTCGAACAGCACGTGGCGGTCCAGCGGCTCACCGCCGCCGGTCAGTACGTCCCAGACCACGCCCGGGGACATCGCCCGCCCGGCGAGCAGGGCGGCGCCCGCGGCCAGCAGGAGCAGCGCGCCCAGCACGCCGTAGCGCCGGGCCACGACGCGTCCCCTGGCGGGCGTGCCGAGTATCCGTGCCGTCATCGCGCCCTCCGCAGCAGTGCCACCCCGGCCGGGACGCCGAGCAGGGCCGTCCAGGCGCCGGCGGGGGTTTCGGTGGGGGCCAGGGCGAGCCGGGCCGGAACGTCGGCGACGGCCACCACGGCCGCGCCCCACGCCGCCGACCAGGGCAGCCAGCGCACCGCGTCGGAGCGGGGGTTGAGGCGCCGGGCCAGGTGCGGGGCGAGGAAGCCGACCCAGGCCACCGGGCCGCACACGGCGGTCACCGGGGCGATCAGTACGACGGCGACCGCGAGCGCCGTGAACCGGGCCCGGCGCACCCGCACGCCCAGCGCCTCCGCGTCGTCGTCGCCGAGCCGCAGCACCGCGAGGACCGGGGCGCACAGCACGAGCGCGGGGACGGCGATCAACAGCCACGGCCACAGCCCGGTCACGTCGTCCCAGGTGCGCGCGGACAGCGAGCCGAGCAGGTAGCGGTAGATCAGCTGGAGGTCGAGCTGGTCGGCCATCACCATGAGCACGAGCAGCGCGGCCTGCAACGCGGCGGCGACCGCGGCCCCGGTGAGCAGGACGGCGGAGGGGCTGCGCCCGAGTCCGGCCGCGAGCAGGGTCAGTCCGCCGCCGAGCGCGGCCCCGGCGATGGCCAGCAGGGGCTGGACGGCCGCCGGAAGCGTGACCGCCAGCACCAGGGGCGCGGCGACGCCGAGGGCGGCGCCCGAGGACACGCCCAGCATCTCGGGGACGGCCAGCGGGTTGCGCAGCGCTTCCTGCAGGACCAGTCCCGCCGCGCCCAGGCAGGCCCCGGCGACGAGCGCGAGGACCAGCCGGGGCACCCGCAGTTCGGTGACGACGACGCGGGTGATCTCGTCGCCGCCGAACAGCCGGTGGAGCGGGACGTAGGGCGTGCCGAGGCACAGCGCGCACCATGCCGCGAGTGCGAGCAGGGCGGTCAGGGCCGCCGCCTGGGTCCAGCGCCGGGCCCCCGGCCGCCGCTCCGGCGCGCCGGCACCGGCGGAGGGGGCCTCCGCCGGTGCCGTGGTGTGGGTGGGCGTGCTCACCGCAGCGCGGCCACGGCCTCGTCGAGGACGAGGCCCAGTGAGCGGGTGCCGCGTCCCTTGGCCCACACCTCGGAGTCGACCTCGTGGACGTCGCCGTTCTTCACGGCCGGGATCTTGCCCCACAGCGGGTTCTTCGCCAGCTTCTCGGACAGCTTGCCGTCCGGTTCGCCGAAGCTCATCGTCTCGACGAACAGCACGTCGACGTCCCTCGCGAGGATTTCCTCGAGGCTGTAACTGCCCTCGACGCCGCGGGACTTCCAGGGGTACTCGGCGAGCTTCGGGAACAGGCCCGCGACCACGTCGGTGCCGGGGGTGGCGACGCCGAAGTTCTCGTCGCTGCCGTAGATGATCAGCGCGGTCTTGTCGCTCTTCTTCCGCTCGGCGGCGGCGAGTTTGACGCGGAAGGCCTTCTCCGCCTTCTCACCCTCGGCGGTGCGGCCCGTGAGGGCGGCGACGTCGCGCAGATAGCCCACGCTGTCCTGCCACTTGGCGGGCTGCATGGGCCAGAAGGTGGTGGCGCCCTTCAGCGCGGGGGCGAGCTTGCCGTGGGTGTCCTCGAGCCCGATCACCAGGTCGGGCTTGTGGGAGAGGATCGCCTCGACCTCGGGGGCGATGAACCCGCCGGGGACGACCGCGACCTCCTTCGCCTTCTTCTCCCCCAGGAAGCCCGGCTGGGCGAGGAGTTGGCTGTTGGTGGCGACGGGGACGATGCCCAGCTCGGTCAGGATGTCGTCGCAGAGCGCCACCAGGCAGACGATGCGCTCGGGCTTCTTCTTCAGGGAGACGGTCACGCCGCGCGCGTCCGTCAGCCGCAGGGTCTCCTTGATGGGGTCCACCGTCACATCGGTGACGTCGGCCTTCGCGTCGCCGGTGGCCGCCCCGCTCTCGGTCGAGGTGTCGGCGGAGGCGCCGCATCCCACCAGGACGGAACCCAGGATCACGGCGGCCAGTCCGCGCCGTATGGCTCGCAGGGGTGAGCGCAGCATCGGTGCCCTCGTTTCTTGTCGTGAGTGTGCTGAGTGTTCTCGTGGTCCGGAAACGCACCGACCATACATGATAATCATTTTCAGACACGCTCAATCTGCCGATGAAGGGCCGCCGATGACGACCGAACCGCTGCTCCTGGTCTCCGACCACGTGGACGGATGCGTCCATCTCGTGACCGTGCCGGACGGGGCGGAGGCGGGCCGGCTGCCGGGCCGTCATCTCTCCGAGCACGCCGGATTCCTGGCCCTGCCGGACGGCCGGGTGGCCTGTGTCGACGACCGCCGCGGCGAGCTGCTGGTGCTCGACCCGTCCGGCCCGCGACTCGTGGCGGCGGCGATACCCGTGGCGGTACCGGCCGAGCACCTGGCCAGCGACCCCTCGGGCCGATGGGTGGCCGTGACGACCGGGCTCGGCAAGAACTCCGCGCCGTGGTCGGACCTGCTCACCGTCGTCGATCTCGCCACGGGGGACGCCGTACGGGTGCGCACCCGCGCGGGCGAGCCCGGTGTCACGGTGCTCGGACCCGACCGGCCGCTCGTCGTCCTCCGTCACCGCGAGCCCGGCTCCCTGGCCGTCCAGCGCGTCACCGACCTGATGGCCGCGTCCCCCGGCTGCCCGCCCGTCACCCCGGTCGCCGGCCTCCCGCTGCCCGGCGACGGCCACGGCGACGCCCAGGACCCGCGCACGGCGACGGTGTTCGCGGCCACCGGTGAGGGCGTGCACCGGGCGCGCCGGGAGGGCGACCGCCTCGTCACGGAGCCCGTGATCCCCTGGGGGGCGCCCGCCCGCGGCTGGTACCTGCGCCTGGACCCGCGGCGGCGCGCCCTGTGGTCGACGCTGCGCGGCGGCCCCGCGGACCCGCTGCGCTGGCCGGAGTGGACCAACCAGGCCTGGCGGTACGACCTCCACACCCGGACCACGGCCCGCACGGACCTCGGCCCCGGCCTCGTCTTCCGCCTGGCCCTCGCGCGCGCCCACACGGCGTTCGCCCGCGTCCATCCCGACGGCGACGAGCTGATCCTGCTCAGCGCGGACGGAGCCGTCTCCCGTGTCCCCCTGCCCGCCATGGACGGCGCGCCCCGGCGCGGCGGCACCCCGTGGGAGGGCGTCCAGCGCCGCGCGGTGGCCGCGTCACCCGGCGCCGACTGGGTCGCCGTGACCCGCGGCGGCCACGGCGAGATCCACCTCGTCGACGCCACGGCCGGCCAGGAGACCCACCGCGTCCGGGTGGACACCCCTCTCCACCACGGTGGCCACGCGGTCCTGCTGCCGCAGGCCGACGGGGAGGAGCGTGATCTGGTGGGGCGGTGACGCGGGGTTGTCGTCGGCGGCTGACGACGGGCGCGCTCACGGGTGTCCCGGCACGACGCCGAGCGCCGTAGGCCCGCAGACGTCGCAGGTCGTCGTGCGCCGGAGGTCTTTCATGTGCCGGAGGTCTTTCATGTGCCCGAGTGTTCGTCGGGCGCCGGGGCGGTCGTCATGTGCCAGGGCGGGCGGTCATCGGGCGCTGGGGCGGTCGTCATGCGCCGGGGCGGGCCGCGGGGCAGCATGGTCGGCAGTGGCCCCGCTGCTCCCGTCCGCGGTGCCCGGAGGAGGTGGCAACCGTGCGGACGCGGCTGTGCGACGTGCTGGGGATCGAGGTGCCGGTCATCGGTGCGCCGTTCGGGCCGTTCGATCAGGTCGAGGTCGCGGCCGCGGTGTGCGAGGCGGGAGGGCTCGGCAGTCTGGGCACGGCGGTGCGCCCGCTGCCCGATCTGCGGCGTCAGTGGGCACGGATGCGGGAGTCGACCGACCGGCCGTTCGCGATCAACCACACCCTGCGGCCGTTGAACGAGGAGGCGTTCGAGGCGACCCTGGCCGAACGTCCCGCGGCCGTCTCGTTCCACCTCGGGGTGCCCGAGGACCTGGTGCGGCGCGCGCATGACGCGGGCGTGCTGTGGATCCAGCAGGTGATGGATGTGGACCAGGCCGGACAAGCCGTACGCGCGGGCGTGGACGTGATCGTCGCGCAGGGCGGCGAGGCGGGCGGCGAGGTGTCCACCATGGTGCTGGTGCCCCAGGTGGTCGATGTCGCGGGAGACATCCCGGTCGTCGCCGCAGGCGGGATCGCCGACGGCCGGGGGCTGGCGGCGGCGCTGGCGCTGGGCGCTCAGGGCGTGGTCATCGGTACCCGGCTGCTCGCCTCGGTGGAGATGCGGATCGCCGGGGAGTGGAAGGAGCGGATCGTCGCCGCCGACGCGCGGGACACGATCAAACTGGCCCACAGCGACCGGTACCTGCCGCCGTTCTCCCGGCCGGGCGCCTACGGCGTTCCCCGCTCCCTGCGCACGCCGTTCGTCGAGGAGGCCGAAGAGCATCCCGAGCGGGTGGACCCGGAGGAGGCCGGCCCCCGGCTGCTGGAGGCCATGCGCGGCGGACGGGGGCACGAGTTCCTGCCGTTCACCGGGCAGTCCGCGGCGCTCGTCCACGACGTCCTCCCGGCGGCCGAGATCGTACGGCGGACGGTCGCCGACGCGGAGGCCGTCCTGCGCCGGGCCGCCGGGGCGTGCGCGCCCCCCGCTCCACGCTGACCCGGCATCCGTCCGCCCGCGAAGGGAACCCGCCGCCCCATGCACATCGACCTGACAGGACGCACCGCGCTGGTCACCGGCTCCACCCAGGGCATCGGCGCGGCGATCGCCGTGGCCCTCGCCCGGGCCGGGGCCCGGGTGGGCGTCAACGGCCGTGACGAGCGGCGAGTGGCCCGGAGCGTGGAGTCACTGGCCGGGCAGGCACCCGGCGCCGACCTGGTGCCGGTGGCCGCCGACGTGACCACCGAGGACGGGACGGCCCGGGTGGCGGAGCTGCTGCCCCGGGTGGACATCCTCGTCAACAACCTGGGGGTCTTCGGCGCCGCCGACCCGCTGGAGATCACCGACGACGAGTGGCGGCGCTATTTCGAGGTGAACGTGCTGGCCGCCGTACGGCTGACCCGGCAGTACCTGCCCGGGATGACCGGGCGCGGCTGGGGCCGGATCCAGTACGTCGCCAGCGACTCGGCGGTCGTCATCCCGGCCGAGATGATCCACTACGGCATGTCGAAGACCGCGCTGCTGGCGGTGAGCCGCGGCTTCGCCAAGAAGGCGGCGGGCACGGGGGTGACGGTGAACTCCGTCATCGCCGGGCCCACCCACACCGGCGGCGTCGAGGACTTCGTGTACGAACTCGTGGACAGGGACCTGCCCTGGGACGAGGCCCAGCGCAGGTTCATGCGCGAGCACCGTCCGCAGTCCCTGCTCCAACGGCTGATCGAGCCGGAGGAGATCGCCCACATGGTCGTCTACCTCAGCTCCGAGCAGGCCTCGGCCACGACGGGCGGAGCACTGCGGGTCGACGGCGGATACGTCGACTCGATCCTTCCCTGACCAACGGTGCCCCCGGTCGCGGCGAGCAGCCGGTCGCCCTCGGCGGCCAGTTGCTGCGCGGTGGTGGCGGTCGCGGGCACGATCGATCTCTTCCCTGAGTGCGGTGCAGGAGTGCGGTGCACGGTTCGAGAGGTGCCCGCCGGCGCGTCCGGCGGACCCACGCGGGGCGATTCCCGTGCGGGAGCGGGCCCGGGAACCGGTTCGCAGACGGTTCGGCGCGGCCGTGGGGGAAGAGAAGGAGCGACGCTTACTGGCCGCGGCAGGCGGCGGTCGTCGGGAGGTGTGCGCCGTCAGAGGATCGTCGGGGCCGCTCCGAGGGTGGGGGTGATGCGGGCGCGGTGGCCGTGGCCGCAGTGGACGACGCGGTCGCCGAGGCCGAGCGCCTCGATCTCGGTGAGGAACGCCTCCAGGGGCGACCGCATGACCGTGTAGTCGCCGTAGTGGACCGGCAGCAGAAGGCGCGGGTCGAGGCGGCGCGCCAGCTCCGCTCCCTGGGCGCCGTCCATGGTGACCACGAAGCCGCCGGGCAGGCGGGTGCCACCGAGGTGGAGGATGGCCAGGTCGGCGGCCGGGAAGCGCTGGGCGATCTCGTCGAGGCCGTCGTGGACGAGGGTGTCGCCGGAGACGTACAGGCGCATCCTGGGCGGTCCTCCGGCGGGACCGAACTCCAGCATGCTGCCCATCACCGGCGGCAGCAGGCCGCGCAGCACGGGGTGCCCCGCGTGGCGTCCCGGCAGCGCCGTCACCCGCACCTGGTCGTCAGCGCGCCGGAGGGTCAACCCCTGCCAGGTGCGCAGGCCCGCGGTGCGGGGGAAGCGGTGCACCACGCGGAGCCTGCGTGCGGCGTGCGGCGTGGTGAGCACGGGGACGGTGTGGTCCAGTTCGCGGCGGGCCCGGCGGTCCCAGTGGTCGCCGTGCAGGTGCGAGAGGACGATCGCGTCGAGTCGGGGCAGGTCGCCGGGACCGAGCGCGGGCTCGGTGAGGCGGCGGCTGAGCAGGCCGTAGCCGAGATAGGCGTACTGCCCCCGGTGCAGGAAATTGGGGTCGGTGAGCAGGGTGAGTCCGCCGTAGCGCAGCAGGACGGTCGCGTTGCCGATGAAGTGCAGTTCGACCGCGCCGTCGGTGGTGTCGTCGTCCATGATGCGCGCCGTGACCGTTCTGCCCGACGGGGCCGCGGACGGCCCCGTGCAGGGCGTCGTCGTGGTTCTCGCTGGTTCTCAGCGGTTCTCGGTGATCTCGGTGGTTCTCAGTGCTGGTCGGGGTCCGCCTCGTCGGCTCCGCTGCTGGTACGGCTGGGCTGGCCGCCACCGCTGGTGCCGTAACCGCCGGGGACGCCCGGGACACTGTCCTCGTCCGCCTCGGCGCGGCTGATGTGCCGGACGGCGCGCACGTTCGAGCGCCGCTCGGGGTACGGGTAGCTGAAGGGCTGGGACTCCGCGCGCTTCTCCTCGTCCTCACGGATCTCGGATTCGGGCTTTTTGTCAGGTTTGGTCATGCCTTGCGGGTAACCCGGCACGCCGACGCTATGCAGTGCCAGACCCTCGGACGGGTACTCGGGCACGCGTCGATCGAAGACCGGATCCCGGCCGTACGAAGGAATGAGAGACATGACCGTCCCCGACGAGAACCGCCCGAAGACGGGGAAGACCGAGGACACCTCGGCCGCGCGCCCCGACCAGGGGCGCAGCCAGGCGAAGCACGAGGAGGGCGCCGGCCGCAGCATGCAGGAGGCGCTGGAGGAGGCAGGTGTCAGGTCGGAGGACTTCGAGGAGGAGAAGTAGCGGCTCACGGGCCAGGAGAAGCCCTGGAGCCCCTGCGCCCGGAGACCCGGCGCCCCGAAGACCCGGGCAAAAAGGAGAGCGCCGTCTGACCCCCGAACCCCGTTGTCAGTGCCCTGCTCTACAGTTCCCGTCACTTGATCACTGCGGGTGCGGGAGGCACATCGATGGGGTGGGTGTCGGCCGGCGGCTATGAGGTCGCCCTCGACGACGGCAAGGTGGTGTGCCGCAACGCGGCCGGGCGGAAGTTGAAGTCCGTACCGCCGAAGATCGCCGATGATCCGGCGGTGGTGGGGCTGCGTCAGCTCGCCGAGTGGCTGGAGCGCCACGAACGGCAGTGCCTGGCCGACGTGGAGCGGTGGATGGTGCGCTCGCTGCCGGTGCCGTTCGCCGTCCTGGTGCGGGTGTGGCCGGACCCGGCGTGGCGGGCCGCCCTGCGCGACGTGGTGGTCACGGGGGCCGACGGTGCGGTCGCCGGGTTCCTGCGGGACGCCGACGCCGAGCGCGGCCTCGGCCTCGTCGACCTCGACGGTGACACCGTCCGCCTCACCCCCCGGCTGGTGCGCCTGCCGCACCCCGTTCTCCTCGACGACCTGGAGGACCTGCGGGAGTTCGCCGTCGAGCTGGGCGTGGAACAGCGCGCCCAGCAGCTCTTCCGCGAGGTGTGGCGGCGGCCCGCCGCGCTCGACGCCGACGCGACCTCCGTCGAGACCTACGCGGGAGGCGCCTTCAAGGAACTGCGCTTCCTGCACGGCCGGGCGACCCAGCTCGGCTACCGCGTGCGCGGCGGCCACGCCGTGTGCTCCGTACTGGAGGACGGCCACACGGTCGAGGCCCGCGTGTGGGTCGGCGACTACGACGGCTACGAGGAGACGGAGACCGGCCCCCTGGTCTTCACCGACCCGGCCGGCCGGGTGCTGAAGCTCGGACAGATCGGACCCGTTGCCTGGTCCGAGGGCATGCGTATGGCGGCCGCACTGTATGCCGGGCGCGACATCGAGGACGAGGAGCGCGCGGCATGACGGTCAACGACGCGATCACGCACGGCGGATCCACCCACGGCGGAGTGGAGTACGAGGGGTCCGCGAACGGCGGCCCGGTGTACGACGGGTTCACCTACGACGCCGCCACGTCGGCCGCGCTGCTCGACGCCGGCGCGATCCTGCCCCCGGGCACCACGGACCGCGAGGACGCCGACGTCCTGACCGTGCGCACGTACACGCACCCCGCGCTGGACCAGCGGACGATCGTACGGCTGGTGCCGGGCACCCTGGGCGAGGCGGAAGACCTCGCCATGGACTTCCTCGGACTGGTCCGGGCCCGGGAGACCAGCGAGGTCGGGCAAGTGCGCCGCGAGGCACTGGGTTTCCCGGCGTGGGCCCTGGTCAACGACCCGGCGAACGGCCACCACGCGCTGGCGCTGGTGAAGGACGTCGAGCGGCTGGCCCGGCAGGCCAAGTCCCGTCCCGGCACCGCGAAGGAGGGCTTCGAGGCGCTGGGCGAGCGGCTCGGCCGGGCCGTGCCGCACTTCCTGCCCACCTTCTACGAGCAGGCCGCCCGCGTCTTCCTCCAGCACGACAACACCACGTACGCGGCCGCCTTCTTCGGCAAGGCCCGCGAGGCGGAGCGGGTGCACGCGCTGGCCGTGGACGAGGAGCGGCAGCGTGCCGTGTTCCTGGAGTTCGCCTTCGCCGGCGCGCTCACGGTGAAGGCGCTCAAGGAACATGTGAAGGCGCTCTCGGCGCGGCTCAGCCCCGCCGAGGCCTGGGCGCAGTTCCGGCAGTTGACCGTGGAGCGCTGCGCGGCCGGTATGCCGCCGTACGCGTCGCTGCCCCAGGACGCGCGCGCCCTGATCAAGGCCGCGGGCCTGGACCGGGTCACCGAGGAGTGCGCCCTGGTCGCCGACCTGCTCGCCTCCCCCGCGGCGGTCCGGGCTCCCGCGTCCTTCTGGAACACCTACCGGGCGACGCTCGTCACCCTGGCCGAGCGGCAACCCGCCGTACGGGCCCGGCTGTTGGAGATCATGCCGGCCGGTCTCGGCCGCTCCCTCGACGACGACGAGTTCTGGCTGGCGCTGCTCGCGGAGACCGGCGCCGAACGGCTGCTGACCGGCGAGACCGGGAGGGCGGACGGGACGACGAACGACCCTCACGGGACGAACGACCCTTACGGGACGGACGGTTCCGGCCGGACCGACGGAGTCGACGCGGCGGAGTGGCTCGGCCGCTGGGCGCTGCACCGCAAGCACGGCGCCGCGTACAGCATGCTCTCCCCCGCCACCCTCGCCCTCGTGGAGCGCATGGCCCCGCGGCTGCGCGCCCAGGGCCGCCCCGTCGACCTGTTCTCCGGCCGCTGGCAGGCCGGTGCCGACCTCGACCTGCTGGACCTGTGCGTCGCGCAGGGCATACCGCTGACCCTGCCCGCGGCCGACGGGAAGGTCTTCCTGCCGCTCAGCCAGTGGCTGCAGGAAACCCGGCCGGGGCGACGGGACCTCACGGCCGTCGCCGCGCATCCGCACTGCCGGCGCCTGCTGTACACCGCGGTCGGCAACCTGAGCGGCCACCGCCCCGGCCCGGCACTGCTGGACGGGCTGGCCGGGCACCCGGTCCTCGCCGACGTGCTGCGCGAGTGGCTGGACGACGCGGCCGCCGAACTGGCCGGCGCGACCACCCTGCCCGCCGTGGGCGCCGCGCTGGAGCGGCTGCGCCCGTTCCGCGCGGTCGCCGCCCGGATCAGCCCCGAGGCCGTCGCCCGGGTCGCCGCCGTCGAGCTCGCGCCGCTGCTCGGCCGCACCCTGCGCGCCGGCATCCCGGACGAACTGGGCTGGCCCGCCCTCGACGAGGCGCTGCGGCGGCTGGACGCGGAGACCCGCACCGACCGCGACGACAGTCTCACCGTCCAGGAGGCCTGGCCGGCGCTGATCGTCGCCCGCCGGGACAAGGCGATCGTCGTGGGCCCGCAGGAGATCCTGCTGGAGCACGACCTGCGCCTGCCCGTGACCCTGGACCGCTGGCAGCGCCCGTCGTTCCGTTACACCGGCGGCGAGCTGCTGGTGATGTGGTGGCACGACGGCAAGCACTACGGCTACTGGTCGGCGCGCCCGTCGGAGGTGTTCCCCGTCGGCGGCGAGCGGTTGCAGCGCTGGTACGGCGGCGGGGAAGCGGGCGACACCTCGATCCCGCTGCCCGGCGGCGGCCGGGCCACCGGTGGCCGCGCCCTGCACGCCGGCGACACCGAACTGCCGCCCGCCCGGCCCGTCCTCGGCGACGGCACCTCGTACTGGCGCCAGGGCCGGCAGGGACGGCAGCAGGTGTGGCTGGAGTACGACCCGGCCACCGGCACGCACGGGCGCGCCTCGCTGCCCGCGTTCCTGCGGACCGGCATCCGCGAGGGTGCCACCCTGGTCCAGCAGCACTGCTCGGTGCTGCCGCTCCAGCCCGGTCTCGAGCACAGCCCGTTCGGCACGGACGGCACGGTGCTCGGCCGCTGGGTGCGCACCGAGGGCGAGGGCGACGAGGCCCGCACCACCGTCGGCACGCCGGACGGCCGGACCGTCACCGTGGCGACGGCGCACGGCCGGATGCCGGGCGTTCCGCTCGGCGCGCTGCGGCTGCCCGGCGGCGCCGAGCCGGTCGCCGTCGCACTGCACCGCCAGATCGCTTTCTTCACGGCGGACGGCGATGGCGACGGCGGCGTGCGGGAGACGGGCCGGGTGACGCCGCTGTCGCGCGGCGGGGAGTTCGCCGCGGGAACGCGGCTCGTTCCCCCGGCCGACTTCTGGCACGCGCTGCGGCCCCGCGACGAGGCCGCGTCGGCGCTGCTGCGGGCGCTGAGCGACGCCGAGGCGGGCGAGGTACTGCGCGCCGGGGCTCAGGCGCTGGCCGAGCGGCAGGCGAAGGCCGCGGCCGCGGCGGCCCTGGCGAAGGCCGGGGCGGCGGCCGCGGGCGGGACCGGCACAGCGCGTGCGCGGGCCGCGCGGAGGACGTCCGCGGCCGGGAACGCCACGGGGGCCGCCGCCGGGCAGCCCGCCGTGCCGTCCGCCGAGGAGGTCCTGCGGGAGACCGTCTCGCGCTGTCTGCCCGCGCTCACCGAGCCGCACGTGCTCGCCGGTGTCGCCGGTCTCACGCGTGGCGCGCTGCGCCTGGCGGAGTCGATCGCCACGTTCGTGGCGCCTCCGGTGGAACGGCCGGAGGCGGACGTCAAGCGCGCCGAGGGCATGTTCGCCGACTACCGCCCCGAGAACGGCGACGACCAGACCCTGCGCGAGGCCGTGGCCGGGCTCGTCGTCCTCCAGGGCTGGTGGGGCAGCGACCAGCGCTGGAACGCGCTGCGGCAGATCCGCGCCGTGAACCACGTCCTGTCGGGCAAGCCGGCCGACGGCAAGCCCCTGCCCGAGTCCGCCCGGCTCGCCGGCGCCGGGGCTGTAACGGCCGCCGGGACCGCTGGAGCCACCGGGACCGGTGGGCCCGCCGGCGGGTGGCGCAGCGACGAGTTCACGGTTCCCCTCATCGGTCTGCTGTGGCCTTCCGTGCTCACGCTGCTGCGCCCGCTCGCCTACCGCGCCGCGTCGCCGACCGTGACGCCGACGCACCGCGAGGCACTGCTGCTGCTCTTCGACGCGATCACGGAAGGGCCCCTGGCCGCGTCCGCCGGGGCGCTGCGTGAGGTCGTGCTGAGCGAGCCGCACAGCGGGCAGGAGCGGGCCGGCCAGGTGCTGCGCCGGGACGGCCGTACCGTCGTCGTCCTCGGCTGCCAGAGCGTCGACCACCGCGACGGGCGGGTGCACTGGCTGGCCCTGGACCACGACCCGGCCGGTGTGTTCGGCGCGGTCGCGCACTTCACGCTGGAGCGGGAGACCGCGTACCCGCCGGTGTTCCCGGCCGACGCGCTGGCCGCGGTGACCGCGCTGATCCGCGAGAAGGGGCCCGCGCCCTGGCAGCCGGACGCGCCCGCCGCCCTGGTCGCCGCGACGCGGGACGGACTGGGGCCCGTGCAGGCGGCGCTGCTGGTCGCGGGCAGACCGGCCCAGCTCACCGACGAGGTGATCGCCGCGACCGGTCTGAAGCCGCGGCAGAAGGAGCTCGGCGACACGCTGCTGGGCTGGCTCGCGCCGGACGACCGGACGGCGCTCGTCGGCGCGCTGCTGCCCGAGAACCCTGCGGACCTGTGGACGGCCGGGCCGGACACGGCGGCGGCGGGCCGGGTGTGGGCCGAGCGGCTCGCCGGGGTCGTCCGCCTGCCCGAGGAGCTGGCCGGGGAGCAGTCGCTGGCCGGGCTGCCCACGGGTTCCGCCGAGGAGGTGCTGAACCCGCAGCGCACACCGTGGCTCAGCCGCACCACCGTGCAGCGGCTCGGCAAGGACGGCGAGCTGGTGGCGGAGGACCCGCAGGCGGTGCCGGGCCGCTACGACCTGTCGCGTGCCCTGGCCGCCCTGACCGGGCTCGCCTACTCCCTGCCGTACGGGCATCCCCTGCGCGCCGCCCTGCCCGGCGCGCTGACCGCGCTGCGCCGCCGTGTCGCGGACCCGGGGCTGCTGCTCGACCTGGACCTGGCGTGGACGGAGAAGGGCACGTCGGCCGCCGTGGAACTGCGCAAGGCGTACGGCATGCCGCCGGCCGGCGGTGCCGACGGGCGGGGTCTGACCGCCGTGGGCGAGGCGCTGGTGCTGCGGCCCTGGTACGGCGAGCACGAGGCCGTCCTGGTCCGCACGGGTGCCCTCACGAGCGCGGACGACCCGGTGTTCGGGCTGGTCGAGGGTCTGATGGGGCCGGCGCAGGGCCACGGTATGCGGGCGCTGCGGACGATCCTGAGCGAGGACCTCACCCGCGCGGTCGCGGCTGGAACGGATGCGCGGGAAGCCACCGGGTACGCCCAGGATCCGGCCGTCAGCGTGCCCGGCCTGGTCGCCGAGGTCGCGCGGGCCCACGGCCTGGGCGAGGACGCGGCGGCGCTCTATCTGCAGCTGCTGGCCCTGCCCGACCCGACGGACCGCAACTGCGCCCGCTGGACGGGCTGGAAGCCGGCCCGCATGAAGAAGGCGCGCGCGGAACTCGCGGCGAGCGGCCTGGTCGTCGAGGCCAAGCGGGCGCGCGCCGGACGCACCCTCTTCCTGCCGTGCGGCTGGCTCGACCTGAAGTCGCCCGCGCTGCCGGTCGAGGTCTGGAAGCAGGGCCTCTACCCGGTCGGCACGCACGCCCGCGCGGTGCCGCTGATACCGGTGCCGGAGCTGTTCCAGCGCGCCTGGGACCGCGTCCGCGCCGGTGACGCCCCGGCCTACGAGGAACTGACCACCCGGGCGACCCGCAAGGGCCGCCGCAGGTGACCGCGACCGACCGGCCTCCGGCCGCTCCCCAGTCACCTGCGGCCACCGCCGGCCCGCCGCCGGCCATCGCCCGCCCACGCCCGGCCGATGACCGCCCACGCCCGGCCGATGACCGCCCACGCCCGGCCGATGACCGCCCACGCCCGGCCGATGGTCGGTCACGGTCGGCCGATGACCCCGGCACCCGACCTCTGTCCACCCACGTCCGGAAGAACCCCAGCCGATGACCACCACCCTCTCCCCCGCCCCGGCCCGTCAGATCGTCCCGCCCGAGGACCGGTACGCGACCGAGCTGGCCTTCCTCGCCGCGTACGACGACGGGCCGCGTCCGCCCGCGTGGCGGCTCACGCCCCGCGCGGTCGTCACGTTCGTCATGGGCAGCGACGGCCAGGCCCTAAAGCTGCCGGACGACGCGCCGGTGCCGGACGGCGTGCCGCGCCGGCTGGTGGTCGAGGGGAAGTTCGTCGGTGACCGGGCGCTGGTCGAGCGGTGCGTGGTGACGCTCGCCGGGGAGCGCGGTCTGCTGCTCGTCGGCGAGCCCGGCACGGCCAAGTCGATGCTGTCGGAGCTGCTGTCCGCCGCCGTGTGCGGCACCAGCGGCCTGGTGGTGCAGGGGACGGCGGGAACGACCGAGGACCAGCTGAAGTACGGCTGGAACTACGCCCTGTTGCTGGCGCAGGGACCGAGCCGGCAAGCACTCGTGCCCTCTCCCGTCCTGACCGCGATGTCGCGGGGCGCCATCGCCCGCGTCGAGGAGGTCACGCGCTGCCTGCCCGAAGTGCAGGACTCCCTGGTGTCGTTGCTCTCCGAGCGGCGGATCGCGGTGCCCGAACTGGCGGGCACCGAGGACGCCCTGGCGCACGCGGCGCCCGGCTTCAACCTCATCGCCACCGCCAACCTGCGCGACAAGGGCGTCTCCGAGATGTCCGCGGCCCTCAAGCGCCGCTTCAACTTCGAGACGGTCGGCCCCATCGGGGACATCGACGCGGAGATCGCGCTGGTGCGCGGCCAGGCGCAGGCGTCCGTGGCGCGCGCCGGGGCGCCGTTCCAGGTCGACGACGCCGTCCTGGAGGCCCTGGTCACCGCCTTCCGGGACCTGCGTGAGGGCCGCTCGGCGGAGGGCTGGGAGGTGGAGCGGCCGTCCACGGTGATGAGCACCGCGGAGGCCGTCTCGGTCGCCGGGGCGCTCGCGCTGGCGGCGGCGTACTTCCCGGGCGACCGTGACGTGCTCGGCCTGCTGCCGGGGCATCTGCTGGGCGTGGTCCGCAAGGACGACCCCGCGGACGCCGCCCGGCTGCGCGGCTACTGGGACGGTCCGGTGCGGCGCCGCGCCGAGCAGGGTTCCGCCACCTGGCGCACCCTGTGGGACCTGCGTACGGTCCTGGAGGGCTGAGCACCGTGTCCCTGTCCCACGGGCCCGCCGCCGCGACCGGCGCGCCCTCTCCCGGCGGTGCGCGCCTCTCGCCCGACGAGGCGCTCGCCGCGCTCACCGGCCCGTCCGCGCCCTGCCTCATCGGCGTACGGCACCACGCGCCCTCCCTGGCCGCCGCCGTGCCGGCGCTGCTGGACGCGGCGAAGCCGGACGTGCTGCTCGTCGAACTGCCCGCCGAGATGCAGGAGTGGCTGCCCTGGCTGGGGCACGCGGAGACGCGGGCCCCGGTAGCCCTGGCAGCCGCACCCGGCGACGGCGGCGGTGAGGGGCCGGCGTTCTACCCGTTCGCCGACTTCTCGCCCGAGCTGGCCGCCGTGCGCTGGGCCGCCCGGCACGGGGTGCCGGTGGTCGCCTGTGATCTGCCGCTCGCCGACCGCGCGTGGCGTGAGGGGCGGCAGACCGCGGGGCGCCATCCCGGCGGCCCCGGTCTGGGCACCGCGCTGCGGGCCCGGCTGACGGGGCGTCCCGGGGACGACCTGTGGGACCGTCTCGTGGAGGCCACGGCTCCCGGTTCCCCGCCGGAGGCACTGCGCCGGGCGGCCCTGCTCACCGGGTGGGCGCTGCGCGAGGACGCGATCGCCTCCGGCGGGGTGCCGGAGCTGGACCTGCGGCGCGAGCAGTGGATGCGGGACCGGCTCGCCGAGGCGACGGCGCGGGGCGAGCGGGCGGCCGTGGTGGTCGGCGCGTTCCACGCTCCGGCGCTGGTGGGACAGGACACCGGAAGTGACGGTTCCGGTGCGGGGGTCGTACGACGGGACGCCCGAGGCACCGATTCCGCTCCGGCGGTCGTACGGGGGGAGGCTGCAGGCACCGATTCCGTCCCGGCGGTCGCACGGCAGGGCGCCGCGGGCACCGATGCCGCCTGGACGACCTCGCTGATCCCGTACACGTACGCCCTCCTCGATGAGCGGTCCGGCTATCCGGCCGGCATCCGGGACCCGGAGTGGCAGGACATGGTCCTGCGCGCGGCCGGCGATCCGGCGGCGCTGGAGGAGGCGCTGACGCGGGCGGCCGTCCGCGTCTGCGCCGAACTGCGCGCCCTCGGCCACCCCTCGGGCCCCGCCGACGCGCGCGAGATCAGCCGGCTCGCCTCGGACCTGGCCCGGCTGCGCGGCCTGCCCGCGGCGGGCCGCGGTGAGCTGGTCGAGGCGGTGCAGACGGTGCTCGCGCAGGGCGAGCCGTACGGGCGGGGCCGGGCGGTCGCGCGGGCGATGGAGCGGGTGCTCGTCGGCACGCGCAGCGGGCGCCCCGCCCCGCAGGCGCCGCGCAGCGGTCTCGCCCCGGCGGTCGAGGCGGAGGTGGCGCGGCTGGGCCTGCCCGGTCCGGAGACGGGTTCCGGCACCTCGCGCGACCTGCGGCTGGATCCACTGCGCTCCGGCCTCGACCGGAGCCGGGAGCTGCTGCTGCGCCGGCTGACGGTGTGCGGGGTGCCGTACGGGGAGGCCAAGGAGGTCGTCGGCGCGGGCGGCACCGAGGCGCTGACCACCCGCTGGGAGGTGCGGTGGACGCCCGCCACGGCGGCCATGCTGACCGCGGCCGGTGTGCGCGGGGTGACCGCCGCGCAGGCCGCCGAAGGGGTCCTGCGGGAGCGGTGGCGCGCCGAGCGGGACGAGGGCGGTCCGACGGCCGCACAGGCTGTCGCGGGGCTCGGGCAGGCGGCGGAGTGCGGCCTGCCCGGACTGGCGGACGAGCGGCTCGACGAGGTCGCGGACGTCCTGCCCCAGGCCGGTACCCTGCCGGAGCTGCTGGCCGCTCTGGCCCTGCTGGACCGGCTGCGGGCCGGGCACGTTCCCGGGCTGGACGCCGAGGCGCGCCGGGTGGCGAGGGTGGCCGCCGTCGCCGAGCTGCTGACGGCCGCGGCGGTACGGCAGGTGGACGGGCTGGCCGGGTCCGAGGACCCCGCCGACGCCCGTGCCCTGCTCGAACTGGCCCACCGAGCGGACGTGCCGGGCGGTATCCGGCTCGCCGACGCGCTGGCCCGTCTGGCCGCCGACGGCTCCCCGCTGATGCGCGGTGCCGCCGGTGCCGTGCGCGTGCTCCTGGGGCAGGAGGACGCGCGGGTCTTCGGCGACCGGGTGGCCTCCTGGGTCGACGGGGCCACCGACCCCGACTCCCGCGCCGCGCTGACCGCCCGGCTCGGCGGGCTGCTGACCGCCGCGGGTCCGCTGCTGGAGGCGGCGGCGCCCGCGCTGGAGCCGCTGCTCGCCCGGGTGTCCGAGCTGCCCGACCGGGCGTTCCTCGACCGGCTCCCCGCGCTGCGCGGCGGCTTCGACACCCTCAGCCCCGCGGCCCGCGACCGGCTCCTGGCCGCCGTGGAGCAGCGCCTCGACACCGAGCGGGTCACCGACACGCACGGCGTCGACCCGGCCGCGCTCGCGCTGTGGACCCAGGCGGACTTCACGGCGCGCGAGACCCTGCGGTCACTGGGCCTCCTGCCCGCGGTGAGCGCCGGCCAGGCGGGGGACGGCCGCCCGGCGGGGGACGCCCGCCCGGCTGGGGACGGCGGCTCGGCAGGGAATGGCGGCCCGGCAGAGGACGGCAGCCCGGCAGAGGACATAGACCCGGCAGGGAACGGCCCGGCAGCGAACGGCAGCCCGGCAGAGGACGGCAGCGCGGCAGGGGACGGCAGCCCGGCAGGGGACGCGCCGGCACCGAACAGCCACCCGACGGGGGACGTCGACCCGGCACGGACCGCCGCCCCGGCAGGGGCCGGCAAGTCGGCAGCAAGCGCCGAGCCCGGCGGCACCGTTGCGCCGGTCGGCACGACGGCCGACGTCGGCGCCCCTTTCCCGGCCGCACCCCGAACCGACGATCACCACCTCGCCCCCGCCGACCGCTGGCGCCTGCTCCTCGGCCGCCGTACGGAACGGCTCCCGGCGTCCCTGGCGCCGCTGGCGACCGCGCTGGACGAGCTGTACGGCAGCGGACGCGGTGAGGGCAGCCGCGGGGACCTGACGGGCCGGGGAACCGGCGGCGGGCGGGAGGCACCGTACCCCGGCGTGCGGGAGTGGTCCGAGGAGCTGGCCGCGCTGTTCGGGCCGGGCATCCGCGAAGAGGTGCTGGCCGCGGTCGCCGCGACGGGCCGCCGGGACGTGCTCGCCGAACTGGACGCGGACAGCGTGCGGCCCTCGGTGGACCTGCTGCGGACCGTGCTGCACCACGCGGGCGGGCTGCCCGAGGCCCGGCTGGCCGCGCTGCGCCCGCTCGTCCGGCGCCTGGTCGACGCGCTGACCCGGGAACTGGCCACCCGTCTGCGCCCCGCCCTGCACGGCACGGCCCTCCCCCGCCCCAGCAGGCGGCCCGGCGGCGGCCTGGACCTGCCCCGCACCCTGCGGGCCAACCTGGCGACCGCGCGCCGCGCCCCGGACGGCACGGTCCGGGTGATCCCCGAGCGGCCCGTCTTCCGCACCCGGGCGCGCCGGAGCGCCGACTGGCGGCTGATCCTGGTCACCGACGTGTCGGGGTCCATGGAGGCGTCCACGGTGTGGGCCGCGCTGACCGCCTCGGTGCTGGCGGGCGTGCCGACGCTGTCCACCCACTTCCTGGCGTTCTCCACGGAGGTCATCGACCTCACCGGGCACGTGGACGATCCGCTGTCGCTGCTGCTGGAGGTGAGCGTGGGCGGTGGTACGCACATCGCGGCCGGTCTGCGGCACGCGCGTGAGCTGGTCACCGTGCCGTCGCGCACCCTCGTCGTGGTCGTCAGCGACTTCGAGGAGGGCTATCCGCTCGGCGGTCTGCTCGCCGAGGTGCGCGCGCTGGTCTCGGCCGGCTGCCATGTCCTGGGCTGCGCCAGCCTGGACGACACGGGCCGGCCCCGCTACTCCACCGGGGTCGCCGGTCAGCTCGTCGCCGCGGGGATGCCCGTCGCCGCTCTCAGTCCGCTCGAACTCGCCCGCTGGGTAGGGGAGAAGATCGCATGAGCCCGGATCTGCCTCCGGTCGCCCCGTCCGTCACCGCCGAACTCGTCGAGGCGCTCTCGCCGCGCCTGCGCAAGCGGCTGGACGCCGGTGTCGCCAAGCTCGCGGCCCGCCCGGTGGTCCGTGAGGGCGACCTCGTACGGATCGCCGTCGACGACGAGACGGACGTCGTCCTGCACGTGTCCGGCGGGGCGGTGTCCAGCGCGGACGCGATCCGCTGCGCATGTCTGCTCGCCCCCGACTGCCTGCACCGCGCGGCGGCGGCCTGCGCCGCGCCGGTCGCCGAGCATCCCCCCGCCGCCGCGCACCCCCCAGCCGCCGGGCATCCCCCGGCCGCCGCGCACCCCCCGGCCGCCGAACCCGCCGAGGCCGGGAACGAGCAGCGCGCCACGGGACCGGAGTCCGAGGCGCCGCCGCGCACGGGACAGCCGGCCGGGGCGGCGGGGCGGACCGGGCACCCGGAGCCCGAGTCGGCCACCGAGGACCAGCGCGCCGCCGCCGCAGCGGTGCACGCCGCGACGGCCGCCGTCCTGGAAGCCGGCACGGACGGTGCCGGCGCCGTGCTCCAGGCGGAGCTGCTGCG
>NZ_JBFATR010000042.1:0-58957 GCF_040678395.1 Streptomyces sp. NPDC052687 | reverse complement strand
CCGGTCCGGCAGCAACGGCTCAATGCGTGCCCACTGGGCGTCAGTCAACGACACACCCAGACCAACGATCCGATGATCCGAAGGAAACGGCCTAGATCGACCCCGGATCGACCTCTGCTGCGGTTGCGCCCAGCGCCGTGATGGAATTGACGGCACAGCCGTGGCGCAACGGCTCAGTCGATCCATGTCTCTTCGACCACGCGATCGACTCGCCGGGCACTCGGTGATCATTCGAACGGACCGAGCCACGATCGTGAGGCACAGCCGTCTTGAGCACGATGAAGCCGTTGTCGCCCGCTGTCTCGGCACGCATGAGCAGGCAAGCCAGCAAGGACACAGCCTGCGAGCTGGCGGTTCGTCGTCTGCTCCACGCGGCCGGCATGCGTTACCGCGTCGAGTACCCGGTGCCGGGCATGGCCCGACGCCGGATCGACGTCGCCTTCACCTCGGTCAAGGTGGCCGTACTGATCGACGGATGCTTCTGGCATGGCTGCCCCGAGCACGCCACGCAGCCTAAGTCGAACGCGGAGTGGTGGCGGCAAAAGCTGATCCGCAACATGGCTCGCGACGCGGAGACGACCGAGCACCTCAGGTCCGCCGGGTGGGAGGTGTTGCGCTTCTGGGAGCATGAGGCACCAGAGGGCGTAGCTCTGCGCGTCGCGGCTGCGGTCGAGCGGCGGAGGGGCGAACAGGCACGGGGGAGGAATCATTGAGCGGGCTGACCTTTGTCGACGTGTGCTCGGGTGCGGGTGGACTCGCCCTGGGGCTGGAACGGGCCGGCTTCGAGCCGCGACTGCTGATCGACGAGGACGACGACGCCTGCCGAACCCTGCGGGCCAATCGGCAGCACTGGAACGTTCTCCGGGCCGACCTCCTGGACTTCGACCCGAGCGAGCACCCGGAAAGCTACGACGTCGATCTGCTGTCGGCGGGACTGCCTCGGGTGAAGTCCAACGCCACCGCTGGCCGAGCCGAGTCGGGCGAGGAAGAGGGGCTGCTGAGGGCCGCCGTCTACCTCGCCCACGCGGTGGGGCCACGGGCCCTGCTCCTCGAGAACGTGCCGTCGCTCGTCGACTCGGACCGGTTCCGCGGCTTCCGGGAGTTCGCCCGTGCGGAACTGGAGCACCTCGGTTACGAGTTCAGCTGGTTCATCCTGAACGCCGCTGACTTCGGAGTGCCGCAGGACCGCAGGCAGGGGGTCCTCGTGGCGATCAAGAAGCAGTGGTTCCCGGCCTTCCGACCGCCCTCTCCCACCGTGGTGGACCATGTCTCGGTCGGCGAGGCCCTTGCAGCCTCCATGCGATCGCGCGGTTGGAGGGACGCCGACCGCTGGGCGGCCCAGGCCACCACCGTGGCTCCGACGCTCGTCGGTGGATCGAAGAGCCGCGGCGGGGCGGATCTGGGCCCGACCGGATCCAAACGACAGTGGGAGCGGCTCGGAGTGAACGCCCACTCGCTGGGCGACGAGATCCCCGGGCCAGACTTCGAATGGGCACCGGAGCTCGGCAGGCAAGGCATGGTGAAGCTCACTGTGGACCAGGCGGCCCTGCTGCAGAGCTTTCCCCCGGACTGGGAGATCACCGGCAGGAAGACGGCCCGATATCGGCAGGTCGGCCACGCTTCCCCTCCGCCGGTGGGCGAGGCACTGGGCAGAGCGATAGCCGATGCGCTTCGCTCCTGAACAACGGATTCGCATCCCCGCCGGCCGGCTACACTTCCACCTCATGACCCCAGCACCTCACCCCCATGCAAACCAGGACGAATCGCCCGTAATCGTGGATCTCTTCGCGGGACCGGGTGGCCTGGACATTGCGGCCGAGGTGCTTGACGTGCCGACAATCGGTGTGGAATGGGAGGAATCGACCTGCGCCACCCGCCAGGCCGCAGGCCTGCGCACCACCACGATCCGCGACGTGGCGAAGGTGAACCCGCTCGACGCCGAGGTCTCCTCGGCGCGGGTGCTCACCGGGGGTCCCCCTTGCCAGACCTACTCGGTGGCGGGCAATCGCGAGGGGCACAACGCCTTGACGGAGGTGCAGGAGCTCGCCGAGCACGTGGGACAGAGTCAGAGCGTCGGAGCTCTGGAACGCGCCTGGGCCGAGGTGAACCGTCGAGCCGAGGAGCTGTCCTGGGCCGACGAGCGCACCGGTCTGGTCCTGCAACCCCTGCGCTGGATCGTCGAGAAGAAGCTCAAGGCCGAGCCCTACGAGGCGGTGGTGTTGGAACAGGTGCCCACCGTCCTGCCCGTGTGGACGACGTACCGCAACATCCTGCACGAGCTGGGTTACGACGCGGACTGCCACATACTGCACACCGAGGAGTACGGCGTTCCGCAGACACGCCGCCGCGCGGTCCTGATCGCCCGATACCGGGGGACCCGCGGCGGCCTCCTGGACTTCCCGCCGCTGACGCATCAGCGCTACCACAAGGGAGCGACGCGTAACTCTCCGCAGGAGCCCGCGGCGCCCAGCGAGGCGGGTGGGCAGACCCCGCTCTTCACTCCTCCTCCCACATCCAAGCCGCGCAAGCAGCGCGATCCATGGGTCTCCATGGGCGATGCACTCAGGGACACACGGTCCACGGACTTCGTCGTTCGCTCCAACTACGGGTCGGGAGGTGATCCCAAGAAGCGAGGGCTCCGCACCTCCGACATGCCTGCAGCCACGGTCACTGGCAAGGTGCGCCGGAACAAGGTGTTCGACCTGAAGGGCTTCGACTCGAACGGCGAACCCGAACTCGGCCCGGAGCAGGAGCGTTTCTCGCTACGTGAGGCTGGCCTGCTGCAGACGTTCCCGGCCGAGTACCCCTGGCGAGGCACCGACGTCGCACAGCAGATCGGCAACGCGATCCCCCCGCTCCTGGCCGTCCACGTCCTGTGCACCGCGCTCGAGCTGGACGAGAGCCGGAAGCAGAAGGCCGTCGAGAGACTCAGGACATGGCGCCCTCCGCGGAATGCCGTAGGCTGAGCCGGCCGAGAGCGTGCTGGCGACAGAGACGGCGAGCATCACTCCGACTTGCTCGGCTGTCCGCAAAGCGCCTTCGAAGCTTGTATTTGACAATCGCACGATGTCAAATCAAGTTTCACGCCGATTTTGCCGCCACCCCTCTGAGCTGCGGCTTCATAATCGGAACATCGCGCTCCGCCACTTCTCGCGGCTTGCGTCGCAGTTCCGCGAATCTTAGGATCCAAGCTCAGATGACTCGCGGCGCTCTGGGTTGCCGCGGGGAACAGTGCTCGCGCTTCAAGAATGAAGGCCCGGCACGGACTGCCATCCGCACCGGGCCACATTCGGAGCGTTTTACGTCAGGTGGGTTCGGCCGTCCACCAACCGGTCGTACTCACTTGACGAGCACTACGGCCGAGCACCGGCACCCTAGCGGGCGGCTACCTGACTCACGCATCCTGCGACTGCCGCAATCGTCGACAGGACCGCCAGAAGGATCGGGATCCACCAGTCCGGATCCCGCCTCTTCCTCTTGCGCCCCTTGCGACTACCGCTCATCGCGACTCAACTCCCTACCCGGGGTGTTGCCAGCTCACCTCTTGGCGGACTGACGCCTCGGTACCCAGCCGAGACGAACGGGGCCGGGAGGCAGTCGAGTTGCGCCATACCCTACCCCTCCGGGTCCAAACTGCTGAACCCTTTCTCCTCCGTACCGGCAAGTAGATCGTCAACTACGCGGTGAGGAAGGCCACGCTGATGCGTCATCAGGTCAGAAACCATGCCACTTCGTCACTCCCACTCGCTTGGCGGGGGGTGTTGTTCGGACCGGCGCTCCCCATCAGTCGTCCTCGGTCCAGTCCTCGCTGCCCTCCTTACCCCGCACCGGCGCGTCCGCGAACAGCTCCTCGAAGTGTTCCGTCAGGCGCCGCACCGACTCGTCGGGTGCACGCCCCTCGGCCGGCCCCGTGGGCAGGGCACGATGGGGCACGGAGACGCCCTGCTCACCTTCGTCGATCCATCTGCGCACGGCCCCGGCATCGCGCTGTGTGTCCGGTGCGATCACGTCGTACATGAGCGTTGCGGCTGCCGCGTTGACGGCCTTGCCCAGGGCGTTCACCTCACGTCCTGTCCGCACGACACCGCGCTTCAGCAGCCTGACCAGCGCTTGCGCAGTCGGTCGGTGGTCGATGACGTCCAACCGCAGCACGGTGTTCAGCATGTCCTGATTGGCGCACGCCGTGACGACGGGTTCGTAGTCGGGCCCGTCCCGGTACAGCTCGGCCGACCACCACAGCCGCGCGAAGGCCTGCTTGTAGTTGGGGCCTTTGAAGGATCGGGCGTTGGCCGCCTTCCACTTCTCCGAGAAGTGCCTCCAGACCACGAAGTCGGGTGCGACACCGAGAGCCAGGTAGTTCCACAGTGCGGGATCGGCCGCTTCCGCACGAGTCAGCCGCAGGATCGCGTGCAGTCGGGGGGCGAGCCAGGCGTCCACGTGCGTCGGTTTGCCGTCGCGGTGCAAGTACATCGCGTCGTCGATCAGGTCCCGAACCGCGCGCAGTCGCCATCGAGGGCTCTCGGGCAGCGACTGCGCCGCCTGGTTGAGGGCGATGACGGGAACGTTGTCCTTGCCGGAAAGCAACCCGTCCGTGATGAACCGTGCCGCCTCCTCGTCGGCGAGCCGCGCCAGATACTCGGGCAGGTGATCAGGCCTCTCCGTCATGCCTCGTCCTCACGCTTGAGCTTCTCCAAGCCGCGCACGGTCTCCGAGAGCCGCCTGGGCACCTCGGCCCTACGCATGGCCGCGTACTGGATGCGTGGCTGCAGTTCCGTCCATCCCGTCGCCACGCCGACACGTCGGCGGTGCACCTCGCGCAACGCGTCCTCGAGGGTCCGATCGGCCATGACGTCGGGGAGCATCTCCCTGAGCACCTCGCCTCGCCAGCCGTGCGGGAACAAGGGCGTTCCGTCGTCCTCGATCTCCAGGTCTCCGATGGCCGCGTGGAACACGGCGGTCCACACGTCGGCGGCCATCTGCGACACCAGCATCTCGTTGACGAGGCCCTCGGCCCCCCGTCCCTCGGTCGCGAGGACGTCTGTCATTCCCTCGAAATCGGTGTTGATGTGGACGGTGGGCAGCGCCCCTGCCGCGGTCACGATCCAAGGGACGTCGACGAAACTCTGCAACCACCGCGGTCCCTTGGCGAACCCGACCTCCTTGATGTCGAAGCTCTGCTGTCGGGTCGGGGTGTCGCTGCGCACGTCGACGATCCAGTCGTCCGCCGCCTCCCCGACGATTCGCCCAGGTACGCCGTCGACAGTCGCGATCACCTGAACCGTCAAGCCGGCACGGTCGAAGACGTCGGAACGAAGCAGCTGCAGTTCGCCACGCCATTCGCGGCCTCCCTCCGCCTCGGGGACGAGCCTGGACGTGACACGGGTGTTGGTGCTCCGGTCCGTCAGCACCGCGACCACGGCGACATCGGACCACGGTCCGCCCGGCTCGGTGGCCTTCGCGGGAATCGTCGCCGAGACGGTGAGCGTGGCCGACTCCCAGTCCTCCGTGTCGGCCATGCCCAGCGCGACGACTCGTTCGATCACGGAACGCGCGCGGGAGTCGAGCTGTTCGCGCGGCTGCTCGGGTGCCTTGACGCGCGCGGCGTCCACCCGCAGCGAGACCGTGCCGCGCAGCCGCGGGTATGGGAACAGCTTCATGACAGCGGCTTCCCTTCACCGGTGCGCAGTTCGACGATCAGGCCGCTCAGAGTCGACCTAACAGCGTGTGTGGTGGGGTCGGTAACTCCTCGGAAGGTGGCCTGGCCTGTGCCAGCGAACTGCAGAGTGCCGTCCACCGCCTGACAGTTGTCCAGCCCCACCAGCTCGGCCCACGCGATGGTCGGGCGCGGACCTGAGCGCACGTCGAACTTGGCGACCGGCACGAGGCGCCAGTCCTGACCGCCGGCAGGAACCCTGATTTCCCCGATCACCTGCCAGGCACCGTTGTCCAACACCTGGGCGTCCACTTCCTCCAGCACGGGCATGGTCGCCGCCGTGAGCTGCCTCCGCCTCTTCGGCGCGCCGACGGTCAGCGTCCGGGACAGGCGCCCACCCCCTGCTCCGCCCCCCTGCTTGGGTCGGGCCACGAGCGCCTTGATCGCCTTGTTGGTCTCCCGGGTGAGGGAGTTGATCCGCCGGAACGCAGATGGCGAGTAGGTGAGCGTCAGCTCCTCGGTCTGACCCCACTTGTTGTGCTCCGGAGGCTCGGCGGCGCGCAGGAACTCCTCGGCCTCAGCAGCGAACGGGGCCTCCGGACCCGCGGCCTCACCGGCCAGTAGGACGGCCTGGAAGGGATTGACCGCAATCGGCAGGCCGGGAACGGCGGTGTCCTTCACCGTCATGCGATTGCCGCGCATCGTCACAACACGATTGAGCTTGCCGTCGGCGTCCTCGGCGTCGGTCACCAGGAGCACAGCGCGGTGCTCGCCCTGGGAGCCCCGCCCGCCACCCCTGGCAGGCAGGTTGAGGGGCACGGTGGTCGCCACGACCTGTCCGGCCTCCGTGCGCTGTTCCACGGTCGTACCGTCGAGAAACGCCTTGAGGGCGCGAGTGCGGGAAGGTTGCGTCACCATGGGGTCCACGCGCTCCTCCGGGATGAGCACATCTCGGTTGCGCAGCGTGCGCACGGATGCCTCCAGGAGCGGCAGCTGCTCGCCCCCTCCGGTCATCGCCGCCCAAAAGTTCCTCCCCAGCGCCTGCACGAGTCTGCGATGCATTCGCTGGATGCTGTCCTGGTCCTCGGTCTCGTCGCCCTCGGGCACGGAACTGTCGTCGGCCAGGCTCGCCACGTCATGCGCCCCGACGATCAGGAACGACGTGCCCGGCTCACCGCTCTCACGCGTGAGGTGCAGTGATTCGACGGTGTCCTCGTCCGCCCACCAAGAGCGCACCACTTTGCCTCCCGGCACGTCGGGGTCGGGCCGCCCCAACCAGGCCGGTCCTGCGCACGCCTTGCCGTTCACCTGGCGCCATGGAAGGTCCAGGCGCCCGATGAGACGCCGCTCCGTGCGGCCCTCGTGCGGTTCGGAGAGCGTGGAGTTGATGAGCACGAGGCCGAGCCGGCTGGTCGCCCATATGGTCGCCTTGCCCAGCCCGTACGAACCACCTGCGGAACTACCAGACTTGTGACTGTCGAGCTGTCGCCTCACGACCGCCGCGAAGCGGCCGTCGTCGTAGTCGTCGCCGGTGAGGCCGGCCGCGTTGTAGTCGTCGACCCTGAGCAGCACGAGACGATCACGCTCGTACATGTCGCGCAGTCCCGCGTCGATGACCCTGCCGACCTTCTGGTCCTGCGCGCGCACCACCTCGTAGTGCGGGTAGAGGTCGTTCCACCGGATGGCCTCGCGGAATCGGGTGAGCATCTCCCCGGTCAGCTCGTGCAGGGTGTAACGCACTCGCACGGGACGCCCGTTGGCCGTCAACCGTTCGTCCAGGCTGTTCTGACAGGTCTCCCGGGCCAGGACCGACACATCGGCATCGAACGCGAACGCGGCGGCGTTGCCCAGCTCCCGCCCGCCGTCCTCGTGTCCGGGGCGGTGGTACCAGGCGAGCGGAAGGCCGGCATGGGTGTCGGTGGTGCGCGTGTGCATCGTGACCAGATCGGTGTTCAGGGCCCGAGCGATGCGCTCGATCGTCTCGGGACGGGGCGTTGCCCGTTTGGTGATCCACGCCGAGACGGCAGCGCGTGTCACATCAACGGCTTGGGCCAATTCCGTCTGTGTCATGTCGGCAAGCTTCAACTGCCGCGCCAGCCATGGACCGAAGTCCTCGCCTGCTTCCACGGTCACCTGCTCTCCGGTCCTGCTCCACCTGCGTCGGGCAGGACCCACCCTAGCGGGCTCTTTGACAACTCGCCCCGCGTCAAAGCACCTTTGACACACCCCATGGACATCGTCGTGACAATGCGGGCAACGTTCATCACATTCAGGGGGTTCAGCCTCGAATGCCCGGATTCCCGGATCGACGAACACCCTGTCGGATCCCTCTTGCGTTCCCCCGACGCTGCCCAGTACGGTCCCTGCAGCGGCCCCACCCGCATCGGGAGAAACATTTCTCCGAGGCCTTGGCAGAAGTGTGCCGTTTTCCCTTCGCCTGTTCTTCCGCTCCGTACCGCTTCGCCAGCCCTCTCCGCCGCAATTCCCGTCGACCCGGAAAGCGTAGGCCGCAGTGCAGAATAGCCGTTCCCGAAAGGGAGCCACGTTCGGCTTCTCCAGGGATACGCTGCGAACCACCGGAACCGTCACACCAACAGCCGCGTCCACTCCATCGAGCCTTCGCTAAGACGTGCTGACAGACCGACATGCGAGTGATCCGGTCGAGCACGGAGTCACTCGTCGAGCCGTTCCATAACAGATCGACGTCCAGGATCGGAGTCCCGTGCCTCCCGAACTGCCCCCCGTGATCAAGACCGTGCTCGACCAGTCCTCGCGCGTGCTCAGGACGTATGCCGTCGATCCCGGTCTCATTCCGGAGCACGCGAACGGAGAAAGACGGATCACCCAGGGCGGATACGGCGACCGGCAGCTCTTCGAACTCGTGCAGAACGCGGCGGATGAAATTGCCGCCGAGCCCGGCGGCCGCGTCCACGTCGTTCTGACGGACACCCATCTCTACTGTGCCAACGAGGGCACCCCCGTCACCCCCGAAGGGGCCGAGACGATTCTCCGTATGAGCATGTCGCGCAAGCGCGGCGGCCAGATCGGACGGTTCGGCGTGGGCGTGAAGTCCGTGCTCGTCGTCACCGACACCCCTCAGTTCTTCAGCAGCAGCGGCTCTTTCGGCTTCGACCGCGAATGGGCCCAGGGTCAGATCCGTTCCCTTTCCGAGGTCAGGGCCCGTCTCGGCGAGGAATTCGAAACTCCGGTGCTGCGCATGGCCCGCCCGCTGGACGAGGCCGCCGAGCGCGCCGCCGATCCCGTGCTCGACGAACTCCTCGGCTGGGCCACCACAGTGGTGCGCCTGCCGCTGCTCAACGGAGCCGCCGATCGACTCGGCCAGGACATGCACGGAGGGCCCTCGACCGGCAGCAGGGAAGAGTTCCCCGTCGGGTTCCAGCTCTTCTCACCGCATGTCGCCACGGTCGTCCTTGAGGACCGCCGTCCGCGTCCCGTCGTACGACGGACCCTCACGGTGGAGCGTGACCGAGAGCTCCACACCGTCCGGGAGGAGCGGACCGGCCGCCCTTCCTCCATCAATCGTTGGAGGGTGTTCAGGCTCACGCACCAGCCGACCGCCGCGGCGCGCACCGACGCGGGGGAGCTGCACGACCGAATCTCGCTAGACATCTCATGGGCCGTGCGCGAGTACGAGAGGGACCCGAACACCGGACTCATGACGGCCCCCAAGGGGCGCGGGCTCTTCTGGTCGTTCTTCCCGACCAAGTACGAAATGACACTGGGCGGAATCCTCAACGGAGCTTGGAAGACCAACGAGGACCGACAGAACCTGCTGGACTCCTCCCCGTTCAACCAGGAGATGATCCGGGTCGCCGCCCGTCTGGTGGTCGAGTCGCTGCCCGAGCTGGCCCCCGCCGAGGATCCGGCCGCATACCTTCCGCTCCTTCCCGGACGAGACCGTGGTTCGGAGACGGTCAGTTGGGCCGACCGCTACCTCACCGAACAGATCTGGGAGGCCACCACCCACCGCCCGTCGCTGCCGGACCAGGACGGGCAGCTGCGTGTGCCCCGCGACCTCAGCATCCACCCCTCGCTCGGCAAGGACAACAAGTCGCTGGTCCGATGGCTGACGATGTGGCATTCGTACCCGGGCCGGCCGAAGAACTGGCTGCATCCGTCCGTGGAGGCCACCGACACACGCTCCGGCAAGGTGGGACACATCCTCAAGGCGGCCAAGCGTGAGCGTGCGACCTTGCGGGAGTGGTTGGAGGCCCTGGTGGCCGACGGCACCGTCGAGGCGTCAGCCACCGCCGTTCGCATCGTCGCGGACATGATCCAGTCGTCCTCGCCCCTCGCGGACGAGGCACGCACCGCGCGGATCGTACTGACCGAGGAACACGGCATGGTGGCTCCCGTCGTCGGCAAGGTGTTCCGCCGCACCGATCAGGACGGGCTGCGCGAGTCCCTCGTCTACATCGACAGCGGCCTGTCCGACGACCCCTCGCTCGCGAGCGCCCTCACCGTGCTCGGCATCCGCGAGGCCGACGTCCGAGGCCGTTTCGTCAGCGTCCTGGAGCAGGGATTCACCTCGTACGGCCCGCAGGAGTGGGCCCGGTTCTGGGAGCTGCTCCACCTGGCCGGCAGCGGGAATCTGTCGCACGAGGTGATCCGGTCGGTGCCAGATCCGCTTTCAGCTCTGCACGTTCGCACCTCGGACGGGCGCTTTCACCCGATGCGCGACTGTCTGCTGCCCGGCCCGGTCGTAACGGCGGAGTCGGATCCCGCGGTCACCGTCGACGCTCGGTTCCACTCGGACGACATGGCCTTCTTTCGCGAGGTGGGGCTGCGCGACAGGCCCACGGGAGGGCATCGGCCCGAGGACGAGCCGTGGTTCGAGCAGTACCGCGAGGCCGCGCACAAGCAGTACTGCGCGACCCTGCCCGACCGGGCGTCCCGTCCCACACTCGCCCGGATCAAGCTCGAGGGCGCGGCGATCGGTGGGCCGTTGCACCTGCTGCCCGAACTCTCGGAGGAAGCGCGGGCCAACTTCCTCAAGGCGCTGCCGGACGACGCCCTCGTCGACAACTGGACGTTGCAGGTCGGGGCGTTGGTCAGCACCCGCCGGATCGTCGCCTCGCCGATGCGCTGGATGCTCAAGCGGCATGGTCTCGTCCCAACCTCACAGGGGATCCGCCCGCTCTCCGAGGCGGTCGGACCCCAGCTCGCTGCATACAGCGACGTGCTGCCCGTCGCGGAGATCAGCGTCGAGAAGGCCCGGAAGCTTCGGCTCGCCGCGAGCGTCGAAGAGGTGCCGGACGCCTTCTGGGACCAGCTCCAGGACAAGCTCCAGCGCAGCGAGGACGACGTCTTCGTCGGCAACACGTACGTGCTGCTGACGCGTCTGGAGGTGGCCTTCCCCGAGGACACGCTCACCCGGTGCCGCATCGGTGACGAGTGGGGCACGCGCCCGGACGGCGAGATCGCCGTCGCCTCATCGCAGGAGGAGTACCGGGCCCTGCGCGCCGAGCGGCTGCCCGCCCTGCTGACCGCGTCGGCCGATGACGCCGCGCTGCTCATCAAGCAGTGGGGCATGCTGGCGTACGCCGATGTCATCAGTCGCGAGATCCGATACGAGCCGGCGGGCGAGGCGGTCCCGCTCAAGGAGGCGTACCCCACCCTTCGCCAGCTGCGCGGTGCGCAGGTGGACCGATACACCCTTCAGCGGTGCAAGGTTCTCGAAGAGGTGACGCGGACCCCCAACGGGATGCGGCCGAGAACGTTGAACAGCAGCCTGCAGGGTTCGATGGTCCTGGTGCTCGAGCCGGCCACGCCTCTCGAGGCTCTGCTGTCCGTCGACAAAGAACTCCACTGGCGCATGGGCGAGTCCGGTTGCCGACAGGTCCTGGAGGCGCAGCAGCGTCAGGAGCAGGACCAGAAGGTCAAGAACGCGCTCAAGGCCGTGCGCGAGGCAGACGACGTGGTGGCCAAGCTGTTGTTGCTGCTGGGCGCCGAGGCCCTGCGCGACCGTCTGCCGGTCGGCCTGATGGACGGTGAGCGCGCGGAGAACGGCGGATCCGAACCGGACGGCCATCGCATCGCGCAGATGGCGTTCAACGCGCACGGGGACGGCATTCTCCAGGTGCATGCCCGTGACTTGCAGAACCTCTACCCGAGCCACGCTCCGACGTCGTTCACCGGGGCATCCACGGCGGTGGCGTTCGTGGCTGACCTCCGCTTCCCGAGCGCCTTCGCCGGATTCAGGGCACCGTCGTTGGAACCGCGCATCGACGTGGACGGTCCTCGGCGCTTCCCCCGTCTCCACGACTACCAGGAGCGGCTGGCCGCCAACGTGTTCACGATGCTCGACCGCATCGTCCCCCAGCGCGGCATGCTGTCCCTGCCCACCGGCGCGGGCAAGACGCGCGTCACGGCCGAAGCTGTCATCCGTTGGGTGAAGCAGGTGGGGCAGCTCGACGGGCCGATCCTGTGGATCGCCCAGACTGAGGAGTTGTGCGAGCAGGCGGTGCAGAGCTGGAAGTTCGTCTGGGAGAAGGTGGGTGCCGAGACATCGCTCGCCATCAACCGACTGTGGTCCTCGAACGAGGCGGCACCCGTCACGGACCGACCGCAGCTGGTCGTCGCCACGGACGCCAAGCTCGAGCAGCCGAACTGCCTCGCCGCCGACGCCTACGCCTGGCTGCGCAAGGCCTCTCTGGTCATCGTCGACGAGGCACACACAGCCATCACGCCCCGCTACACCAAAATCCTGGAGCTTCTGGGCCTGACTCCTTCCCGTACCGACCGACATCTCCTCGGACTCACCGCGACACCGTTCCGCAACACCAACCAGGACGAGACGCGGCGTTTGATCAACCGCTTCGGCGGCCGGCGTCTGGACGAAGGCGTCTTCCCGGACGGCGACGCGTACGGCGCGTTGCAGCGGCTCGGCATGCTGGCACAGGTCGAGCACCGCCTCCTGCAGGGCGGCACGATCACCCTGACCCGTGAGGAGAAGCAGCGGGCCGAACAGCTGAGCCTGCTGTCCAGGGCTGCCGAGCAGCGGTTGGCCGACGACCACGACCGCAACGCCCGTATCCTCGCCGAGATCTCGGACATGCCGGACAACTGGCCGGTGCTGGTCTTCGCGACCTCCGTCGACCACGCCAAGTACTTGGCGGCGAGGCTCCGCGACCGCGGGATCACCGCGTCCGCGGTCGACTCCACCACCTCGACCAACGACCGGCGGCGACGCATCGACGACTTCCGCGCGGGCCGCATCCGCGTCCTCACCAACTACGGCGTCCTCACCCAGGGCTTCGACGCCCCCGCCACCCGGGCCGTGGTCGTCGCCCGCCCCGTGTACAGCCCCAACGTCTACCAGCAGATGATCGGGCGCGGCCTGCGCGGCCCCCTCAACGGCGGCGAGGAGACCTGCCTGATCCTCAACGTCAAGGACAACATCAAGAATTTCGACACCGCCCTGGCCTTCACCCAGTTCGAGCACCTGTGGAGCAGCAAGTGACCGACCACTATGGCGACAGTCCTCCGCTCACCGAGGAGCAGCGGGCCGTCGTCGGCCTCCCCTGGGACACCCGCCTGCTCGTCACGGCGGGAGCCGGCTCCGGCAAGACCCATACAGTGGTCCGGCGGCTCGACGCCCTGGTGGGGCACGAGGATCCCCAGGAAGCGCTGGAGGCGGGCGAGATCCTCGTCCTGAGCTTCTCCCGCGCCGCCGTGCGTGAGCTGCGGGACAGGATCGCCCGACACGGCGACCGGGCACGCAAAGTGCGCGTACAGACCTTCGACGCGTGGGTCTACCAGTTGCTCGCATCGGCCTACCCGGACGAGGAATGGACGGCCCGCAGTTTCGACGATCGCGTCCGCGCGGCCACGGATGCGATCATGCAGGGCGCGGTGGAAGCGAGCGAACTCGGCGCTCCCTCGCATGTGGTGATCGACGAGGCGCAGGATCTGGTGGGAGACCGTCGGGACCTTGTGGAGACCCTCCTCGATCGCTTCCAGCGTTCCTGCGGATTCACCGTGGTCGGCGACTCCGCCCAGGGCATCTACGGCTTCCAGATCGAGGACCCTTCCGAGCGAGCCGGGGAGACGGACAGGTTCTTCGCCTGGCTGAGAACGTCTTACGACGATCTCGTCGAGCTGCACCTGACCGAGAACTTCCGGGCGAAGAGCCCCGAGGCACGCACCGCGATCGCTCTCGGTCCCCGACTGCAGAACCTGGCCGCCTCCTCCAACGGCCAGGAGGCTGCGGCGGCGGCGCTCCACGCCGAGCTGCGCGACCGGCTGCTCGACCTGCCGGGCCTCGGTGACCTGGCCGACGAGTTCACGCTGAAGACGTTGAAGGCCTACCCCGACACCTGCGCGATCCTGACCCGTGACAACCGTCAGGCGCTTGCTGTCTCCGAACTCCTCCATGAACACGGGGTGGAGCACGCGCTGAAGCGTTCGCTGCGTGACCGACCCGTGCCGTACTGGGTCGCCGAACTGCTGCGCCGCGCCGAGTCGTCGACACTCACGGAGAGCCGATTCCTGGAACTGCTCGAGGGCATCCCACTGCCCGCGGGCGTGGATCCGCAGCGGTGCTGGCGCTCGTTGCGTGCCTCGACCCGGCGCACCGGGCGTGGCTTCGTGGACGTGGCCGCCGTAGGGCGTCTGGTGGCCGAGGGACGGTTCCCCGACGAGCTGGCCGACCCGGAGACAGCCCGGTTGATCGTCTCGACGGTGCACCGGGCCAAGGGCCTGGAGTACAACCGGGTGCTGCTGCCGGCGCCTCCCTCCATCGCCGAGCTGCGCAAGGAGCACCAGGACCTCGATGTACCGGCCGAGGCACGGGCTCTCTACGTCGCAATGACCCGGGCCCGCGAGGATCTGTACCACGTGACCGGCCCCGACACCTCTCGCATACGGCGCCACCGTCCCACCGGGCGCTGGTACCTGGGTGGTTGGAAGAAGCACCAGCGCTACGGCATCCAGGTCCTGCCGGGAGACGTCCACCGCGAGCAGCCTCCCGGTTCGCACGACTCGGACCTGTCCGCCGTGGAGACGCAGGCCTATCTGATCGGGCAGGTCCGTCCGGGTGACGCGGTGACACTTCGGATGCGCCATGCGCTCCCCGTGGGCCCCGACCAGAGCCCGCCGTACGACCTGGTCCACCGCGACCGGGTCGTCGGCGAGGCCTCTGAGCGCTTCCGCCGGGACCTGTACGCGGTGGAGACGGTCTCGCGTTCATGGGACGTCACCTGGCCCGCGGAGATCGTCGGTCTGCGGGTCGACACGCTGGAGACGGTCGCGGGCAGCACGGCGGCTGGCGCCAACGCGGGGCTCGGCGGCAACGGGGTGTGGATTGCCCCTCGGATCACCGGAATCGGAAGGCATCGGCGCGGCGGACGCGCAGGGGAGGAAATGGGATGACGCACGCGACCAGCCCGCACGCCGAGCACTACCGGGTTCGCGAGGGACTGGTGGCCCGGCTGCGCCGCGAGCTTCTCGGACCGGACGTCGAGGCGGGGGACGACCCGGTCGAGGTCCTCACCCAGGACGCGCCGATCACCCGCTACCCGATCGGTGTGCTGTTCCCCCGGGCCGCCGACGCCGAGGCCCGCCAGCGGCAGGTGGAGGACGCCTCCGAGCAGGAGGGCCTGGATGAGGCCCCTCTGGTGGGCAACGACAGCTCCGAGGACACCGGCGCTTCCTTCGAACCGCCCGTGTCGGGCGACCGGCGCCCGTCGACCATGGGCCTCACCTTCGCCGTCGCGCCCGAGATCAGCTCCGAGATCGTGGTCTCCGCGCGAGCCGCCGTGTACGTCCCCGTGGACGCCGAGGGCCGGACGGTGGCGGCCCGGCGTGCTGAGGCCAGGACCACGGTCGATCAGCGCGAGCACTGGCGACGTCGGGAGCTGGAGCTTCCGGACACGCCGGTCGACGTCACGCGGCCCGCGGTTCGGGAGGAGGATCTCGTCCCCGGCGAGGTGAAACTGCACATCCTCGTCCGACCGGCGGACGCGTCGTCCGGCACGGTCACCGTCACGGTGACGCTGATCAACGCACAGGTCGTGGGCGAGCGGGAGCTCCAGGACGCGTTCGCCCTGTTCCAGCCCGGTCTCCGGATCCGGGCGGCCAACGGCGCGTCCGCCTTTGTCGAGCGCTCCCCCGCCGTGTCCGCCGCCGATCCGGAGCTGGCCGCGAGCCGCCTGCTGTACCGCCATGCCCCCACCTTCGCGGTGGGTCACGGCTGCTCCGCCCACTGGGACTGGACGCCCCCGCCGGTCGGTCTGACCGACATAGAGCGTGCCGCGATCAGCGAGATCCGCTCCGAGTTCCTGCCCACGCACGAGGTGCTGCTGACCGACTCCAATCCGGAGATCGACAGCTCGGCGCTCGGCATGCTAGGCCTCGCCGAGAAGCCCGATGCCGAGATTCTCGCCGCATTGCACGGACTGGCCCTCGGTTACGAACAGTGGATCCAGGCCAAGTCCTCGGAGGCCGCCGCTCTGGCCGGAACCCCCCACGAGGACGCCGCACACGACCAGCTCGACGCCTGCCGCGAGGCCCTCGGTCGCATGCGTGAGGGCATCCGGATCCTGGCGAAGAAGCCGGATGTCATGGAGGCCTTCCGCCTGGCCAACCGGGCGATGGCGGAGCAGCGTGCGCGCAGCGCCTGGGTGAAGGGCGGCCGTCACGGCGCGCCTGACCTGTCGGTCCAGCGCTGGCGACCGTTCCAGATCGCGTTCATGCTCCTGTGCCTTGGCGGGATCAACGACCCGAAGCATCCCGACCGCAGGATCTCCGACCTGCTGTGGTTCCCCACCGGTGGTGGAAAGACCGAGGCCTACCTCGGGCTGATCGCCTTCACCACGTTCCTGCGCCGACTGCGCCGGGGCGCCGCCGGCGGCGGCGTGACCGTGCTCATGCGGTACACCCTGCGCCTGCTCACCCTCCAACAGTTCGAGCGCGCCACGATTCTCATCTGTGCGATGGAGTCCATGCGCCGGGCGGCCCCCGAACGTCTGGGCCACGAGGGCATCTCCATCGGCATGTGGGTCGGCAAGTCGGCCACGCCCAACGACCTGAAGACCGCCGCGGGAAAGCTGCTGAAACTCCGCGGAGGGCAGAGCCTGCAGACGGAGAACCCCGTGCAGCTCCACGCCTGCCCCTGGTGCGGGACGGCACTGGACGCCCACAACTACACGGTGGACGAGGACGACGTCCGCATGGACGTCCGCTGCCCCGGCCCTGACTGCGACTTCGCCTCTGGCCTGCCCGTGCACCTCGTGGACCAGACCGTCTACAGGGCCCGTCCCACCGTCGTCATCGCCACGGTCGACAAGTTCGCCTCCATGCCGTGGCGCAAGGAGACGGCCGCGCTCTTCAACCGGGACCGCGTCGGCGACGAGACGCCGCCGCCCGAGCTGATCGTGCAGGACGAGCTCCACCTGATCTCCGGGCCGTTGGGCACGCTGACCGGGCTGTACGAAACGGCCGTCGACGCCCTTGCCGGCCGCCCGAAGGTGATCGCCTCCACCGCGACCATCCGTCGCGCGTGGGAGCAGGGACGCAACCTCTTCGACCGGGACGTACGCCAGTTCCCGCCGGCCGGTCTGGACGCGCGGGACTCCTGGTTCGCCGTGGAGACCGACCGCAGGATCAAGGCCAGTCGCCGCTATGTCGGCCTGCTCGCCCCCGGCACCAGCCAGTCCACCCTCCTCATCCGCACGTACGCGGCCCTCCTGCACCAGGCCATGTGCGCGGAGACGAGCGACGAGGTCCGGGACGCGTACTGGACGCTGGTCGGCTACTTCAACAGCCTCCGCCTGCTGTCGGCCGCCGAACTCCAGGTGAACGACGACGTCGAGGACTACCTGCGGCTGCTCGCCGAACGGGACGGCACCGGCGTGCGCGTCTCCAACCGCTACTCGGAGCTGACGAGCCGGGTGGACGCGAGTCTCATCCCCGCCCGACTCAAGGAGATCGAGAAGCGGTACCCGGATCCCGATGTCCGCGACGTCCTCCTGGCCACCAACATGATCGCCGTCGGCGTCGACGTGGACCGCCTCGGCCTGATGGCGGTGATGGGCCAGCCCCAGACCACAGCCGAGTACATCCAGGCCACCAGCCGCGTGGGCCGTGCCCATCCGGGCCTGGTGGCCGTGATGCTCAACGCCGCCCGGGCCCGGGACCGGTCGCACTACGAGAGCTTCCTGCACTTTCACTCCGCGCTCTACCGCGAGGTGGAGTCGACGTCCGTCACGCCGTTCTCCGCCCGGTCCCGCGACCGCGGGCTGCACGCCGTGATCGTGGCCCTGGCCCGCATCCTCATCCCCGAGGCCAGGGAGAATGACGCCGCCGGCCGAATCGACACGTATCTGGATCGCTTGTACACGGACATCAAGCCGCTGCTGACGGACCGCGTCCTCCAGGTGGCGGACGAGGAGTTGCAGGACAGCTCCGACGCGTTCGACGAGTTCGTCGAATGGTGGGAGGAGATGGCGAGGGGGCATGGCGGACTGCTGTACGAACCTGTGCGCGGCAACCACACCCCGGCCCTGCTCAAGCCGTACGACGACGAGTCCGACGGCAACGACGCCTGGTCCACCCTGTGGAGTCTGCGTGACGTCGACGCCGAATCCGCTCTCTTCCTGGAGGCTTCCCGATGACCCCGCCCCGCGAGCGTCGCCGCCGTCGCAACGACGGCGACTCGGCCGCACCCCGCCTCTCCCTCCCCCGACGCGGGTCGGTCCGCCGCTCCCAGATGATCACCACCTACGGGGTCGGAGCCCTCATCGCCGTCGACAACGAGTCGTTTATCGTCTCGGGCATCGACGACGCGTACCAGAGCTGGTCCCTCGACGAGGCACCGATCATCCACGAGCACCGTCTCGCCCGAGTCCTGGGCGTGAGCCACTTCCGGCTGCCTCCGGCCTCCGAGGACACGAGCACGGACGGAGTGCGCGTGCGGCGGTTCCCGCTGTGGCACTCCTGCCCGAAATGCCAGTCGCTCCAGCATGTGCGCGGCTTCAACCCGCCCCCGGGCAAGAACGTGTGCACGGACTGCGACGACGAGCCGCTCGTGCCGTCCCGGTTCGTCGTCGCCTGCGAGGACGGCCACCTCGACGACTTCCCCTACTGGAAGTGGCTGCACCGCAAGAACCGCGAGGAAGGCGCCACCGGGCACTGCGGCGGCGAGATGAGCATGCGGTTCTCCGGCCAGAGCGCCTCGCTCCGCTCCGTCCTCATCTCTTGCACATGCGGTGCGCCGGAGGTGTCCATGGAGGGCGCCTTCCGCCGCTCGGCCCTGTCCGACCTCGGGGTGCGCTGCGAGGGCAGGCGGCCGTGGCTCAAGGACGCGCCTGCCGAGTTCTGCACTCAGGCGCCCCGTACGCTCCAGCGCGGTTCGTCGTCGGTCTGGCAGCCAGTGTTGAAGTCCGCCCTGTCCATCCCGCCATGGAGCGACGGTACGGCGGACAAGTTGGCGGATCACTGGGAGGCTCTGCGTTCTCTCTCCTCCCGCGAGAAGATCGAGATCTACCTCATGGGTGCGTTCCGTGGCGACGACTCGATCTCGGTCGACACCGTCATGGCTCTGCTGGAGGCCGAACAAACGGAGGACCCGGTCGAGGCGGGCGACCTCGACGCGGGCACGGCGAACCGCTACCAGGCGCTGCGCCGGCAGGAGTACGAGCGGCTGTGCGCCGGCAACGCTCTGCGGGACAAGGGGCGCGACGAACAGTTCGTGTGCGAACCACCGGCCACGGACCCAACCGTGCTCACTCCGTTCGCCGTGGACAGGCCCATGTTGGTCAGGCGGCTGCGCGAGGTACGGGCGCTCAAGGCGTTCACCCGCATCGCGGACCCGGAGTCCGGTACCGAGGGCCACGAGGCGGCCCTGTCCCTCAAGCCGACCGACTGGCTCCCGGCCATGGAGGTGCACGGCGAGGGCGTCTTCGTACGCCTCGACAAGAGCCGGCTCGACGACTGGGCGCGGTCGGTCCGGGTGGCGGCCCGGGTGGAGCGCATGCGTACCAACCACGATCGCATACTGAAGGAGCGGGCCACCGACCCCGCGGAGGCTCCACCATCGCCGGCGACGCCCCGCATGGTGCTGCTGCACACTCTGGCGCACGTGCTGATCAACGAGTGGAGCCTGGACGCCGGTTACCCGGCCTCCGCCCTCCGCGAGCGCCTGTACTCGGACGCTGGCATGGCCGGGCTCCTCGTCTACACGGCGACGAGCGACTCCGCCGGCAGCCTCGGTGGACTGGTGGCCCAGGGCAAGCCCGACCGTCTCGCCGAGGCACTCCGCTCGGCGTTGCAGCGCGCCACCTGGTGCTCGGCCGACCCACTGTGCGTCGAGGCACGGTCCGCGGGTGCCAACCTGGCCGCGTGCCACGCCTGCGCGATGCTCCCCGAGACAAGCTGTGAGCACAACAACATCCTGCTCGACCGGGCGTTGCTCGTCGGCACACCAGACGAACCTCAGCTGGGATTCTTCGCGCACATGCTGGGCGTCTGATCCGCGGTCTCCCGCAAGGGGACCAGGCACTTGGTGAGAGAGCGGGGGACAGCGGTCGCTGCTCCCCGCCTGCCACGTCTCACATCGGCTCTGGAGCCCTCACTTCGCCTCGTACACCGGCCGAGTAGGCCGCAAGCGTCAGACCCCGCTCGCCGAACTACACGACCACCGCGACTGGTACGGCTATAACGCTGGTCGCTTCGGCCAGGGGCGTACGTCCTGTCTCGAGGCTCTCACGGCCGCGCAGCTCGTCGGTGACTCGATGCTTCAGATCTCCGTATTGGAGACGCTCGTGCTCCTCGCCCTTAAGGCGCAGCGGAGCTGGGAGGCTGCCGGAGCCGTCGAGAATGCTCACCGCCTCGCGACGCGCGCCGGGGCGGGCCATACGGTCCACTTGGTGATCGCGCTGCGAGAAGCCAACGTGGCTACGCGCCTCGGGGACTTGTCCGGAGCTCGCCGGGCCCTGAGTCGGGCTGTGCATCATCTAGGACGGGCGGACTCGGACTGCGAAGTCCTCAAATGGGCAGCTTTCGTCGGGCCGTTCGAGATCGACTATGCCACCGCCGATATGTATGTGCAGGCCCGACAACCAAAGCGAGCCGTGCCCTTCCTGCGAGCCGCCGTACGTGGCTTCGGAGGTGATCTGGCCCGAAACAGCGCCTCGTACCGAGCGAAGCTCGCAGCCGTTCTTCTCGATGCGGGAGAAGTGGAAGAAGCATGCGCTGAGATGAGCGCGGTGCTGGAGGTTTGCATCGGAATCCGCTCCCCCAAGTTGCTGGGCCGGATCCTAGAGTTTCAGCGAATGGTGATGAAGATCGACAGCGCTGAAGCGCGCGAATGCGGGGACCGCATTGGAGAGTCAGTGAGTGAGGGCTTGGCATGACGCAGCAAGAGATCGTCACCCTGGAACGAACGCCTGGACGGGGAGGCCGCTCTCCAAGCAGATGACGCCTTCACCCTCGTCTATGCGGAAGCGTTCGCTGAGCCTCCGTATCGGGAGACTGACGGGGACGTCACAGCGACGTTCCGGCGCTTTCGCTCGCAAGTGCGGAAGCCGGAATTTGCCGCCGCCCTTGCCCGTACGGAGCATGGTGAGACGGTCGGTATGGCGTACGGCTATCCGCTGCCGCCGAACACCGGTTGGTGGGATGAATTGACGGAACCCGTGGCGGACGAGATACGGCGGGAGGACGGTCGGCGCACATTCGGTCTGATGGAGTTGGCCGTCCGTGAACCTTGGCGCCGGCAAGGGATCGCTCGATGCCTGCACGAGACATTGCTCCGAGGTGTGACGGCCGAGCGGGTGCTCCTGAATGTCCATCCGGAGAGTGCCGCTGCATCGGCCGCGTATCGGTCCTGGGGATACCGGAAGATCGGTGAGGCCCGGCCTTGGCAAGGCGCGGATCTTCATGACGTCATGCTGCTTGAGCTGCGCTGAGTGGAAGCAGGTCCTTGCCGAGTTCGGCTATGGCGTCTGCAAGAACTCCGCGACCGCCCCATACAGAAGCCCCGGCTGATCCAAGTGAACGTCGTGCCCCGCGTCCGGGATCGTCGCCAACTGGGTGTCGGAGCGGCGGGTTTTATCCTTCTGGACTCTCGCTCAGGGATTGTGCCGTTCTCGCCGCGTACGGCCAGAGTTGGGCAGGTGATCCGGGACCACTGGTGCCAGTAGGAGTGGGTGGCCAGTTCGGTGACCGCCTCGGTCATTCTGGTGGGGTCGAAGCGGGGGTGCCAGCCGTCCTCCCGCTGCTCCAGGCCTCTCGCCCAGGCCTCGTGGCCCAGGAAGGTCTCCGCTTCCGTGAGGGAGGGGAAGGGGCGGGCCAGGAGTTCAGCCAGGTGGTGATCTGGGTGGGGAGGGTGGGGTTGGGGCCGCCCGGGCCCGCCTCGATGAGGATGAGGGAACTGACCGAGTCGGGGTGGGCGGCGGCCGTCAGGAGGGCGGTGTGGCCGCCCAGGGACTGGCCGATGAGGGTGGCGGGGGCCAGGGAGAGGTGGTTCAGGAGGGTCACCGCGTCGGAGACGCACGCCGAGCGGGTCATCGTCGGCGGGCGGCGGGTGCTGGCGCCGTGGCCTCTCGCGTCGTAGGCGATCACCTCGTGGCCGGCCTGGAGGAGGTGTTCCGTCAGGGCGTCCCATTCGGCCATGGGGCCTGCCAGGCCGTGGAGGAGGAGTACCGGGGGCTGGGCGGGGGCGCGTCTCGTGGGGCTGTGCACGCGGTAGGCGAGGCGGGTGCCGTCGGGTGTGGTCAGGTGGTCGTGGCGCATGGGTCCCCCTGGTGTGTCCCCCGTGTGTGCTATGGCCATTTTGTTGCCGGAGGTGTGGGGTCCGCCACTGTCGGAGGCGCCGGGGGCTGGTGGACTCCGGGGATGTTGCTGCTCGGGCTGCTGTTGCTCGTCGTCTGTGTGATCGCCGTGGTCGGGTTTCTCGGGTATGGCGGGCAGACACTCGCCGGCGGGGGGCCGGGGCGGGAGAGCGGCCTTTCGGGGGTGTTGCGCGGGGGTGCCGCGTTGGCCGCCGCTGTGGCCTTCGCGGTGTACGGCTGGGGGTTGCTGGGGCTGGCCGGTGCCCTCATGGACGTGGAGGACGGGGGGACCGGCTCCGCGCCGGTGCGGCCCTGTCGGGCGTCCGGGTGGGAGGAGGGTGCGGGGGTCGTCGGGTACGACGTGACCTGGGTCCCGCTGGCGTTCGTGTGTGAGACCGGTGACGGGGGGAGTTACGGGAGCGGTGACGTGCCGGCGTATGTCAATCCACTCGTCTTCCTGTTCGGGGTCGCCGCTGCCGGGGGCGCCCTCTCCTCCGCGTACGTCGGGGAGGCGCGCGCCCGGCGGCGGCGACCGCGCTGACTACGCCGCCCTGATCAGTTCCGGTACGCCGAACAGGAGGGCGTAGCCCGGCGGGAGTTCGGTGAGGATCCGGGTCAGCAGGGGCTCGCCGATCCTGTGCCGCAGGACGCTGAGGACCGAGCTGACGTCCCAGCGGGCCGTCGCGGGGGTCGCGCCCTCGATGCGGGTGGCCACCGAGTCCACGAACTCCGCGGCGGTCAGGGGACGGGTCGCCGGGATCTGCGAGGCGATCACCTGGGCCGCCTCGGTGGGCAGGGCTCGGGCCAGGTCCACCCGCTCGTCACCGGTGACGTGCCCGCCCAGCGCGGAGAGGACGATGCGGGTGATGCGTTCCGCTTCCGCCTTCGTGGCGTACTGCCCCGCTTCCCGCACCGCGTCGATCAGCTCCGGCCAGCCGTCCGTGCCCGCCTCGGGCAGCGGGGCGGTGGTCCGGTCCTCCGTCGTCGTCACGGTCATCGTTTCCTGTCTCCTCCAGTCCACAGAGTCCCCAGTCCACAGGGGTGACCGCCCCGCGGGCCACGGCCCTGCCCTCCGGGCCCGCGGGGGTGTTGTTCTCCTCGGTCCGTGTCTCCGTGCGGCCGGCCGCGCACCGCACCGCCGCTCGGATACCCAGCTCTCAGCCGTTCAGCACTCCTGTGCCGCACGACTGTTCAGCCGTTCAGCCACTCAGCTGCTCAGCCGTTCAGCCGTCGGCTGTCGGCTGTCGGCTGTCGGCTGTCGAGCCGTCAGCTGTCGGGCTGTCAGCTGTTGAGCTGCTTGCGGTCGCCGCTGCCACCGCTGATCTGGATACGGCGCGGCTTGGCCACCTCGGCCACCGGGATGCGCAGCGTCAGCACACCGGCGTCGTACGAGGCGTCGATGCGGTCCGTGTCGAGGGTGTCGCCGAGGAAGAGCTGGCGGGTGAAGGTGCCCGTGGGGCGCTCGGCGACGAGCACTTCCGCGTCCTCGGGGGCGGGGGAGGTGCGCTCGGCGCGGACGTTCAGGACGTTGCGCTCGACGTCCAGCTCGATCGACTCCGGGTCGACGCCGGGGAGGTCGAAGTGGACGACGAAGTCGTCCCCGGCCCGGTACGCGTCCATCGGCATGGCGGCCGGACGCGCTGCCGTGCTGAAGACCTGCTGCGCGAGGCGGTCCAGCTCGCGGAACGGGTCCGTGCGCATGAGCATCACAGGTCACTCCTCTCTTCAGGCGCTGTCCTTGTGCGATGCCCTACGCGTTTTTATATAACTCCGGAGAGGAAACTTGACAAGGTCTGACTCAGGTTCCGTTTCCGCCCTGACCTCGGAGTTGCCGCCGCACTCCGGGTCCCGCCGCACTCCGGGCGCCCCCGCACCTCAACCCCGGCTCCCTACGCCGGCTCCCCCTCCCCCGACCTGAACGCCCTCCGGTACCCCTGCGGGCTCGTCCCCACCACTCTGCGGAAGCGTTCCCGGAAGGCCGTCGGGGAGCCGAAGCCCGCCTGGGCCGCGATCCGCTCCACCGGGTGGGCCGTCGTCTCCAGCAGGTACTGCGCCCTGCGCACCCGCGCCCGGTGCAGCCACTGCAGCGGTGTCGTCCCCGTCTGCTCGCGGAAACGGCGGTTCAGCGTCCGCGTGCTCATGCCGGCCCGCGCCGCGATGTCCTCCAGGGACAGCTCCTTCTCGCAGTTGTCCTCCAGCCACCTCAGCAGCGGCTCGAACCTCGCGCCGGAGGGCGCCGGCGGCGGATCGTGGACGATGAACTGGGCCTGGCCGCCCTCCCGTTCCAGCGGCATCACGGACATCCGGGCGGCGTGCGCGGCGACCGCCGAGCCGTGGTCCTTGCGGATCATGTGCAGGCACATGTCGAGGGCCGCCGCCGCGCCCGCCGAGGTGAGGAACTGGCCGTTGTCGACGTAGAGCACGTTCGGGTCGACAGTCACCTGCGGGTAGCGCGCGGCCAGGTCGGGCGCCGCGATCCAGTGCGTGGTCGCGCGCAGACCGTCCAGCAGGCCCGTCGCCGCGAACAGGAACGCGCCGACACAGACGGACGCGATCCGCGTCCCCTGGTCCGCCGCGGCGCGCAGCGCCTCCGCGACGCCCGGCGGCAGCGGGTCCGGCGGGTCCTCTACGCCCGGCAGGATGATCGTGTCCGCTTCGGCCAGCGCGTCCAGCCCGTACGGCGCCCGCACGGTGAACGCGCCCGCGGCCACCTCCTCCCGGTCCGAGCAGACCCGCACCCGGTACGCCTCCCGCCCGTCCGGCAGCCGCGCCCAGCCGAAGGCGTCGATCGGGGCGGAGAGGTCGAAGGGGATCACCCGGTCCAGGGCCAGTACGGCGACGGTGTGCATGGCGAGAGCGTAGGGCTACGACGGGTTGTCGCCAACCGTCGTCACCAGGGAGGAGGCCGGCGGTGGGCTGTCGGCTCCCGCTGGCGAGAATCCGTTGAACCCTGGCACTATCGCCACTTCTGCGCGATCACCCGTGCCGCCTACCGTCACCGGCGTGACCAAGTTCCTCCTCACCGTCCACGTCCTGGCCGCGATCGTCGCGATCGGGCCCGTCACCGTCGCCGCCAGCATGTTCCCGCCCGCGGCGCGGCGCGCCCTGGCCTCGCCCGGTGATCCGCGGGCCGCCGAGACCGTACGGCTGCTGCACCGCATCTGCCGGGTCTACGCCGTGCTGGGCGTCGTCGTCCCCGTCTTCGGGTTCGCCACCGCGAGCAGCATGGGTGTCCTCGGCGACACCTGGCTGATCGTGTCGATCGCGCTGACCGCGCTCGCCGCGCTGGTCCTCGTCGCCCTGGTGCTGCCCCGGCAGAGCGCCCTGCTCGAGGCCGCTGACGGCGGCGGCGAGAGTGACGGCGAGGGTAGCGAGGGTGACGGCGAGGGTAACGAGGGTGACGGCGAGGGCGGTGGCGAGGGTGGTGGCGGCGGGCCGAGGGCGGCGACCGTACGGCTCGCCATGGTCACCGGGGTGTTCAACCTGCTGTGGGCGGCCGTCACCGTCCTGATGATCGTCCGCCCGGGGTCCACGACCGGCGCCTGACCTCCCGGGAAGGCGGCGCTACGGCGTCGCCGTCCCCGTCCGCACCGACGGAGCCGTCTCCTCCCCCGCCTTCTCCGCCGCCGCCGACAGCGGCCGTGCGATGTCCTCCAGGGAGCGGCGTTCCGCCTTGACCGCCAGGAACGCCGCCACCAGCCCGGCCGCGCACATCAGCGACGCGCCGATCCGGAAGGCGAGGACCGTGTCGCCGACGACGCCGGACTCGGTCAGGTCGGCGAAGAGCAGCGGGCCGCTGATGCCGCCGGCGGCGGTGCCGAGGGCGTAGAAGAAGGCGATGGCCATGGCGCGGGTCTCCATGGGGAAGATCTCGGAGACCGTGAGGTACGCGCTGGACGCGCCCGCGGAGGCGAAGAACAGCACCACGCACCAGCAGGCGGTCATCGTGGTCGCGGTCAGGGAGCCGCGGTCGAAGAGCCAGGCGGTGCCGAACAGCAGCAGGCCGGAGACGAGGTAGGTGCCGGAGATCATGATCCGGCGGCCGACCGTGTCGAAGAGCTTGCCGAGCACCAGCGGGCCGAGGAAGTTGCCGGCCGCGATGACGGCGAAGTAGTAGCCGGTGTGGCCGGTCGGCACGTCGAAGAAGGTGATGAGGATGGCGCCGAAGCCGAAGGTGATCGCGTTGTAGAGGAACGCCTGGCCGATGAAGAGGGACAGGCCGAGGACGGCGCGGCGCGGGTAGGTGCCGAAGACCGTCCTGGCGATCATGCCGAAGCCGATGGCCTTGCGCTGGTGGATGGTGATCTCGCCGGCCGGCGGCGGCAGCGGCTCACCCTTCTCCTGCTCGATCTCGCGTTCGACCGAGGAGACCAGCGCCTCGGCGTCCTCGCCCTGGCCGTGGATGAACTGCCAGCGCGGGCTCTCCGGGACGTGCCGCCGGACCAGCAGGATGACCAGGCCCAGGACCACGCCGAGGGCGAAGCTGAGCCGCCAGCCGAGGTCCTTGGGGAAGATCGCGGTGTCCAGCATCACGATCGACAGCAGCGAGCCGCCGACCGCGCCCAGCCAGTAGCTGCCGTTGATGATGAGGTCGACGCGGCCTCGGTACTGCGACGGGATCAGCTCGTCGATCGCGGAGTTGATCGCCGCGTACTCGCCGCCGATGCCGAAGCCGGTGAGGAACCGGAAGAGGAAGAACCACCAGGTCTCGAAGGACACCGCGGTCAGCGCGGTCGCCGCGAGATAGACGGCGAGCGTCACCATGAACAGCTTCTTGCGGCCGTAGCGGTCGGTCAGCCAGCCGAAGAACAGCGCGCCCGAGCAGGCGCCGGCCACGTAGAGCGCGGCGGCCATGCCGGTGACCTGGGCGGACGTGATGTCCAGGCCGCTGCCTTCCTCGGCGATACGGCCGGCCACGTTGCCGACGATGGTGACTTCCAGGCCGTCCAGGATCCAGACGGTGCCGAGCCCGATGACGATCATCCAGTGCCAGCGTGACCAGGGAAGTCTGTCCAGGCGGGCGGGGACTGCGGTGGTGACGGTACCGGCGGACACGGGCTCCTCCTCGTCGAGACAGCCGACTCACGGCACTGTCACGACCAGGCGAAACGGCCGCGACAGTGTCGGCCGAGTGCCCCGCGCGGGCGGCTTTCACGCCTCCCTCACATCCACGCGCCTCCGTCGCCGGCCGCCCCGGCCGCCCTCTCCCGCGCCCCCAGCGCCTTGACACGCCAGCACGCCCCGTCTCGCGCCCTCACACGCCCCGTCCGCGCCCTCACGCCCCCAGCACCCGCGACACCGTATAGATCAGCAGCCCCGCCAGGGAGCCCACCACCGTGCCGTTGATCCGGATGAACTGCAGGTCGCGGCCGATGTGCGCCTCGATCTTGCGGGTCGTGTGCTCGGCGTCCCAACTGGCCACCGTGTCGGTGATCAGGGAGGTGATCTCCGCGCGGTAGGTGGTCACGACGTGCACCGCCGCGCCCTCCACCCAGCCGTCGACCTTGCCCTGCGTCTTCGGGTCCACGGCCAGCCGGGCGCCGAGCGCCAGCAGCGAGGCCCGCACCCGCAGCCGCAGCTCGCTGCGCTCGTCCTCCGCCGCCGAGACGATCATGGACCGTACGGCCGTCCAGGCGGACGCGATCAGGTCCTGCACCTCGCCCCGGCCCAGCACCTCGCCCTTCAGCCGCTCCACCCGCGCCCGCGTGTCGGTGTCGGACTGGAGGTCGGAGGCGAAGTCGGTGAGGAAGCGGTCGAGGGCGCCGCGCGCCGGATGGGAGGGCATGTCGCGCATCTCGGCGCAGAAGCGCAGCAGCTCCTTGTAGACCCGCTCGCCGACCTTGCGGTCCACGAACCGCGGGGTCCAGCCGGGGGCGCCGCCCTGGACGGCGTCCATCACGTCGTCGCCGTGCAGCACCAGCCAGTCGTGCGCCCGGGTCACGATCAGGTCGACGACCCGCTTGTGGCCGCCGTCGGCGACGACCTTCTCCAGCATCTTGCCGATGCCCGGCCCGATCTCCTGGACCTCGGCGCGCCGGGTGATCGCCTCCCCGACCACCGCCTGGACGTCGGAGTCGCGCAGCACGGTCAGCGCGCCGCGCAGGGCGGTCGCCAGCTCGGCGGTGACCCGGTCGGCGTTGGCGGGTTCGGCGAGCCAGGCGCCGAGCCGGCTGCCGATGCCGACGGCGCGCAGCCGCTGCCGTACGACGTCCTCGGAGAGGAAGTTCTCGCCGACGAACTCGCCGAGGGAGACGCCCAGCTGGTCCTTCTTGTTCGGGATGATCGCGGTGTGCGGGATGGGCAGGCCGAGGGGATGGCGGAAGAGGGCGGTGACGGCGAACCAGTCGGCGAGCGCGCCGACCATGCCGGCCTCGGCGGCGGCCGCGACATAGCCCGCCCAGGCGCCGGCGCCGTGGTGGGCGGCGACCTCCGCGAGGACGTAGACCAGCGCGACGAACAGCAGCAGGCCGGTCGCGGTGAGCTTCATCCGGCGTACGCCGCGCTGCTTCTCCTCGTCGGCGGCGCTGAAGGTGGTCATGGCGCGGGCGGCGGAGGCGGGGACGCGACCGCCGGGCGCCGCCGCCTGCCGCGACGTGTCGGTTTCTTCCGATTTCGTCAGATCCATCCACTCCACCCGTTCCCGATACCCCGCTATGACATTGTCCCTTCCTGACCGACTCCTGGAACGGAACAGGAGTTCCCGGCGTCTGTCCGGTCGGGGAAGCACACGCGTGAACGCCGATGGCCCAAAGGGGGGTCCCGTTCAACTTCCCTTCGCCGCATGACGCATCATGAGGTGATCACATCGGAGCCTCGGCGGCTCCGCGCGCCCGAGGAGACCCACACCCGCATGACCAAGCGTCACGGTTATGCCCTGCTGGCCGCGATCAGTGCCCTGATCGTGGCCGTTTCGACCGCCCTGTACGTCGGCGTCGCCGCCGACGACGGCTCGGCCCGGCAGACCGTCACCGCGGGGCGCGCCCCGCGCAACTCCGCCGCACCCGCCTCCACCGGCACCTGGGTCGGCTCCTGGGCGGCGTCCCCGGCGGCGGCCGAGCCGGGCACGGAGACGACGGGGCTGGCCAACCGGTCGGTGCGCAACGTCGTCCACGCGAGCGTCGGCGGTACGAGTGCCCGCATCACGCTGTCCAATCTCTACGGCCAGCGCCCGCTGACCATCACCCACGCCTCCCTCGCCCTCGCCGCCGGTGACTCCACCGCGGCGGCCGTGCCGGAGACGATGCGCCGGCTGACGTTCAGCGGCGACACGACGGTCGTCGTCCCGGCCGGCGGGCAGGTGACGAGCGACGCCGTCCGCATCCGCGTCCCGCACGGCAGCGACGTCCTGGTCACCACCTACTCCCCCACCTCCTCCGGCCCGGTCACCTACCACCCGCACGCCCGGCAGATCTCCTACGCCGCCGAGGGCGACGTCACCGAGGACGTCACCGGCGCCGCGTACACGGAGGAGGTCGAGTACTGGCGCTATCTGACCGCGCTGGACGTGCTGAGCAACGAGTCCGACGGCACCGTCGTCGTCCTCGGCGACTCCCTGACCGACGGCATCACCTCCACCGAGAACGCCAACCGCCGCTGGACGGACGTCCTCTCGCGGCGGATCCGCGAGGCCCTCGCGGCCGGGCAGGACGTGCCCCGCTACAGCGTCGTCAACCAGGGCATCAGCGGCAACCGCGTCCTCGACGACGGCCTGGGCCGCCCCGCGGACAACCCCAGCGGCCTCAACCGCTTCGCCCGCGACGTCCTCGGCCAGACGAACGTCAAGGTCGTCGTGATCGACCTCGGCGTCAACGACATCCTGCGCAACCGGGAGCTCGCCGACCCCGACAAGATCCTCGACGGTCTGCGCACCCTGGTCCGCCAGGCGCACGCCCGCGGCATCAAGGTCGTCGGCGCCACCCTCATGCCGTTCCACGGCCACCGCGGCTACACCGACGCGCGCGAGGCCGTCCGCCAGGAGATCAACGCCGCGATCCGCTCCGGGGCGGTCTACGACGCGGTGGCCGACTTCGACGAGGCCCTGCGCGACCCGTACGATCCGCGCCGGCTGCGCCCCGAGTACGACTCGGGCGACCACCTCCACCCGAGCGACCTGGGCTACCAGCGGATGGCGGACTCCTTCGACCTGGAGAGCCTGAAGGGCGCGGCACCGGCCCGGCTGTAGGTCCGTAGGGCCGCAGAGCCGTAGGCCCGTAGAGCTACAGGGCTACAGGGCTACAGGGCTCTGGGGAGGCCCCGGGCCCGGATCAGTCCTCCAGCTCCCGGCCGCCGTGCGGATTCCCACCGTGCAGGCCCCGCCGCCGGCGCCCGGACCGGCTCGCCCTGCGCTCCACGCCCACCCCGCCCCAGAAGGCGAACCCGGAGACGACCACGCGGGGTGCGCCGGGATCCCCCGGCACGCCGTCCTCGCTGTGGTCGAAGCCGCCCATGATCCCGATGCCGCGCACCACGACCTCCACGCCGGGCGGCACGACGATGTTCACCCCGCCCATGATCGCCCAGCAGTCGATCTGCACCTCGGGCGCCGCGAAGTCCGCCTCGCGCAGATCCAGCTCCCCGCCGCCCCAGAAGGAGAAGCAGGTGAAGCGGCGCGGAACCGTCCAGCGTCCCTTGCGCTGAAAGGCGGACATCACCGCGACGGCGCCGCGCGAGGTGCCCTCACCGCCGACGATCCGGGGCGCCCACTCCCCGGCGGGCGCCGGCTCCTTCCCGAGCGGCACGGGCGGCGCGGCGACCTGGCCGACCGGCAGATCGCGGGTGAGGGGCGCCAGCTCCCCGTAGGTCCGCGCCCGGTACGTGGCGTCCAGTCGCTCCTCGAACTCCGCCATGTCCAGCCGCCCCTCCGCGAGGGCGTCCCGCAGGACCTCGGCGACTCGTTCCCGATCGGCGTCGGAGGCGCGCAGCTCCGGAGCATCGTCCGTCATGTCCAGAAGCCTACGGACTCCCGGTCCGGCGCACTACGCGTTCGCCCGCTCCTCGTACATGCGCGCGATGACGGCCTCGATGTCGGGTTCCCGCACCGACAGGTCGACCAGCGGGTACTCCGCCGCGATCCGCGCCACCAGCGGCGCCGCCGACTGCGTGGCCGGGAAGGCCAGCCACTGCCGCGGTCCGTCCACCCGCACCACGCGCGCGGGCGGCGCGTCGATCGGCGGAAGCTCCCGCTCCAGGTCCACGACCAGGGTGCGCTCGCTCTCGCCCGCCTCGTGCAGCCCGGTGAGCGGACCGTCGTACATCAGCCGGCCGTGGTCGATGACCATCACGCGCGAGCACAGCTGCTCGATGTCCTGGAGGTCGTGGGTGGTGAGCAGGACCGTCGTGCCGCGCTCGGTGTTCAGCTCCCGCAGGAACCGGCGCACCTTCGCCTTGGACACCACGTCGAGGCCGATCGTCGGCTCGTCCAGGTACAGCACCTCGGGGTCGTGCAGCAGCGCCGCCGCGATGTCGCCGCGCATCCGCTGGCCCAGGGAGAGCTGCCGTACCGGCACGTCCAGCAGGTCGGCCAGTTCCAGGAGTTCGACGCACCGGTCCAGGTTGTGCCGGTAGCGGGCGTCGGGGATGCGGTACATGCGGTGCATCAGCCGGTAGGAGTCGATCAGCGGCAGGTCCCACCACAGCGTCGTGCGCTGCCCGAACACCACCCCGATCCGGTGCGCGAGCCGGGAGCGCTCGCGGGAGGGGTCGATGCCCGCGACCCGCAGCCGGCCGCCGCTCGGCGTGAGGATGCCGGTCAGCATCTTGATCGTGGTCGACTTGCCGGCGCCGTTCGGCCCGATGTACCCGACCATCTCGCCGCGCGGCACGGTGAAGGAGATCGAGTCGACCGCCCGCACCTGCCGCCGCTCCCGCCTGAGGAACCCGGTCCTCTTCCGCACCTCGAACACCTTCTCGACGCGGTCCACCTCGATGAAGGCGCCGTCCCCGCCGTTCCCGCCGTCCCCGGTCATGTCTCAGCTCCCCGTGCTCCGATACGTCCGCAGTCCCGCCCGCCAGGCCAGTCCCGCCAGCGCCCCGCACCCCACCGCCACCAGCGGCGGGGTGAACGCCGCCCACTGCGGCAGCCCCAGCGGATACGGCCGGCCCAGCACGTACGCGGCGGGCAGCCAGTTGACGAAGGCCAGCGGCAGGACGAACGTCACGCCGCGCACCAGCTCCTGCCCGAAGATCGTCGGCGGGTACTGCAGCAGCGTGGTGCCGCCGTAGGTGAAGGCGTTCTGCGCCTCCGACGCGTCCTGCGCCACGAACTGGAACGCCGCGCCCGCCACGAACACCGCGCCGAAGATCCCCGCCCCGCTGACCAGCATCACCGGCATCAGCAGCAGCTTCGCCGCGGTCCAGTCGATGTCGACCGTCCACAGGGCGTACGTCAGCACCAGGGCGCCCTGCGTGACCCGGCCGAGGCGGCGCAGCCCGAACCGGTCGGCGGCGACCTGGGCGAGCACCGGCGCGGGCCGCACCAGCAGCGTGTCCAGGGTGCCGTCGCGCACCCGGCGGCCCAGCTTGTCCATGGAGCCGATCGCCAGGTCGGCCAGGCCGAAGGAGACGCTGGACAGGCCGTACAGGAAGGCGACCTCGGGCAACGGGTAGCCGCCGAGCGCGTCCACCCGGGAGAACATCAGCAGGATCGCCACGAAGTCCAGCGCGGTCGCCGCGAAGTTCCCGAACGTGGTCATGACGAAGGAGGCCCGGTAGGCCATCGTGGAGCGGATCCACATCGCGGTGATCAGCCGGTAGGCACGCAGGCCGGCCACGAGCCCGGACCCGTCGTGCGCGAGCCTGCTCCCGCCGAGGGCCCCGCCCTCGTCGCTTCCGGGCGCACCCCCGCCTCCGTCGCTTCCGGGCTCGCCCCCGCCGAAGACCCCGCCCCCGTCGCTTCCGGGCGCGCCTCCGCCGAAGACCCCGCCCCCAGCCCCGCCGGAAACCGCTCCCCCGTCCCTGACCGGGCGCTCACCCACCCTGCACCACCACCCGCCGCGTCGCCGCCGACTGCACCAGCCGGCCCAGCGCCAGCAGCGCCACCGCCCACGCCGCCTGGAAGGCGAACGTGGGCAGCGGGTCCGCCGTGCCCAGCAGCACGTCCGCGGGCGCCTGCAGGAGGGAGGACCAGGGCAGCGCCCGTACGACCTCCCCCAGCTCCCCCGGGAAGACGTTCAGCGGCAGCAGCATCCCCGAGCAGAAGAACCCGGCGAGCCACGACATCTGCACCACACCCGTGCCGTCGATCAGCCAGAACGCGCTCAGCGCCACCAGGTAGCGGATGCCGAACCCGACCACGACCCCCAGCACCACCGCCACCAGGAACGCCGCCCACCTGAGCGGCTCCGACGGCAGCGCGACCTCGAAGAACACCGCCCCGAACGCGAACGGCACCACCCCGCGCCCCAGCAGCTGGAACCCGGCCCGCCCCAGGTCCGAGGCCAGCCACCACAGCTGCAGATCGGCCGGGCGGTACAGGTCGATGGCGACATCACCCGTACGGATGCGCTCCATCAGCTCGTCCTCGAACCCGCCGCCCCCGATCGCGGCCGCCGCGAGCAGCGCCTGCCCCAGCCACACGTAGGTGACGGCCTGCGCCTGGTCGTAGCCGCCGAGCCGCGGTCTCTCGTCCCACAGCGCGAGGTAGGTGTAGACGAGAATGAGCCCGAAGACGGTGTTCGCGAAGACCCCGGCGGCCGTGGCCGCCCGATACGTCGCGTACCGTCGGAAAGCCCCAGCAGCGACGGCGCCGTACAACCGTCCCGCACCCACACCAACCGCCCTCCCCGGCCCGCCCGGCACCGAAGCGCAGGAGCCTAGCGGCCGGGCGGCCGGGCCTGCCAGGCGATTTCCGGCAGACCGGATGCGGTGATCCGGGAACGGAACGCGCGGCGCGGGAGTCTTCATCCGCGGGGGCGCAACAGACGTACGAGGCGTGCGGAGACGTACGCGCGAACAGGAGTCCGTGCACGACATGAGCGACGAGCCGCAGCCGCAGGCGCAGCAGCCGAACGAGGGCGGGCCGGGAGGCGAGCCGGGGGACGGCGAGGGCAAGCGGCCCCGGCGCACCGGCTGGCGCCGGATCATCCCCACCTGGCGGATGGTGCTCGGCACCTTCGTGATCGGCCTTCTCCTGCTGGGCGGGCTGTTCTTCCTCGGCTACTCGCTGGTGAAGATCCCGCCGGCCAACGCCCTCGCGGTCAAGCAGAGCAACGTGTTCCTCTACGCCGACGGCAGCCAGCTCGCCCGCGACGGCGAGGTCAACCGGGAGAACGTCACCCTCGCGCAGATCTCCAAGGACGCCCAGCACGCCGTGCTGGCCGCCGAGGACCGCGACTTCTACTCGGAGTCGGCGGTCGACCCCAAGGCGATGCTGCGCGCCGCGTGGAACACCGCCACCGGCAAGGGCAAGCAGTCCGGCTCGACGATCACCCAGCAGTACGTGAAGAACTACTACCTCGCGCAGGAGCAGACGCTCACCCGCAAGGCGAAGGAGTTCTTCATCGCGATCAAGCTGGACCAGGAGAAGAGCAAGGACGACATCCTCGAGGGCTACCTCAACACCAGCTACTTCGGCCGCAACGCGTACGGCGTCCAGGCCGCCGCGCAGGCCTACTACGGCGTCGACGCCGCCGACCTGGACGCCGCCCAGGGCGCCTACCTGGCGGCGCTGCTGAACGCGCCCAGCCAGTACGACGTCGTCGCGCACCCGGAGAACCGCAAGTTCGCCGAGTCCCGCTGGAACTACGTGCTGGACGGCATGGTCAAGGAGGGCTGGCTGAGCCGGTCGGAGCGGGCCGGGATGACGTTCCCGATGCCGAAGGAGACCACCGTCTCCACCGGCCTGTCCGGGCAGCGCGGCTACGTGGTGCGCATCGTGAAGGACTACCTGGTCGACAACGGCATCGTCGACGAGGCCTCCCTCGACGCGGGCGGCTACCGCATCACCACCACCCTGGACAAGTCCAAGCAGGACGCCTTCGTGAAGGCGGTCAACGACCGGCTGATGGACAAGCTGGACAAGAAGAACAACAAGGTCGACACCTACGTCCGCGCGGGCGGCGCCGCCGTCGACCCGAAGACCGGCAAGGTCGTCGCGATGTACAACGGCATCGACTACGTGAAGCAGTACACGCCGAACGCCACCCGCCGCGACTTCCAGGTCGGCTCCACCTTCAAGCCGTTCGTGTTCACCTCGGCCGTCGAGAACGACTCCACCACCCAGGACGGCCGCCCCATCACCCCGAACACCGTCTACGACGGCACCAGCCGGCGCCCCGTGCAGGGCTGGGACGGCGGCTACTACGCCCCCGAGAACGAGGACCACGTCGACTACGGCGACATCAGCGTCCGCGAGGCCACCGACAAGTCCGTGAACTCGGTGTACGCGCAGATGGCCGTCGACGTCGGCTCCGACAAGGTCAAGCAGACCGCGATCGACCTCGGCCTGCCCGAGAGCACCCCCAACATGTCCCCCGGCCCGTCCATCGCGCTGGGCACGGCCACGGCCAGCGTCCTCGACATGGCCGAGGCCTACGCCACCCTCGCCAACCACGGCGAGCACGGCACGTACACCATGATCGAGGAGATCACCAAGGACGGCGTCGAGATCCGGCTCCCCGAGCGCAAGACGCGCCAGGCGGTCAGCCGCGCCGCCGCCGACACCACCACCTCGGTCCTGCAGAGCGTCGTCGAGAACGGCACCGCACAGGCCGCGCTCGCCGCCGGCCGCCCCGCCGCCGGCAAGACCGGCACCGCCGAGGAGGACCGCGCCGCCTGGTTCGCGGGCTACACCCCCGACCTGGCCACCGTCGTCGCCGTGATGGGCCAGGACCCGGTCACCGCCGAGCACAAGTCGCTGTACGGCGCGATGGGCCTCGACCGGATCAACGGCGGCGGGGCGCCCGCGGAGATCTGGGCGCAGTTCACCAAGGACGCCCTGAAGGGCACGCCGCCCACCGAGTTCAACCTGGAGCTCCAGGACGGCTCCGAGGAGTGGGTCTACCCGAGCGCCCCGCCGGCCAGTGAGGAGCCGGGCACGCAGGAGCCGAGCGACGCGGCCTCCCCGGACGCCACCGGCGAGGAGGACGAGGGCACCGAGGGCCAGACGCAGGGCGGCGCGACGGACGGCGCCACCGCGGACGGCGGTGCGACGGGCGACACGACGACCGGCGGCACCCCGACCGACGGCGGCACCACCGGGGACGGCGGCACCACCGGCGACGGCGGCACGACGGGTGACGGCGGCACGACCGGTGACGCGACGACCGGCGGCGCCGCGGACGGCGGCACCACCGGCGGCACGACGGGCGGCACCACCGGCACGACGTCGGGGGTGGCGGCGGGCACGACGGGCGGCACTCGCAGACAGTGACGCCGCTGCCGGGCGGGGCTCAGTGACCGGAGGTCGCCTTGAGCCCCACCACGGCCACCAGCAGCAGACAGACGAAGAAGATCCGGGCGGCGGTCGCCGGCTCCCCCAGCACCACCATGCCGAGCACCGCCGACCCGGCCGCGCCGATGCCGACCCAGACGCCGTAGGCGGTGCCGATGGGCAGGGAGCGGGCGGCGCAGGACAGCAGCAGCATGCTGGCGACGATGCCGGCGCCGGTGAACAGGCTGGGGACGAGACGGGTGAAGCCGTCGGTGAACTTCATGCCGATCGCCCAGCCGACCTCCAGCAGACCGGCGAGGACGAGCAGGACCCAGGCCATGGGGCACCTCCGGGAGACGTGTGTCGCGGCAACGGGGTGCGTCGTCTTTGCCTTGACCCGGTACGGCGCGTCTCGTCGGGTGCCCTTCCACGCCGGCAAGGGACCGCCGAAGGGCACGGAACAGGGGCCGGTGGCTGTCGTCACCGGCCCCTGGTACCGCTTGCCGCCGATCCGCCGGATCTACAGGTACAGCCCCGTGGAATCCTCGGACCCCTCGAACCGGTCCGCGGCCACGGCGTGCAGATCGCGCTCGCGCATCAGCACATACGGCACACCGCGCACCTCGACCTCGGCGCGGTCCTCGGGGTCGTAGAGCACCCGGTCTCCCGGCTCCACGGTCCGTACGTTCTGCCCCACCGCGACGACCTCCGCCCAGGCCAGCCGCCTGCCGACGGCCGCCGTGGCGGGGATCAGGATGCCGCCGCCGGAACGCCGCTCACCCTCGCTGTTGTCCTGCCGCACGAGCACGCGGTCGTGCAGCATACGGATGGGCAGCTTGTCGTGTGGGATGCTCTGGTCGTCTCTCTTGGCGCTCACGCCTTCGAACCTACCTGTCCCGCCTCAGCCCCTGCGCCGCCGGGTCCCGAGGACGAGGACCCCGACGAACGCGACGGCGACCAGCGCGACCGGCACGACCCGCTCCAGCCGCGGCGCCCCCTCGTCATCGACGAACGAGGCCTTGACGTCCGTCACGACCCGATTGACCTGCACATACGCCCGCCCGAGCGTGTGATCGATATTGCTGACGACCTTCGCCTTGGCATCGCCGACGATGGTCTTCGGGTGCACCCGCACCCCGATCTCGTCGAGCGTCTCGGCCAGCGCCTCGCGGCGGCGCTTGATGTCCGCCTCGATCTGCGCGGGGGTTCTGGTGTCCGCCGTGTCCGCCACCGTACGGCCTCCGAAGTCTGCGTTTGCCTGTTCCGGACAGTCTGTCAGCTCAGCGTCCCGCCGCACTGTCAGCACCCCCGGTTACGCTAGCCGGATGAGCGAGCGACTTCAGCCCGGGGACACCGCCCCCGCCTTCACCCTCCCCGACGCCGACGGCCGCGAGGTCTCCCTGTCGGACCACAAGGGCCGCAAGGTCATCGTCTACTTCTACCCGGCCGCCCTCACCCCCGGCTGCACCAAGCAGGCCTGCGACTTCACCGACAACCTGGACCTCCTGGCCGGCGCGGGCTACGACGTCATCGGCATCTCCCCCGACAAGCCCGAGAAGCTCGCCAAGTTCCGCGACAAGGAATCCCTCCAGGTCACCCTCCTCGCCGACCCCGACAAGCAGGTCCTGGAGGCCTACGGCGCCTACGGCGAGAAGAAGCTCTACGGCAAGACCGTCGTCGGCGTCATCCGCTCCACGGTCGTCGTCGACGAGCACGGCAAGGTCGAACGAGCCCTCTACAACGTCAAGGCCACCGGCCACGTCGCAAAGATCATCAAGGACCTGGGCATCTGACCCACCCGCGCCCCCGAAGGGCCAGGCGTGACCTCCTGCGACTCGGGTCGTTGATCCGTGCGAGAAGGGAACGCTTGGCCGATCCGGGGGTGGGCATGGGCGCCAGGTACACCCGCGAGCTGCTCGAAGAGGCGGCTCGCGAGACACGGCACATCGATGATGCGGTCCGCTGGTGCGGAGGACGCCCGACGCCGGGCACGCGAAGGTACCTGCGCCGGAAGATGGCCGAGGCGGGCGTGGACATCACCCACCTCGCGACGAACCAGGCCCGCCACACGGAAGAGCGCCTGCGCGCCGCCGTCGCCGCGTCGAGCAGCATGCGCGGCGTCGTACGGCACCTGGGCCTCGCCCAGGTCGGCGGCAACCAGACGCACATCGCACGCAGGGTAGCGGCCCTCGGTATCGACACCTCCCACTTCGCGCCGGTCCGGACGGTTCCGGACGACGGGCCGCCTGGCACCCGCCTCCGTCTGGGCACCCCCGACGCAGGGCGGATCTCCGGTGAGCGGCTCCGCCGGGAGCTGCTGCGGACCGGGCGGGAGGAGTGCTGCTCCCAGTGCGGCACGGGCCCCGAGTGGAACGGCAGACCGCTCACCCTCGAGGTGGATCACGTCAACGGGAACTGGTGGGACAACCGGCCGGAGAACCTGCGTCTGCTCTGTCCCAACTGCCACTCGGTCACCGACACCTACCGCGGGCGCAAGCGGAGGCGGACATGAACCGGGCGCGCTTCCCCCGCGAGACCCTGGCCACCAGGGCGGCCGTCGCCACCAGCCTGGTCGACCTGCTGCGCCGCCTGGACGCGCCCTTGACCAGCCAGACCGTGCGCTACGTACGCAAGCGGCTCGCCCACTACGACATCGACGTCTCCCACTTCGTCCACGAGCCCCTGCCCACCCGGCCGAGGAGCGCCTATACGCGCGATGCCCTCGCCGAGGCGGCGGCCCGCTCGACCAGCATGCGTGAGCTGTTCGACCACTTGGGTGTGCCACCGAGCGACAGCCTGTACAGCCATCTCCGGAAGAAGCTCGCTCACTGGGACATCGACATCAGCCACTTCACGGCAGGACGAGGACAGCCCGCACGGCTCATCCCGGCGGAAGCGCTCAGGTCCGCCACGGCCGCGTCGAGCAGTCTTGCCGGTCTCCTGGGCGCACTCGGTCTGCCGGACAACGGCAGCAACCGCCGGCGGGTGAAGCAGAGCCTGGAGGAACATCGCGTCTCCACCACCCACTTCACCGGTCAGGGCCATCGCAGAGGAGTCGTCTCACCCCGTCGCCGATCCCCCGACGAGATCCTTCGGGCGCTGCCGCCAGGCGCACCGAGGACGAAGACCGCTCTCCTGCGCCGCGCCCTCGACGACCTCGGCGAACCCCGCGTCTGCGCGGAATGCGGCCTCGGTGACACCTGGCAGGGCAAGAGACTCGTGCTGGAGATCGACCACATCAACGGCGACGGCCTGGACAACCGGCGGGAGAACTTGAGGTACCTGTGTCCGTCCTGTCACAGCCAGACGCGGACTTACTCCCGACCACGTCGCATGAGGGACCCGCGCGACCAGTAGAGTAACGGCGTTGGGCCCGTACCCCAGCTGGCTAGAGGGCGCCGGTTTAGGTCCGGTGTGTCGTGGGTTCGAGTCCCACCGGGCCCACCCAACGCCCCCTTCGCCGGGCTCACTCCCCGAGCAGTTCCCGCACCACCGGTACCAGTGCCCGGAACGCCTTGCCGCGGTGGCTGATGGCGTTCTTCTCGTCCGGGGTCAGTTCCGCGCAGGTGCGGGTCTCGCCCTCGGGCTGGAGGATCGGGTCGTAGCCGAAGCCGCCGGTGCCGGCGGGCTCGTGGCGCAGGACGCCGTGCAGGCGGCCCTCGACCACTCGTTCCGTGCCGTCGGGCAGGGCGAGGGCGGCGGCGCAGGCGAAGTGGGCGCCGCGGTGTTCGTCGGCGATGTCGGAGAGCTGGGCGAGGAGCAGGTCGAGGTTGGCCTTGTCGTCGCCGTGGCGGCCGGCCCAGCGGGCGGAGAAGATGCCGGGGGCGCCGTTCATGACGTCGACGCAGAGGCCGGAGTCGTCGGCGACCGCGGGCAGGCCCGTCGCCCGGGCGAGGGCGTGGGCCTTCAGCAGGGCGTTCTCGGCGAACGTCACGCCCGTTTCCCTGACGTCGGGGACGTCGGGGAAAGCGTCGGCGCCGACGAGTTCGTGGGGCAGTCCGGCGTCGGCGAGGATCGCCCTCAGCTCGGTGATCTTTCCGGCGTTGCGGGTGGCGAGGATCAAGCGGGTCATGGCGACCAGTATCGCGGGGCCGCCCTGAGCCGCCTGCCGAGGCCCGGCCGCCTTACGGGGTGCAGACCTTGGTGAGTTCGCCGGCCGCGTCGGTGACCGGGGTGATGTCGGGGGTCGCGTCGCCGTTCTCGACGGACGCGCGGACGTTGTCCACGGCCTGCTGGAGGTCGTCGACGGCCTTGCCGACGTCGGCGTTGTCCGTCTTGTCGCCGATCTCGCCGAGGTTCTTCTCGATCGAGTCGAGGGATTCCTCGAGCTGGGTCGGGTCGTTGGCCGCGCCGTCGACCGCCTGTTGGAGGTCGGTGACGCTGTCGGCGATGGCGTCGGCGGTCTGGACGCAGTCCAGCGCCTTGTCGACGGCGTCGCAGCCGGTGGTGAGTCCGGCGGTCAGCGCGACCGCCGCCAGGGTGGCGGCGATGGCGGCGGTGCGGCGTCGGCGGCTTCCGGCCATGGAACGGTCCCTCCCTCGCTCGGGCCGGACGGCCCGGTGGTTCCGGCCGGGCGCACAGGGTCGAAGCTGTGCGCCCGTACCTTCGAAGACGCGGTGGCACCTCGCGCGGTTGCCCGCGCCGAGCACCGGTTTTTGTGCGTCTTTTACTTTTCGGCGAGCGTGTCGAGCGCCGCGCGCTGCGCCGCCGCGAGTTCGGTGCAGCCGGCGACCGCGAGGTCGAGCAGCGCGTTCAGCTCGTCGCGGGCGAACGGCTCGGCCTCGGCGGTGCCCTGGACCTCGACGAAGCGTCCGTCGCCGGTGCAGACGACGTTCATGTCGGTCTCGGCGCGCACGTCCTCCTCGTAGCAGAGGTCGAGCAGGGGTACGCCGGCGACGATGCCGACCGAGACGGCCGCGACGCTGCCGGTGAGCGGCTTGCGCGTGGGCTTGATCAGCTTCTTGCCCTGGGCCCAGTGGATGGCGTCGGCGAGGGCGACGTACGCGCCGGTGATGGCCGCGGTGCGGGTGCCGCCGTCGGCCTGGAGGACGTCGCAGTCGAGGACGACGGTGTTCTCGCCGAGCGCCTTGTAGTCGATGACGGCGCGCAGGGAGCGGCCGATGAGGCGGGAGATCTCGTGCGTACGGCCGCCGATCCTGCCCTTGACGGACTCCCGGTCGCCGCGGGTGTTGGTGGCGCGGGGCAGCATGGAGTACTCGGCGGTGACCCAGCCTTCGCCGCTGCCCTTGCGCCAGCGCGGGACTCCCTCGGTGAAGGAGGCGGTGCACAGGACCTTGGTGTCGCCGAAGGAGACGAGGACGGAGCCCTCGGCGTGCTTGCTCCAGCCGCGTTCGATGGTGACCGGGCGGAGTTGTTCGGGGGTGCGGCCGTCGATTCGAGACATGGGTCGAGCCTAGCCGCAGGGGGAGGGGCTCCTTCCCCCTGTGCGCGGAAGGGGCCCCTCCCTGGGTGGGATGGGGCCCCTTCGGCGGTGAGCGTGGCTCACATCATGTCTTCGATCTCCGCGGCGATCGGGTCGGCGTCCGTGCCGATGACGACCTGGATGGCGGTGCCCATCTTGACCACACCGTGGGCGCCGGCGCCCTTGAGGGCGGCCTCGTCGACCAGCGAGCCGTCGCCGACCTCGACCCGCAGCCGGGTGATGCAGCCTTCGATCTCCTCGATGTTGTCGATGCCGCCGAGCCCGGCAACGATCTTCTCAGCCTTGCTGGCCATGTTCTTTCTCCCTGATCCGGCAGGATGTGCGCCGTTTTCCACCACGGTTTACCGCTTTGTCGCAGTAACCCACAGTCGGCCCAACTTCGCGAGCGTTCGGGCGGTGTCGACCGCAGGATGACGTCACGGCAACACCATCGTCCCAGACTGGTCTACACCACCTGACAGACGGTCGCCAAACCGCTCGGAAGGACATCCATGAGTGCCGACGCCGTCCGTCCCGCCCCCGCGCGCTGGAACTCGGTGTTCCAGGGCCTGCAGAAGATGGGCCGCAGCCTTCAGCTGCCGATCGCCGTGCTGCCGGCCGCGGGCATCCTCAACCGGCTCGGGCAGCCGGACGTGTTCGGCGAGGACGGGCTGGGCTGGACCGATGTGGCCAAGGTGATGAACGGGGCGGGCGGTGCGCTGCTGGACAGCGCGTTGGGGCTGCCGCTGCTGTTCTGCGTCGGGGTGGCCATCGGCATGGCGAAGAAGGCGGACGGGTCGACGGCGCTCGCGGCGGTGGCGGGGTTCCTCGTCTACTACAACGTGCTGCGGCAGTTCCCGGAGGACTGTCCGGCGGGCACGAGGCCGGTGCCGAACATCGGGTGCCAGGGGGCGGTCGACGGGACGGTGAGCGCGTTCACGTACCAGAATCCCGGGGTGTTCGGCGGGATCGTGATGGGGCTGCTGGCGGCGTTCTTCTGGCAGCGCTACCACCGCACCCGGCTGGTCGACTGGCTCGGCTTCTTCAACGGCCGCCGGCTGGTGCCGATCATCATGGCGTTCGTGGCGATCGCGTTCGCGGCGCTGTGTCTGTGGGTGTGGCCGCCGATCGGTGACGCGCTGGAGAGCTTCAGCGACTGGATGAGCGGCCTGGGCGCGTGGGGCGCGGGTGTCTTCGGGGTGGCCAACCGGGCGCTGCTGGTGATCGGGCTGCACCAGTTCCTGAACGTGCCCATCTGGTTCCAGTTCGGCACGTACACCAGGCCGGACGGGACCGAGGTGCACGGTGACATCAACATGTTCCTGGCGGGCGACCCGGACGCCGGCCAGTTCACCTCGGGCTTCTTCCCGATCATGATGTTCGCGCTGCCGGCGGCGGCTCTGGCGATCACGCACTGCGCGCGGCCGGAGCGCCGCAAGGAGGTCGGTGGTCTGATGCTGTCGGTGGCGCTGACGTCGTTGGTGACCGGCATCACCGAGCCCATCGAGTACTCGTTCCTGTTCATCGCGCCGGTGCTGTACGCGATCCACGCGGTGCTGACCGGGGTGTCGATGGCGGTGACGTGGGGGCTGGGGGTCAAGGACGGCTTCAGCTTCTCCGCGGGGCTGATCGACTACGTCATCAACTGGAATCTGGCGACGAAACCGTGGCTGATCATTCCGATCGGGCTGGTGTTCGCCGCCGTGTATTACGCGATCTTCCGTTTCGCGATCACGAAATTCGACCTCAAGACGCCGGGCCGGGAGCCGGCGGAGGAAGTGGAGGACGCGGCGAAGGTCTGAGCCGGGAAACACCTAGGTCACAGCCACATCAAGTAGCCGATCCGTGACAGGAATCGCGGGTTCCTTATCCCTCCTTCATCGTGCTACAACAGGTCTACACCACTGAGTGGTGTAGACCACCACCCGATGGAGGAAGTCTATGAGCACCGCCACCTCTACGGCGGCCCCCACGAAGAAGTGGGGATCCGGCCTTTTCCAGGGCCTTCAGAAGGTCGGCCGCAGTCTGCAGCTCCCGATCGCCGTCCTCCCGGCCGCGGGCATCCTGCTGCGACTCGGCCAGCCGGACGTCTTCGGCAAGGACGGCCTGGGCTGGGGCAAGGTGGCGGACGTGTTCGCCACGGCCGGCGACGCCGTCTTCGCGAACCTGCCCCTGCTGTTCTGCGTCGGCATCGCCATCGGATTCGCCAAGAAGGCCGACGGCTCGACCGCCCTCGCCGCGCTGGTGGGCTTCCTCGTCTACAAGAACGTCCTGACCGCGTTCCCGATCACCGAGGCGAAGGTCACCAAGGGCGCGGACGTCGCCGCCACCTACAACGACCCCAAGGTCTTCGGCGGCATCATCATGGGCCTGATAGCCGCGGTCGTCTGGCAGCGCTACCACCGCACCAAGCTGCCCGACTGGCTGGGCTTCTTCAACGGCCGCCGGCTCGTGCCCATCCTGATGGCCTTCATCGGCACCGCCGTCGGCGTCGTCTTCGGCCTGGTGTGGGAGCCCATCGGCGGGGTCATCACCGACTTCGGCGAGTGGATGACCGGGCTCGGCGCGGCCGGCGCGGGCATCTTCGGCGCGATCAACCGTGCGCTCCTTCCCGTGGGCATGCACCAGTTCGTCAACACGGTGGCCTGGCAGGAGATCGGCTCCTTCAAGGACTCCGCGGGTGCAGTCTGGCACGGTGACCTGCCGCGCTTCTTCCACGGTGACCCGACGGCGGGTCAGTTCATGACCGGCTTCTTCCCGATCATGATGTTCGCGCTGCCGGCCGCCGCCCTGGCGATCACGCACTGCGCCCGCCCCGAGCGCCGCAAGGCCGTCGGCGGCATGATGCTCTCGCTGGCGCTGACCTCGTTCGTCACCGGCATCACCGAGCCGATCGAGTTCGCGTTCATGTTCATCGCGCCGGTGCTGTACGTCATCCACGCGGTCCTGACCGCCGTGTCCATGGCCGTCACCTGGGCGCTGGGCGTGCACCACGGCTTCAGCTTCTCGGCCGGCGCGATCGACTACTTCCTCAACTGGAACCTGGCCACCAAGCCATGGATGATCATCCCGATCGGTCTGGTCTTCGCCGCGGTCTACTACGTGACCTTCCGGTTCGCGATCATCAAGTTCAACCTCGCCACGCCGGGCCGTGAGCCCGAGGAGGAGGTCGAGGACCTCACGAAGGCGTGAGTCCCGCCCGTAGGGCATGACGAAGGCCCCCGGAACCGACCAGGTTCCGGGGGCCTTCGTCATGCCGTACGGCTCGAGAGCGCGTACGCCCGGTCAGATCTCGTACGACCTCCTGGGCACCGCCAGTTCCACCGGACCGGCGTACACCGCTCGCGCGTCGGTCAGGTTGGCCTGGGGGTCGGTCCACGGGGGGATGTGGGTGAGGACCAGGCGGCGGGCGCCCGCCCGGGTCGCCGTCTCGCCCGCCTCGCGGCCGTTGAGGTGCAGGTCGGGGATGGACTCCTTGCCGTGCGTGAACGCCGCCTCGCACAGGAAGAGGTCGGCGTCGCGGGCGAGTTCGTCCAGCACCGGGGTCACCCCGGTGTCGCCGGAGTACGTCAGGACGCGGCCGGCGTGCTCGATGCGGATGCCGTAGGCCTCCACGGGGTGCGCCACGCGCTCGGTGTGCACGGTGAAGGGGCCGATCTCGAAGGTCGACGGCTTGACCGTGTGGAAGTCGAAGACCTCGCTCATCGAGGACGCCGACGGGGTGTCGGCGTACGCGGTGGTCAGCCGGTGTTCGGTGCCCTCGGGGCCGTAGACGGGGATCGGGTCGCAGCGGCCGCCGTCGTGGCGGTAGTAGCGCGCGACGAAGTACGCGCACATGTCGATGCAGTGGTCGGCGTGCAGATGGCTCAGGAAGATCGCGTCGAGGTCGTAGAGACCGCAGTGGCGCTGCAGCTCGCCCAGGGCGCCGTTGCCCATGTCGAGGAGCAGCCGGAAGCCGTCGGCCTCGACGAGGTAGCTCGAGCAGGCCGATTCCGCGGACGGGAACGACCCCGAGCAGCCGACGACGGTGAGCTTCATGAAGCAGAAACCTCCGCTGGCGGGTGGTGAGAAACGGGGGTCGTGCGGTCCGTCGAGCGTACGGCGCAAATCCTGCGGTCGCTCCTTCGGCAGTCGCCGTTGTGGGCGAACTCACCTGTGTTGTCACCGGTTCGGCTGGACGGCGGGGGGTGGGCGGCGCTGTGCAGGGCGCGCGGGTGCGGGCGTGCGCCGGTAACGTCGTCCGTACGGACACGTCCTGGTGGCCGGCGCCGGCGGCGGTGGTGCTGCTCGCGCTCGTCGCCGTGCTCGTGTGCGGCTGGGGGCGGCGGCGCCCGAGCGGGAACCGGTCGCGGGGGCGGGACGAGGGTGCCCGGCCGCGGCCGGCGGAGATCTGGTGGGCGGACGGGCCCTGTCTGGTGCTGTCGGTGCGGGGGCGGCGGGCGCGCGTCGCGAAGATCACCAGCGGGTACCGGGACGAGCGGGCCGGTGTGGTGCCGTTGCCGCCGGGTGCCGTGGGCGACACCGAGGGACGGGCGGGCTTCCTGGAGACGGACGAGCTGTGCGAGGTCCCGGTCGGGGACTTCCGGCGCAGGGTGGGGGTGGTGGACCCGGTCCTGTGGGACCAGGTCCGTCACCTGACCAGGTAGCGGTCGTCGTGCGGGCGCGGGCCGGTGCGGGCTCGTCGCGCGGTTCCCCGCGCCCCTTGCGGGGCTCTGGTCACGCCCAGAGCTGGCCCTGCAGCCTCTCGATCGCTTCCTCCGTCGTCGCCGCCGTGTAGACGCCGGTCGACAGGTACTTCCAGCCGCCGTCGGCCACGACGAAGACGATGTCCGCACTCTCGCCGGCCTTCAGCGCCTTGCGGCCGACGCCGATCGCCGCGTGCAGGGCGGCGCCGGTGGAGACGCCCGCGAAGATGCCCTCCTGCTGGAGGAGTTCCCGGGTGCGGGTGACCGCGTCGGCGGAGCCGACCGAGAAGCGGCTGGTCAGCACGGAGGCGTCGTACAGCTCGGGGACGAAGCCCTCGTCGAGGTTGCGCAGGCCGTAGACCAGGTCGTCGTAGCGCGGCTCGGCGGCGACGATCTTCACGTCCGGCTTGTGCTCGCGCAGGTAGCGGCCGACGCCCATGAGGGTGCCGGTGGTGCCGAGGCCCGCCACGAAGTGGGTGATGGAGGGCAGGTCGGCGAGGATCTCCGGGCCGGTGGTCGCGTAGTGGGCGCCCGCGTTGTCCGGGTTGCCGTACTGGTAGAGCATCACCCAGTCGGGGTGCTCGGCGGCCAGTTCCTTGGCGACGCGCACGGCGGTGTTGGAGCCGCCCGCGGCGGGCGAGGAGATGATCTCGGCGCCCCACATGCCGAGCAGGTCCCGCCGCTCCTGGGAGGTGTTCTCCGGCATCACGCAGACCATGCGGTAGCCCTTGAGCTTGGCCGCCATGGCGAGGGAGATGCCGGTGTTGCCGGAGGTGGGCTCCAGGATGGTGCAGCCCGGGGTCAGCCGGCCGTCCTTCTCCGCCTGCTCGATCATGTGCAGGGCGGGGCGGTCCTTGACCGAGCCGGTGGGGTTGCGGTCCTCCAGCTTGGCCCAGATGCGGACGTCGGCGGACGGCGACAGCCGCGGCAGGCGCACCAGGGGGGTGTTGCCGACCGCGGCCAGCGGGGAGTCGTACCGCATCGCCGGTCAGGCCATGCCGCCGGCCACGGCCGGCAGGATGGTGACGTTGTCGCCGTCGGCGAGCTTGGTGTTGATGCCGTCGAGGAAGCGGACGTCCTCGTCGTTCAGGTAGACGTTGACGAAGCGGCGGAGCTGGTCGCCGTCCACGATCCGGGCCTGGATGCCCGCATGCCGGGTCTCGAGGTCGGCGAACAGCTCGGCGAGGGTGTCACCGCTGCCCTCCACCGCCTTCTGACCGTCGGTGTACTGGCGGAGGATGGTCGGGATGCGGACCTCGATGGCCATGGCTCAGGGCTCCTGTCGGAAGGTGTCGTCGGGTGTGTGGGCGCGCGCGGACGCGCCGCGGCTCACGGCCGTACGGTGGCAGGAAATGTCAACAGATGGCGCTGTTCAGCCTGCACAGATCGACGTGCAGCCGCGCCACGAGCAGGATGCTCGGCGCCTTCTCGCTCACGTCGTACAGAACCATGGGCTCATCGTATCGATTCCCGGTCGGGCTTCCGGAGTGTGATCCCACATGCCGGACGCATTCCGGCCGCATGCTGGGATCAGTACGCCGCTACGACCCTGACCTCCTCCTCCGTGACCTCGCCGTCCACGATCCGGTAGGAGCGGAACTGGAACTCGCCCAGGCCGTCGGTGTCGGCGGTGGAGACGAGGACGTAGTGGGCGCCGGGCTCGTTGGCGTAGGAGATGTCCGTGCGGGACGGGTAGGCCTCGGTCGCGGTGTGGGAGTGGTAGATGACCACCGGTTCCTCGTCGCGGTCGTCCATCTCGCGGTAGAGCTTGAGCAGGTCGCCCGAGTCGAACTCGTAGAACGTGGGCGACATGGCCGCGTTCAGCATGGGGATGAAGCGCTCGGGGCGGTCCGAGCCGGCCGGGCCCGCCACCACGCCGCACGCCTCGTCGGGGTGGTCCTTGCGCGCGTGGGCGACGATCTGGTCGTACAGGGCCTGGGTGATGGTCAGCATGTCCGTCAGGATAAGCAGAAGGGCCGTTCCGTACCGAGGGTTGGTACGGAACGGCCCACATGCCGGACGCCCTGAGCGGCAGCCGCAGGGAGTGCCACGAGTACCCCCTGCGGCTGGGCGTCCTCGGAGAGGGTCCGCCGCGCTGGTCAGCCGCGCTTGTGGAAGGCCGCCGCCTCCGGGTTGCGGCTCTTCAGCACGAGGTAGCTGACGCCGAGGATCAGGGCCCACACCGGGGCGCAGTACAGCGAGATCCGGGCGTCCTTGTCGATCCCCATGAGCACGATCACCATGCCGATGAAGGCCAGGGCGAACCAGCTGGTGAACGGGGCGCCGGGGGCCCGGAACTCCGAGCGGGGCAGCTCGCCGCGGTCGGCCTTGGCACGGTAGCGGATCTGGGAGACCAGGATCATGATCCAGGCCCACATACCGGAGATGGTGGCGAAGGAGACGACGTAGTCGAACGCCTTGCCCGGCCACTGGTAGTTGATCCAGACGCCGACCATCATCAGCGCGGCCGAGAACGTGGTGCCGACCAGCGGCAGACCCTTGGGCGTCAGCTTGGTGAACAGCTTCGGGCCCTGGTTGTTCAGCGCCAGGTCGCGCAGCATGCGGCCGGTGGAGTACATGCCGGAGTTGCAGGACGACAGGGCGGCGGTGAGGACGACGAAGTTCACGATGCCCGCGCCGGCGGCCAGGCCCATCTTCTCGAAGGCGGCCACGAAGGGGCTCACGCCGGGCTGGAAGTGGGTCCACGGCACGACCGACAGGATCATGATCAGGGCGCCGACGTAGAAGACGGCGATGCGCCACGGCACGGTGTTGATCGCCTTGGGCAGCACGGTCTTCGGGTCCTTGGACTCGCCCGCGGTCACACCGACCAGCTCGACGGCGAGGAAGGCGAACATGACCATCTGGAGGGTCATCAGGGACTCGCCGACGCCGTGCGGGAAGAAGCCGCCGTTGCTCCACAGGTGGGTCAGCGACGCGGTGTCGCCGGCGTCCGAGAAGCCGATCGTCAGGATGCCGGCGCAGATCAGGATCATGCCGATGATGGCGGTGACCTTGACCATCGAGAACCAGAACTCCAGCTCACCGAAGAGCTTCACGGAGATGAGGTTCGCGCCGTACAGGATGATCGTGAAGATCAGGGCGGACACCCATTGCGGGATGTCCCACCAGTACGTCATGTAGGCCGCCGCGGCGGTGACCTCGGTGATGCCGGTGACGACCCAGAAGAGCCAGTACGTCCATCCCGTCACGAAGCCCGCGAAGGGGCCGATGAACTCGCGTGCGTACTCCGAGAAGGAGCCGGACACGGGGCGGTACATCAGCAGCTCGCCGAGCGCGCGCATGATGAAGAAGATGACGAGGCCCGCGATGGCGTACGCCAGGATGAGGCTGGGCCCGGCCTTCGAGATGCCCTTGCCCGCGCCGAGGAAGAGTCCGGTGCCGATGGCTCCGCCGATGGCGATCATCTGGATCTGCCGGCTGCCGAGGCCCCGCTCGTACCCCTCTTCGGAGGTGTTCTCCTTGTCGACCTGCACAGAGGTCATGTGTGGTGCGCCTTTCTCCATACCGACCCGGGCCTCTCGTCGGCCCCGGATCGGGTCACGATCCCCCCGGATTGATGGAGCTGAGCGGGTTCCCCGCCAGGGGCCGCTCTTGCCTGGCCGACGGTTGTCGGCTCGGTGGCGCACCCGGCGCACATGGGTGGTGTTCGCCGGGCGGTCGAGAAGATTTATCACGCCCGCACCATTGATCACCGGCGGGACGTGTGGCGCACACCATAGGGAGAAGCGGACAAAGGGAACACCGAGGCGCATAGGCCTCGACGGCGGTAACAGGATCGTTATCCGGATTTGATCGTCCGCTGAGCGAACACCCCCGCGAGGGCAATCAGGGCATCAGGGTCGAGACGAGGGTCTCCTGGAGCCCGCCCAGCCACAGATACGCCATCACCATCGGCTTGCGCGGGTCCTCGTCCGGCAGCCGGTACAGCCGGTCGGTGTCGTCCTCGTCAGTGATGTCCAGCCGGGAGCCGATGGCCAGGCGCAGGTCGTTGAGGGCGCCGAGCCACCGGCGGGACTCCTCCGGGGACAGCTTCAGCACCGCGCCGGTGTCCCCGGCGGGCGTCAGCGCGTCGAGGGAGCGGATCACCGCGAGGGCGTTGTCGCGCTTGCCGGCCCGCAGGTCGTTCTCGGTGTAGCGGCGGAACTCGGCGGAGTACGCCTTCTGCTCCTCGGCCGCGCGCGGGTCGGGGGTGCCCTCCGGGTCGCGGTAGGCGTCCGGGAAGAGGCGGCGCAGCACGGGGTCGGCGGGCGGCTCGCTCGGGCCCTCGGCGAACAGCTCGGCGAGCGGGTCGCCGGAGGCGTCCTCGGCGGGGCCGGGGCCGATGAGCTCCAGCAGCTGGACGGCCAGCGAGCGGATGATGGAGATCTCGACGTCGTCGAGGGCGACGGCCGCGCCGCCGCCGGGGAGCGGTTCGAAGGTTCCGGGCATGGGTCTGAGGTCGCTACTTCCGGTCCTGCTGGAGGGTGGCCCACAGACCGTAGCCGTGCATCGCCTGCACGTCGCGCTCCATCTCCTCGCGGCTCCCGCTGGAGACGACCGCCCGGCCCTTGTGGTGGACGTCGAGCATGAGCTTGGTGGCCTTGTCCTTGGAGTAGCCGAAGTACGTCTGGAAGACATACGTCACGTAGCTCATGAGGTTGACCGGGTCGTTGTGCACGATCGTGACCCAGGGGACGTCGGGCTCGGGAACGGCGGAGACCTCCTCCGCCGACTCGGTGCGTTCGATCTCGATGGGAGCGGCTGACGTCACATGACCATGCTGCCACGGCCAGCAGAAATCGTCACACTGACGAAATAGGAGTAGCATCCGTGGGCATGAACACAGCAGACCTTGGGCTGCCGGTGAACGTTCCGTCGACGGCGCTCTTCACGGACCAGTACGAGCTGACGATGCTCCAGGCCGCCCTGCGGGCGGGCACCGCCGGGCGGCGCAGCGTGTTCGAGGTCTTCACCCGGCGGCTCCCGGACGGGCGCCGCTACGGTGTGGTCGCGGGCACCGGGCGGGTGCTGGACGCGGTCGAGAACTTCCGCTTCGACGAGGGCGTCCTGGGCTTCCTGCGCGAGCGCGGCATCGTCGGCGAGGAGACCCTCGACTGGCTCGCGGACTACCGCTTCAGCGGGGACATCTGGGGCTACCCCGAGGGCGAGGTGTACTTCCCGGGCTCGCCGATCCTGCGGGTCGAGGGCACCTTCGGGGAGTGCGTGCTGCTGGAGACGGTGATCCTCTCCATCCTCAACCACGACTCGGCGATCGCCGCGGCGGCCTCCCGGATGTCCTCCGCGGCCGGGGAGCGCCCGCTGATCGAGATGGGCGCCCGCCGCACCCACGAGCTGTCGGCGGTCGCCGCCGCGCGCGCGGCCTACGTCGGCGGCTTCGCCTCCACCTCCGACCTCGCGGCCGGGTTCCGCTACGGCATCCCCACCGTCGGCACCTCCGCGCACGCCTTCACCCTGCTGCACGACCGCGAGCGCGACGCGTTCCGGGCCCAGGTGGAGTCGATGGGCCGCGGCACGACCCTGCTGGTGGACACCTACGACGTCACCGAGGCCGTGCGTACGGCCGTGGAGGTCGCCGGTCCCGAGCTGGGCGCGGTGCGGATCGACTCGGGCGACCTGCTGCTGGTCGCGCACCGGGTGCGGCAGCAGCTGGACGAGCTGGGCGCCGTGAACACCAAGATCATCGTGACGTCGGACCTCGACGAGTACGCCATCGCGTCGCTGGCGGCGGCGCCGGTGGACGCGTACGGCGTGGGCACCCAGCTGGTCACCGGGTCCGGCTACCCGACGGCCTCGATGGTCTACAAGCTGGTCGCGCGCGCCGAGTCCGCCGACCCGCAGGCGCCGCTGGTGCCGGTGGCGAAGAAGTCCACCGGCGGCAAGACCTCCGTGGGCGGCCGCAAGTGGGCGGCGCGGCGCGTCGACGCGCAGGGCGTCGCGGAGGCCGAGGTGGTGGGCACCGGGCCGGTGCCGGACGCGCTGGCCGACCGGCAGCTGCTCGTGCAGTTGGTCAAGGGCGGTCAGGTGGTCGCACGGGAGCCGCTGGACGTCCCGCGCCGGCGCCATGCCGCCGCACGAGCCGGTCTGCCGCTGTCCGCTACCCAGCTCTCCCGTGGGGAACCCGTCATTCCGACGGAATACGTGCACGGCGAGGCGGGCAGCTGACCCCTGGCCGCCCGTACGCCCCCGGTGCCCCCTCCCGCACCGCGACCGAAGTCTCTAGGCTCGGAGGTTCATCTGCGGACCTCCGAGACCCCCATAGCCGAAGGACACCGACCATGCGCCGCGCCTTGATCGTCGTAGACGTGCAGAACGACTTCTGCGAGGGGGGCAGCCTCCCGGTGGCCGGGGGTGCCGATGTGGCCGCCGCGATCACCGAGCTGATCGGGCAGGCTCCCGCCGGGTACCGGCACGTGGTGGCCACCCGCGACCACCACATCGCGCCCGGCGGCCACTTCGCGGACGACCCCGACTTCGTCGACTCCTGGCCCGCGCACTGCGTCGCGGGCACCGAGGGCGTCGGCTTCCACCCGAACTTCGCGCCCGCCGTCGCCTCCGGCGCGATCGACGCCGTGTTCGACAAGGGGGCGTACTCGGCGGCGTACAGCGGGTTCGAGGGCGCCGACGAGAACGGGGTGCCGCTCGCCGAGTGGCTGCGGGCCCGGCAGATCGACGAGGTCGACGTGGTCGGCATCGCCACCGACCACTGCGTGAAGGCCACCGCCCTGGACGCCGCCCGCGAGGGCTTCCGCACCCAGGTCCTCCTCGACCTCACCGCCGGCGTGAACCAGGACAGCGTCGACCGGGCCCTGGAGGAGCTGCGGGAGGCGGGCGTGGAACTGACCGGCAAGCCGGTGGTCTCCGGTTAGGGCCCGAAGGGGTCCTACGCCGGGGCCGTGGGCCGGCCCAGGAGGGAGCGGATCGGGCGCCAGAGTTCCATGGCCGCGACACCGTTGTCGGGGGCCGTGCGCCATATCAGGCCGTCGGGGTGGTGGAGGACGGCGGTGATCTCGTCCGGGCTCGGCGGGGCGGCGTTGCCCCGCAGGTAGACCGCGCGCAGCCCCAGGTTGCGCAGCCTGGTCAGGGCGCGCGCCCGGTTCTGGGCGTGGACGAGGACCCGGACGCTGCCGGGGCTGTCGGCGGCGGGGCTGGGCAGGTTCAGTGCCACCACCACCGAGCCGTTCGGCAGCTTGCAGAAACCTCCTGCGGCCATGCGGTCACATCCCCGTGTCAGCCGGTGTCAATAAGAAAACCACAGGACGCATCTGAACACGATCGGCGGCAACCCGCCAAGGGGTTGCCGCCGATACGCCTCTGACCTGCGGAAATACTGACTACTTCACCGCGGGGCCGACCTCGACCTTGATCGTGGAGCCGTCGAGGGCCTCCTTGAGGATCCTGATCTTGGTGTTGGTGTCAGTGATCTTGACGCCCGCGGTCGGGGTGGACTCGTCGTAGTAGGTGCTGGTGTGGTCGTTGAAGACCGGCACGCCCTTCGACGACGGGATCCGGGTCGCGACGTCCGCCTTGTGCAGGGTGATGCCGTCGGTGCGGTACAGGCTGAACGGCGCGTCGTAGGACTGGACGCGGTTGCGCATCAGCGTGCCGTCGGACCACTTCAGCGGCGCCGGGTGGGAGTCCACCGGGAGCAGCAGGCCGACGCCCTCGTGCTCGCTGGTGTTGTTGTCCTTCTGCGAGGTGTCCCACTTCCAGATCAACAGGCCGTTCTGGTACGGGTAGTGCTCCACCCAGTCCGGACGGCTCGCGAAACCGAAGTTGTACGGCCCCGACTTCAGGGTCTTGTCGTACGACACGTACTGCCGGTTCTCGGCGATGTAGAACTGGTCGTACTCCTCGGTGAAGGTCGCCCCGATGCGGGAGAAGCCCTTCTTCGCCCACCCGGCGTCGTCGCCCTCGGCGTTGTCCGTGAACAGCGCGGTGCCGTCGGCCGTGACCGTGATGCCGTCGGCCGCGAAGCCCTTCAGCGCCACGCCGCCGTCGCTCTGGTAGCGGAAGCGCAGGTCGATCTTCTTGCCCGCGTAGGCGTCCAGGGAGTACGCCAGCTTCTGGTAGCCGTCGACCGTGCCGGTCAGGGCCGGCTTGCCGCTGCCGTCGCGCGGGACGGGCCGGCCGCCCACCGTGCCGTCCAGGGCGGTCCAGGTGGCGCCGCCGTCGGTGGACACCTCGGTGTAGAGGTAGTCGTAGTCCTTCTCGATCTCGTACCAGCCGTCGAGGGTCAGCGCCGCCGACTTCTTCCCGGTCAGGTCGACCGAGCGGGTCAGGGTGTTGCGCAGGTCGTCACCGCTGCCGCTCCACCACTGCTTCGTGCCCTCGGCCGGGGTGACGATCTCGGTCGTGACCTGCTTGCGCGGCAGGGTCACGATGAGCGCCTGCGGGTTCTTGGTGTGGTACTCGGCGACGCCCAGCTTGTGCTTCGACTTGGTGGCGGCCTTGGCCGTGTCGTAGTCGAGCCAGCCCAGTTGGAGTTTGTCCCAGGCGGTCATGTCGCCGGGCAGGTCGCCGATGGTGCCCTGGCCCCGGCCGAGCCAGGAGCCGGAGGACATCAGGGTCCAGAACCCGGTGGAGTTCTCGCCGCCGTGGGTGTCGTAGTGGTCCGGCAGGCCGAGGTCGTGGCCGTACTCGTGGGCGAAGACGCCGAGTCCGCCGTTCTCCGGCTGGATGGTGTAGTCGCCGACCCAGATACCGGTGGAGCCGATCTGGGTGCCGCCGAGCTTGTTGAAGTCGGGGCCGGTGGCGCCCTGGTCGGTGCCGAAGGCGTACCAGCGGTGCGCCCAGATCGCGTCCTCGCCCTGCGCGCCGCCGCCCGCGGACTCGTCCTCGCCGGCGTGCACGATCTGGAAGTGGTCGATGTAGCCGTCGCGCTCGTTGAAGTCGCCGTCGGCGTCGAAGTCGTAGCGGTCCCACTGGTCGTACTCGGCGAGCTTGGCCTTGATCTCGGCGTCCGTCTTGCCGGCGGCCTTCTGCCCCTCGGCCCAGGCGGTCACGCCGTCCTGCACCGCGTACCAGGCGCAGTTGTCCGGGTCGCACTTGTTGGAGCCGTAACGGGCCTCGTTGTAGGGGACCTTGACCCAGTCGGAGACCTCGCCCTCGATGGAGTAGCGGCCCGAGGACTGCTTCTCGTAGTAGGTCTTCATCGAGTCGGTGCCGTCACCGAAGTACAGGTTCTGGTAGTGCTCGCGGTCGTAGTCCGGCTGCCAGGCCGTGCTGTTGTCCTTGGTGCGGTCCGGCGCGGCGATCTGGTTGTGCAGCGGGCCGGGGGTGCCGCCGTAGCGGGGGTCGGTCTTGTCGCCGAACTCGACCAGGATGGTGAAGATCTTGTCGGTCTTCTCCCGGCCCAGCTCGACGTACTTGCTCTGGCCCTTGCGGCCGGTCAGCTCGACGACCTGGGAGCCGTCGCGCTTCTGTATCTCGGCCTCGCCCGTTATGACCTGCTTCAGGGCCTCTTCGCGCTGGGCTTCCTGCGTCTTGGTGAACGGGCCTTCCAGGTCGTGCTCCTGGTGGGCCCTCGTGGCCGCCGGGTCCTGCCGGTCGACGGCGGCGGGCTTCGCGGCCGGGCCGGCCGGGTCGGCCTGGGCCACGCCGTAGGTCGAGATGCCGGTGGTGACCGCCGCGAGCGCCACCGCGGTCGCGGCGGCTCGGAACGTCCAGGGTCTGCTGGTCACTTGAGATCCTCCCCCGCGTCCGGGCGCGCGGAAGGAAGGGTCCTGGTCGTCGGGTGTCCGCGCACGCGTGTTCGACGCGTGTAGTCAAGTGACGACATTGGACTAGAGGTTGCCCGGAAAAGACAGGTCTTGACTTGCACAGGTCAAGTGCACTATGCGGTGTTCCGCTTCCGCTCAGCGAACGTTCCGGGCCTCGGGCATGACTCGATGCGCCCCCCGCGCTCCGGCACTGTTGGTCATCTCACGCTTACGCTTCGTTCCGCTCGGGCATGCAGGCGAATAGATTGACGAACACTGCCGAACACATATGCCTGTCCGCACCTCCCCCACGGCGAGAGGCACAGGGGGAGCCCCCCGATCCCGAGGACACCGATTGCCATGCGTCGTCCGACCGCCGCACAGCTCGCCTACGGCTCCTGCACCGTGATCCTCTCCACGCTCGCCATGCTGCTGTTGTCCGGGGCGAGTTCGGCAGCGGGCATCGCGCTCATCGCCGTCGCGGCGCTGGCCCTCGGGCTGCTGGTCGCGCTGGCGGTCCCGGTGCGCGGGGCCACCGCTTCGCGGACCGCGCCGGGCTCCCCCGCGCCGCGGCCGGCCGCCCAGGAGAAGGTGGCGGCCGCGTCCGTCACCGACAACTGACGCCGTATCACCCCGGCCGGGCGGTCAGTCGGTGCTGACCACCACCGTCTTGGCCGCCTTGTCGTGCAGGCCCTGCTTGTAGGGCTTGTCGAGGAAGCTCACGCCGCCGGTGATCGCCGTCCACACGCAGGCGCAGCAGAAGGCGAACGGGAGCCAGAGGACCGCCGCGCGCAGCAGCGCGGACTGCACGGAGGGCGTGGCCCCGTTGTCCAGCTGGGCCACGCGCATGTTCAGCCATTTCTTGCCGAGCGTCTGCCCCGTCCTCGCGGTCATGAGGGTGTCGTACGCGATGTAGAGCACCGCCGCGATCGTGGACTGTCCGAAGGACCTGGCCGTGTCGATGTCCTCGCCGGCCATGTCGTACTCGCCCACGCCGAACAGCCAGCTCAGCAGGACGACGACCGCGCCCACCAGGATCATGTCGATCACCCGTGCGAGGGTGCGCTTGCCGCTGTCGGCGAGCGGGGGCATCCCGGCGAGCGGGTCCGCGGGGCCGCCGCCGTAGGGGCCGCCGCCGTAGCCGCCCCCGTAGGGGCCGCCGTCGTACGGGCCGCCTCCGTACGGCGGTGGCTGCGGGCCGCCGCCGGGCGCGGAGCCGCCGCCCGGCGGGGTGTCGTACGGCGAGCCGCCGCCGGGCGGGGTGCCGTGGGGCGAGCCCGCCCCCTCGCCGGGCGGGGGCTGCTTTCTGAACGGGTCGTCCTGCGGTGGCCGGTCGTCGGGGCCGGGGGGCGGCGGTTCGGTGGTCATGGCCCGAGTGGACCGCGAAGGCACCGGCGGCGCATCCGGCGGGCCGCCGTCCGGAGTACGTCCGGACGGGCGCGCCCCGTGAGGTGACCGGCTCTCAGCCCGCCACGAACGTCCGCGCCGCCTTGTCGTGCCAGCACTGGCGCCACGGCTTGTCGAACAGGCACCACAGCACGCCGACGAGTCCCACGCCGAGCATGCCGGGCACGCTGTACACCAGCCAGCGGCACAGGGCCGCGCCGAACGCCGGGGGCTCGTGCGCCTCGATGTCCCGCACCTCCAGGCCCATCAGCCGCTTGCCGAGCGTACGGCCCCACTTGGCGACCGGCAGGGCCTCGTAGAGGATGCCGGCGACCATCAGGACGCCCAGGATGATGCCCAGGTACATCGACGTGGTGCCGTCCAGCAGCCACACCGTGACCGTCTGGCCGGAGAGCTTCGCCTGGTCGACCTTCTCCTGGATGTGGTCCAGCGCCCTGGCGCCGAGCGGCACCGCGGCGACGGCCGTGACGCCCGCGACGACCACGGTGTCGATGAGCCGGGCGACCAGGCGCTTGCCGAGCCCCGCGGGGCGGGCCGACGCCTGCCGCCGCGCGGCCGCCTGGAACAGGTCCTCGATCGGGGGCTTCCACGGCGCGACCGGCTGATCGTCGGCGGCGCCCCCGGCGAGCTGGTGCACCTGCTGCGCCCAGGAGGCCTGTCCGCCACCGGGTCCCGCCGTCACCGGCGTGGCGGCGGCAGCCTGCTGCGGCACCTGCGCCGCGGCCTGCGGGAAGGCGGCGGCCTGGGCGCCTGCGGCGGGCTGCGGGGTGCCTGCGGCGGGCGGCTGCTGGAGGGCTGCCGCCGGTTGCTGCTGGGGGCCGGCGGGGGGGGACGGGGGGGGGGCCCGGCGGGGGGCGGGACTCGCGGTGAGTGCCGGATCCGGGGGGGGACGGGGGTGGGGGAGGGG
>NZ_JBFATR010000041.1:0-59742 GCF_040678395.1 Streptomyces sp. NPDC052687 | reverse complement strand
AGCCGAGCAGGGTGGCGGTCACCGCGCCGTCACGGACGGCGAAGTCCTCGACCGTGTAGCGGTCCTTGGGGTCGACCAGGGTGGCCACCAGGCGCCGCGAGGCCGGGCACGCCCTGCCGTCCGCCGTGCGTGGTGCCGTCGCCGACGGGCGGCTGAGCGGCCGCGGGCGGGACGAGCGGGGCGGTCGGGGAGCCGGGCGTACGGCCGGGGCGTCCGCCCGGAACCGCCTCGGCGCCTCGCGGCGCCCGCCCGCCGTCCTCCTGGTCCGCCCGCACACTCTGCGAGGTCCGTGCGATCCCGGCCGTTGCCGCGCGCTCCGGGGCCTGTCCGCCCTGGGCGGTGCCCTCACCCCGTTCCTCCCGGGGCGCCGCGCCCTGGCCCGGTACGACCGGGGGGCGTACGGGCGGCCCGGCGGGGGCGTGCCCCTGGGCGGCCGACGGGCCGGGGCCGGGGCGCTGCCCGGCGGCCGGGGCGGGTGCGTCCGCGCGGGTGTGGCTCTCCGGGGCCTCCGGCAGGCCGGCCGACGGTGCCACGGACACCGGCATGGGCACGGACACGGGCATGGGCGCGGACACGGGCGCCACGCGGACGTGTCCCTCCCCGTCCGGTGCCGTGGCGAGCCGGCCCCCCGGCCCGCCGGCGGGGGCGAGACGCAGGGCGGACTCGCCGAGGCGCAGCAGCGCGCCCGGCGTGAACCGCACCGGGTGGGCGCCCACGCGCGTGCCGTCGAGGGTGGTGCCGTTGGTGGAGCCGAGGTCGGCGACGGTGACGCGGCCGTCGGGGGAGAGCGTCACCGCGCAGTGCAGGCGGGAGACGTCCGGGTCGTCGAGCGGGACGTCGGCGGCGGCGGAGCGGCCGATCTCGATCCGGCCGCCGTGCAGCAGGTGGACCCCGCCCGCGTCGGGCCCCGCGACCACGTCGAGCCGGGCCGGGGCGTCCTCCACCTCGGGGTGCGGCTCGGGGTCGGCGGGCGCGCCCAGGGAGAGCACGGCGCCGTCCAGCAGCGGGGGCTCGCCGAGGGTGCAGCGGCGGTCGTCGAGGCGCTCCGCACCGGCGTACAGCACCACCGGGCCCGGCTGCGCGGCGTCGCCGGTGACCGCCGAGGCCAGCGCCGAGGCGACCGCCGAGAGGGCGGTGCCGGCGGGCGCGGTGACCAGCACGTCGCGACTCGCGGCGCGGCCACGCGCCTCAGCGGAGGGCGGGCCCAGCGGGTCTACGACGGTCAGCCGGATCTGCATCGCCGTCAGCGGTCCCTTCTGCGCGGGCGCGGAGGGTCCCCCCACCCCACACGAGCACGTCGGCCAGTAACTCCACGCATCCTCGCACCTGTCACCGACAACACGCCCGCCGCTCCGGAACAAGTGATCTTGATTGGTCGGCTCTGCCCGCAAAAGTGCCTGACCGCGACGGGGGCGGCGATCACTTGAGATCGGTCACGTCCACTTTCGGCAACCTGGCGACCGAGGTGAGCGTCTTTCCTCCGAAACGTATGCCGAACGTGTACGGGACCGGCGGCGCGGCAGCCACGGGCAGTGCCACGGGTACAGCCACACAAGGGCCACAGGAAGACGACAGCCCGGCTGTCGCACCTCGGCACTACAGTGGTGCGGAACGAGACACGGACAGACACACAGGCAAGGCAAGCAGCTAGGGAGCGCGTGACGTGCGGCCAGTCGGCAGCAAGTACCTGCTCGAGGAGCCGCTCGGACGCGGCGCCACGGGCACCGTCTGGCGAGCCCGCCAGCGGGAGACCGCGGGCGCCGAGGCGGCCGTGCCCGGACAGCCCGGCGAGACCGTCGCCATCAAGGTCCTCAAGGAGGAGCTGGCGAACGACCCGGATGTCGTGATGCGGTTCCTGCGGGAGCGCTCGGTGCTGCTCCGCCTGACCCATCCCAACATCGTCCGGGTGCGCGACCTGGTCGTCGAGGGCGATCTGCTCGCCCTGGTCATGGACCTCGTCGACGGCCCCGACCTGCACCGCTACCTGCGCGAGAACGGCCCGTTCACGCCGGTCGCCGCCTCCCTCCTCACCGCCCAGATCGCCGACGCCCTCGCCGCCAGCCACGCCGACGGCGTGGTGCACCGCGACCTCAAGCCGGCGAACGTCCTGCTGAAGCAGGACGGCGACCGGATGCACCCGATGCTGACCGACTTCGGCATCGCCCGGCTGGCCGACTCGCCCGGCCTCACCCGCACCAGCGAGTTCGTCGGCACGCCCGCGTACGTGGCGCCGGAGTCCGCCGAAGGCCGCCCCCAGACCTCCGCGGTGGACATCTACGGCGCGGGCATCCTCCTGTACGAGCTGGTCACCGGCCGCCCCCCGTTCGCCGGCAGCTCCGCCCTGGAGGTGCTGCACCAGCACCTCAGCGCCGAACCGCGCCGCCCCTCCACCGTCCCCGAACCGCTGTGGACGGTCATAGAGCGCTGCCTGCGCAAGAACCCCGACGAGCGCCCCAGCGCCGAGAACCTCGCGCGCGGCCTGCGGGTCGTCGCCGAGGGCGTCGGCGTGCACGCGAACTCCGCGCAGATCGCCGCCGCCGAGAACGTCGGCGCGCTGCTCGCCCCCGACCCCGCCCCCACGGCGGTGCCCGGCACCCCGGGCGCGGCCGACCCCACCCAGGTGCTCCCGCACGGCTCCGCGCCCGGCGCCTACGACCCGAACGCCGCGACCAGCGTGCTCCCGCACACCGGGGGCCCGGCCGGCGCCGCCGACCCCACCGCCGTCCTGCCGCACACCGGCGCCGCCGACCCGACGGCCGTCATGCCGCCGGTGCCCCCGCACCAGGCGGGACAGGGCCAGGACCCCGGCGGGCAGGGCGGCGAGCACCCCTGGCAGACGCAGCTGCGCGCCGCGCGGGACCGCAACGAGCAGACGCAGATCCAGTACCTCGACCCCAACGAGGACCCGCTGCGCCGCCGCCCCCAGCGGCAGGTCGCCCGCCCGCAGCAGCAGCCGCAGCGCCCGCAGCCCGGCCCCCGGCAGGGCCCGCCGTCCGGCTACGGCTATCCCCAGCAGCAGCAACACCAGCAGCAGCAACACCAGCCGCAGCCGTACACGCCGCGCCGTACCCCCCAGCCCCAGCAGCCCCCGCAACCGCAGCAGCCCCAGCGGTACGCCCCGCCCGCCCCGCCGGAGCCGCAGCGCCCCGCGCGGGAGCCGCGCCCGCCGCGTCAGCGCAGCGCCAACCCGATGCGCATCCCCGGCCTGGGCTGCCTGAAGGGGTGCCTGTTCACGATCGTCATCCTGTTCGTGGCCGGCTGGCTGATCTGGGAGCTGAGCCCGCTGCAGGACTGGATCGGCACCGGCAAGGGCTACTGGGACCAGCTCACCGACTGGGTCGGCTCGGTGGCCGACTGGGTCGGCGACCTCGTCGGCTCGGGCTCCGGATCCGGCACCGGGACCGGCTCCGGTCAGTGACCGGCCCGGCGAAGCCGGTGATGAGCCTGCCGATTTGTCGACACCCGGGGGGTGATTTCCGGCTCCCCGGTGAAGGCCGGTCCCCCGGACGCGTAGTTTTAGCGACAACACGCGTCTGTAGGAGCAGTCTTGGCACGGAAGATCGGCAGCCGGTACACCGCGAACCAGATCCTGGGACGGGGCAGCGCCGGCACGGTGTGGCTCGGCGAGGGACCCGAGGGCCCCGTCGCGATCAAGCTGCTGCGCGAGGATCTGGCATCCGACCAGGAACTCGTCGGACGCTTCGTCCAGGAGCGGACGGCCCTGCTCGGGCTCGACCACCCGAACGTGGTCTCCGTCCGTGACCTGGTGGTCGACGGCAACGACCTCGCCCTGGTCATGGACCTCGTCCGCGGCACCGACCTGCGCACCCGGCTGGAACGGGAGCGGCGGCTCGCCCCCGAGGCGGCCGTCGCGATCGTCGCCGACGTGGCGGACGGCCTCGCGGCGGCCCACGCGGCCGGGGTCGTGCACCGCGACGTCAAGCCGGAGAACATCCTGCTGGACATGCAGAGCCCGCTCGGACCGGGCGGCGCGCACCGCGCCCTGCTCACCGACTTCGGCGTCGCCAAGCTGATCGACACCCCGCAGCGCACCCGCGCCACCAAGGTCATCGGCACCCCCGACTACCTGGCCCCCGAGATCGTCGAGGGCCTGCCCCCGCGCGCGTCCGTCGACATCTACGCCCTCGCCACCGTCCTCTACGAGCTGCTGGCCGGCTTCACCCCGTTCGGCGGCGGCCATCCGGGCGCGGTGCTGCGCCGCCATGTCACCGAGACCGTGGTCCCGCTCCCCGGCATCCCCGAGGAGCTGTGGCAGCTGATCGTGCAGTGCCTCGCCAAGGCCCCCGCCTCCCGGCTGCGCGCCTCCGAGCTGGCCGCCCGGCTGCGCGAGCAGCTGCCGACCCTGGCCGGGATGCCGCCGCTGGATGTGGACGAGCCGGACGTCGACGCCGCCGAGCCCGCCGACGAGGCCCCCGCCCCCGCGCCGGGTGCTCCCAGGCCCCCCGCCCGGCAGCGCCGGGGCGCGGTCTCCCTGGTCCCCGGCGCCTCTCCCGACTCCAACCGGGACACCCACACCTCCATGCGGGTCCCCGCCCCCGACGAGCTGGCGGGCGGCGCCCACGGCACCGCCCGCGCCCCCCGCGCCGCCGGAGCCCCCCGCCCCGGCTCCGCCCGCAACCGCGCCGCCACCCGCCGGCGCCGCCTCACCCTGGGCGCCGCCGCCGTGGCCCTCGTCGCCGCCATCGGCACCGGCACCTGGCTCGCCACCTCGGACGACGAGCCGGGCGGAACCCCACAGGACACGAAGAACTCGGCTCCGGAGATGCCGTAGCGGCCACATCCGGACCGGGGCTCGTGAAAAGCAGAGCGTCCGGCGTTTGAGGACGAGGCCCGTTCAGGGCCGAAGCGGGGGTCTGGGGGCGGCAGCCCCCAGCGAGGCCCGCACCGACGCCGGGTACGTCACAACCGGCCTCAGCCACGGCACTGGCAAACCGGCGGAGCCGTTACGCTGGGAGCGTGGCAGTCGTCGATGTATCCGAAGAGCTCAAGTCCCTCTCCTCGACCATGGAGTCGATCGAGGCCGTTCTGGACCTCGACAAGATGAGGGCAGACATCGCCGTGCTCGAGGAGCAGGCGGCCGCGCCGTCCCTGTGGGACAACCCGGACGAGGCGCAGAAGATCACCAGCAAGCTCTCCCACCTCCAGGCGGAGGTGAGGAAGGCCGAAGCCCTGCGCTCGCGGATCGACGATCTCGCCGTGCTCTTCGAGATGGCCGAGGAGGAGGACGACCCGGACACGCGTGCCGAGGCCGAGTCCGAGCTGGCCGCCGTCAAGAAGGCGCTGGACGAGATGGAGGTGCGCACGCTCCTGTCCGGCGAGTACGACTCCCGTGAGGCGCTCGTCAACATCCGCGCCGAGGCGGGCGGTGTCGACGCCGCCGACTTCGCCGAGAAGCTCCAGCGGATGTACCTCCGCTGGGCCGAGCAGCGCGGCTACAAGACCGAGCTGATCGAGACGTCGTACGCCGAAGAGGCCGGCATCAAGTCGACCACCTTCGCCGTGCAGGCGCCGTACGCCTACGGCACCCTCTCCGTCGAGCAGGGCACCCACCGCCTGGTGCGCATCTCGCCGTTCGACAACCAGGGCCGGCGCCAGACCTCCTTCGCCGGTGTCGAGGTGCTGCCGGTCGTCGAGCAGTCCGACCACGTCGACATCGACGAGTCGGACCTGCGCATCGACGTCTACCGGTCCTCCGGCCCCGGCGGCCAGGGCGTGAACACCACCGACTCCGCGGTGCGCATCACGCACATCCCGACCGGCATCGTCGTCTCCTGCCAGAACGAGCGGTCGCAGATCCAGAACAAGGCCACCGCGATGAACGTCCTGCAGGCCAAGCTGCTGGAGCGGCGCCGCCAGGAGGAGCAGGCCAAGATGGACGCCCTCAAGGGCGACGGCGGCAACTCCTGGGGCAACCAGATGCGTTCGTACGTCCTGCACCCGTACCAGATGGTCAAGGACCTGCGCACGGAGTACGAGGTCGGCAACCCGGAGGCCGTGTTCAACGGCGAGATCGACGGCTTCCTGGAGGCCGGAATTCGCTGGCGCAAGCAGCAGGAGAAGTAAGTTTGTCGACAAAGCCAACCGCCCCTGTTTCAGGGGCGGTTGTCGTTTGTCCGGGTTTTACATCACACTCACAGCTGCCATCCCCCGCAAAGCGCAGTACAAGCGGACAATGCGCCCGCAACGGCCTTGACGTTGCTTTGAAAAATCGGAAGGGTTAAGCGCGGCATGCGTATCTCAGGGGCGCATGTGAACCGGGGGGCTTCATCACAGCTATCTCCGTCGATCACGGCCCCGAGCGCCGCCTCACTGACGATCAGCTACTGGGGGTAGCAACCACATGACCAACAAGACGCGGATCCGTGTCGCGCGCATAGTGGCGGGCGCCGTGATCGCCGCCGGTGCCTCGCTGACCGCCGCGGGTGCCGCTTCCGCCGCCGAGTCGGACGACTGCGGCTTCCTCGGGATCGGGTGCGAGACGCCGAGCCCCGACCCGGAGCCGACCCCGACGACGGACCCGGTCCCGACCGAGGTGCCCACCGAGCTGCCTCCGACGGAGGAGCCGCCCACCGAGGAGCCGCCGACCGAGGAGCCTCCGACGGAGGAGCCGCCGACCGACCCGACCGAGGAGCCCACCGAGCCGGAGGACCCGGTCGAGCCGGGCAACCCCGGCAACCCGGGCAACCCCGGTGACGGCAACGGTGGCGGGAACGGCAACGGCAACGGTGGCGGCAACGGCGGCGGCAACAACGCCAACCCCGACGGCGGCTCCAACGACTCCGCCCAGGGCGCCGGATCCTCGGCCCTGACGGACACCGGCTCCGACACCCCGGCCGACACCACCGCCCAGGGCGGCGGTGAGGAACTCGCCGAGACCGGTGCCGCGCAGACCACGTTCCTGCTGGTCGGCGCCGCGACGATGATCGCCGGTGGTATCGGCTTCCGTGTGCTGCCGCGCCTCGTGGGCGGCCGTGGCGGTGCGGCTGCCTGATCGGGCGGCCTGCCGTAGCGGACGGTAGTCGAAAGGGCCCGGAGCTGGTGCTCCGGGCCCTTTCACGTCACGCCGTCTGGTGTGCCAGCAGTGCCAGCGCGGCGATCAGCACCGCCAGCAGGGCGATCAGTGTCATGGGATTCAGGGCCGCCAGCGGGTTCTCCTGCTGGAGCCGCTCACGGCTGGCCCGGCACACGGGGCAGCGGCCCTCGCTGACGGGCGCGGCACAGTTCGCGCACACCAGCCGGTCGTACGTCATGTGCTCGCCCTCCTTGTGCCGGTTCTTTCCTCAAGAACGCTCGCGGGGGCGCGAACGTTCCCCCTCCACTGTGCCAGGTTCCTCCGGAGGGTGCGCGGGGCCCATCGAGACGGGTGGTTTCCGTCGTGGCGGCGCTGCGCACCGTAGGAGATTCTCGCGCAGTTCCCCGCGCCCCTGAGCGAGTGCGCTCACGCTCGGAACAAAAGCGCACAACCCGCGCGCAACCCCTACCGGTGCCTGCGGTCACCTGCCCGCTTCGCGTATGGTCACGCTCATCTACCCCCGGCGACCCGTGGTGCATCCGTGATCCGATTCGACAATGTCTCCAAGGTCTACCCCAAGCAGACCCGCCCGGCCCTCAGGGACGTCTCCCTGGAGGTCGAGAAGGGCGAGTTCGTGTTCCTCGTGGGGTCCTCCGGCTCCGGAAAGTCCACCTTCCTGCGGCTGATCCTCCGCGAGGAGCGGGCCAGCCAGGGACAGGTGCACGTCCTGGGCAAGGATCTCGCCCGCCTCTCCAACTGGAAGGTGCCGCACATGCGCCGCCAGCTGGGGACGGTGTTCCAGGACTTCCGGCTGCTGCCGAACAAGACCGTCGCCGAGAACGTGGCCTTCGCCCAGGAGGTCATCGGCAAGTCCCGCGGCGAGATCCGCAAGTCCGTGCCGCAGGTGCTCGAGCTGGTCGGCCTCGGCGGCAAGGAGGACCGGATGCCGGGCGAGCTGTCCGGCGGTGAGCAGCAGCGCGTCGCCATCGCGCGGGCCTTCGTCAACCGGCCCAAACTGCTGATCGCCGACGAGCCCACCGGCAACCTCGACCCGCAGACCTCCGTCGGCATCATGAAACTGCTCGACCGGATCAACCGCACCGGTACGACCGTCGTGATGGCCACACACGACCAGAACATCGTGGACCAGATGCGCAAGCGCGTCATCGAGCTGGAGAAGGGCCGCCTCGTCCGCGACCAGGCCCGCGGCGTCTACGGCTACCAGCACTGACGATCCACGACGGAAAGGCACAACCAGCCGCCATGCGCGCCCAGTTCGTTCTGTCGGAGATCGGTGTCGGTCTCCGCCGCAATCTCACGATGACCTTCGCGGTGATCGTCTCCGTCGCCCTGTCGCTGACCCTGTTCGGCGGTTCGCTGCTGATGACCGACCAGGTCAACACCATGAAGGGCTACTGGTACGACAAGGTCAACGTCTCGATCTACCTCTGCAACAAGGCCGACGCCGAGTCCGATCCGGCCTGCGCCCGCGGCGCGGTCACCGAGGAGCAGAAGCGGCAGATCAAGTCCGACCTGGAGAAGATGCCGGTCGTCGACACCGTCACGTACGAGTCGCAGGACGAGGCCTACAAGCACTACAAGGAGCAGTTCGGCGACTCCCCGCTGGCCAGCTCGCTGACGCCGGACCAGATGCAGGAGTCGTACCGCATCAAGCTCAAGGACCCGGAGAAGTACCGGGTGATCGCGACCGCGTTCAGCGGCCGGGACGGCGTGCAGTCCGTGCGGGACCAGCGGGAGACCCTGGACAACCTGTTCAAGCTGCTGGAGGGCATGAACTGGGCCGCCCGCGCGGTGATGGCGCTCATGCTGGTCGTCGCGCTGATGCTGATCGTCAACACGGTGCGCGTCTCGGCGTTCAGCCGGCGCCGCGAGACCGGCATCATGCGGCTGGTCGGCGCCTCCGGCTTCTACATCCAGGCCCCGTTCATCGCGGAGGCCGCGGTCGCCGGTCTGATCGGCGGCGCGGTCGCGTGCGGCTTCCTGGTGACCGCGCGGTACTTCCTCATCGACCACGGACTGGCCCTCGCCGACCAGCTCCGGCTGATCAACTTCATCGGCTGGGACGCCGTCCTGGCGAAGCTGCCGCTCATCCTCGCCACCAGCCTGCTGATGCCCGCGCTGGCCGCGTTCTTCGCGCTGCGCAAGTACTTGAAGGTGTGACGCACGCCAACGAGGGCCGCACGGTCAACGGACCGTGCGGCCCTTCGCGTTGTCCTAGACTCACCGCCATGTCAGGTCGTGACCTGTTCTGTCAGCCCCGCCGCACGCGCCGCGGGGCCGCCCTGACACTGGTGTTCACGAGCGTGCTCGTCGCCGGTGCCACGACGGGCTCCCTGCCCGGCACCGAGCGGGGGCCGGCGCCCGGCCCGTCCCGCGCGGCCACCCCCGCGGCCCGCCCCGACGAGGTCCGGGACGCCGCCGCGCGCGCGATGGCCGACGGCACGTCGCCCCTGGAGGCCGCCGAGCGCGCCGTCAGCCGCAGCGGGAACCGCTGGGACGCCGTGTACTCGCAGGGCGAGTACGAGGAGTTCGAGGACGCCCTGGACGGCGCCTACACGGGCGTCGGACTGTGGGCGCGACGGGAGCGCGACGGGCGGATCGAGGTGACCAAGGTCGCCGCCGGCTCGCCCGCGGCCGAAGCAGGGGTCCGCGCGGGCGACCGGCTGCGCAGTGTCGACGGCCGCGCGGTCGACGGCCGGCCGGTCACCGAGGTGGTCTCCTTACTGCGCGGCGACGCCACCGACGCGCCCGCCGGTACGCCGGTACGGCTCGGCCTGGAGCGCGGCACACGCGCGTGGAGCCTCACTCTGCGCCGGGCCCGGCTCTCCACGGACACGGTGACCGTCCGCACCCTCCCCGACGGGAACACCCTCATCAAGATCGGCGCCTTCACCAAGGGCACCGGCGGCACCGTCCGCGACGCGGTCCGGCGGGCCCCGCGCGACGGCGGGATCATCCTCGACCTGCGCGGCAACTCCGGCGGCCTGGTCACCGAGGCCGTCACCACCGCCTCCGCCTTCCTCGACGGCGGCCTGGTCGCCACGTACGACGTCGAGGGCGAGCAGCGCGCCCTGCACGCCGCACCCGGCGGCGACACCGAAAGACCCCTGGTCGCGCTCGTCGACGGCGGCACCATGAGCGCGGCCGAGCTGCTGACCGGGGCCCTGCAGGACCGGGGCCGCGCGGTCGTCGTCGGCTCCCGCACCTTCGGCAAGGGCTCGGTCCAGATGCCGAGCCGGCTGCCCGACGGCTCCGTCGCCGAGCTGACCGTGGGCCACTACCGCACCCCCTCCGGCCGCGCGGTCGACGGGCGGGGCATCACCCCCGACCTGGAGGCCGACCAGGACGCGCTGCGCCGCGCCGGGACGATCCTGACGGGCCTCGGGGGCTAGCGCCCGGGCCCGGCGGCACCCGCGCATAATGACTTCCCCCGCACCCCCCGCGTAGTGCGAAAATGGGCGGCACTATGGCTAAGGAAAAAGGGCGCAAACTGATCGCGCAGAACAAGAAGGCGCGGCACGACTACCTCATCATCGACACCTACGAGGCGGGTCTCGTCCTCACCGGTACCGAGGTGAAGTCACTGCGCCAGGGGCGCGCCTCGCTGGTCGACGGCTTCGTCCAGATGGACGGGCACGAGGCGTGGCTCTACAACGTGCACGTGCCCGAGTACAGCCAGGGCACCTGGACCAACCACAGCGCCCGCCGCAAGCGCAAGCTGCTGCTGCACCGCGCGGAGATCGACAAGCTGGAGTCCAAGTCCCAGGAGACCGGCCACACGATCGTCCCGCTGTCCCTGTACTTCAAGGACGGCCGCGCCAAGGTCGAGATCGCGCTGGCGAAGGGCAAGAAGGAGTACGACAAGCGGCAGACGCTGCGCGAGAAGCAGGACCGGCGCGAGGCCGAGCGCGCCATCTCTGCCGTACGGCGCAAGCAGCGGGCGTAGCTCCGTCCGGGCCGGGAATACGGTGGCACCGGGGACCGTTGACCCCGTATGATGGCACCTGCACTCACACGCTGGGTGCGGTGATTGATAAATCAACATGGGGATGATCGGTTTCGACAGCGGCTGTCGAAGCAGGGGAAGCGTGTCGAGGAAGCGGCCATGATCTCGTAAACCACAGGCCGAAAAAAATAATCGCCAACACCAAGCGCGATTCCTCCCAGCAGGCCTTCGCCCTCGCTGCCTGATCTCAGGTAGCAGAGCGAGCCTCCTACTAAGGGAGTGTCAGCCCGGGGCTGTTCCCGACCCGGATCCTGGCATCAGCTAGGGGACTAAACCTCGATCCCGGTCACGGGGTGAAGAGGGAAACCACACAGTGACTGAGCCCGTTCCGGACTTGTCTGGGTGATCCGGAGGGCTGAGAAAATCGCACCAGACTGCACACGGAGAAGCCCTGGTTCCACACCGTTGGACGCGGGTTCGATTCCCGCCATCTCCACTTACCCCATGTGGGCACGGGCCCTGTCGCTTGCGAGCGGCAGGGCCTTTGTCATGGCCTTCGTCATCCCGCTGGGGCGCAGGGCCACGGGCGTCCCCGGGTCTCACGCCGACGAGCGTCGCCGCGCCGTGCTCGCCCGCACGGTCAGCCGTGGGGGCAGCAGGGTGGTCGCCGGGACCTGCTCGCCGTTCAGCTCGCGTATCAGGAGGTCCACCGCGCGGGTGCCGATCTCGGTGGCCGGGAGGGCGACCGAGGTGAGCGGGACGCGGGCGGACTCCGCCTGTGCGGTGGGGCACAGGGCGACGACGGAGAGGTCGTCGGGCACGCGCAGGCCGAGCCGGCCGAAGGCGTCGAGCAGGGGATCCAGGACCGCCTCGTTGTGGACGACGACACCGGTCAGCGCCGGCTGCTCGCGCAGCAGCCGTTCCGCGGTCGCGCGGGCCGCCTCGGGAGTCGCCGCGCAGGGGTGGACGGCGGAGGCCAGGCCGTGGCGGTCGGCGGCGGCGGTGAACCCCTGGACGAGGCGCTGGGCGTAGGCGGTGCGGCGGACGTAGACCTCCGGCGGCGAGCCGATCAGGGCCACCGCGCGGTGACCGAGGGCCGCCAGGTGGTCCACGCACGCCTCGCCCGCCGCCGCGAAGTCCAGGTCGACGCACGTCGGTGCGGTCCGGTCCGCCGCGTAGCCGATCAGCACCGTCGGCCGGTGCAGGTCGCGCAGCAGCGGCAGCCGTGGATCGTGCAGCCGGACGTCCGTCACGATCAGCGCGTCCACCAGGGGTGTCTCCGCCAGCCGGGGCAGGCCGTCCTCGCCGTCCCGGCCGTCGTGCCGCGTAAGGATCAGTACGTCGTGGTCGTACGCCCGTGCCGCGTTCACCACCGACACCGCCAGGTCCATGGCCACGGGGATGTGGACGCCCGCGTGCAGCGGCAGGACCAGGGCGAGGACGTTCGTCCTGCCCCCGTACGCCGACCGGGCGCCGTGCGGGCGGTAGCCGAGGGCGCGGATGGACTCCTGCACGCGGCGCCGGGTCTCCTCGGAGATCGGCCGTTTGCCGCTGAGCGTGTACGACACCGTGCTGGGGGAGACCCCGGCGTGCCGGGCCACATCCGTGATCTTGACCATCAGTCCCCCGGATCGATGCGTGACGCGCGGGTCATCGAAGCGCTTCGACGAGCGAAGGTATGGGGGGCCCGGAGGGCCGTCAATGGGTCGGGCGGCAATCCCGGTGGATCAGCGGAGCGAGGCGACGAGCGGCACGGGCCGGCGGATGCCGAGGGACAGGGCCAGCGCCGTCACGGCCGCCGCGACCGGCACCCCGTACCCGGCCGTCACCGACACGTGCTCCGCCGTCCAGCCGCCCACCGCGCTGCCGCAGGCGATCCCGCCCAGCAGACCGGTCACCGCCAGCGTCATCCCCTCGTTGAGCCGCCCCTCGGGCGTGCGCTGCTGCACGAGCGCCATGCCGGTCACCATCGTCGGCGCCGTCGCCATCCCGGCGATCAGCAGCGCGCCCGCGAGGACGACGAGCGAGCCGGTGAGCGCGGCGGCGAGCAGGGGGAGGGTGAGCAGCGCGGCCATGGCGGCGATGCACCGGACGTACCGGGTCTCGGCCGGACCGCCCGGGCGGACCCTGCCGTACACCAGCCCGGCCGCGCACGACCCGGCCGCCTGCAGCCCGAGGACGAGCCCGGCCGCCGTCTGCTGCCCGCGCGCGTCCGCGAACGCGAGCGTGACGACCTCCATGGCCCCGAACACCGTGCCCACGGCGACGCAGACCGCGAGCAGCGGCGGGATGCCGGGCGCGCGGATCGGCGACGTGCCGCGCGCGGCCGCCCCCGCGGGCGGCGGCTCGGTGCCGCGCGCGGCGGCGAACAGCAGGACGCCGGTCAGGAGCAGGACGACGGCGAGGAGCGTGCCCGCCTCGGGGAAGAACGTCCCGCACAGGAAGGCCGCGAGGACCGGGCCGAGCATGAAGCACAGCTCGTCGGCCGCCTGCTCGAAGGCGTTCGCCGTGTGGAGCGACGCCGGGTCGCCGTCCAGCAGACGGGCCCAGCGGGCGCGGGCCATGCCGCCGATGTTGGGGGTGGTGGCGGTGGCGGCGTAGGCGGCGAACAGGGTCCAGTCGGGAGCGTCGTGGCGGACGCACAACACGAGGGCGATGCTGCCGAGGCAGGCCAGGAGGGTGGCGGGCACGGCGATCCGGGCCTGGCCGTACCGGTCGACCAGCCGGGCCGTCCAGGGCGCGACCAGCGCGGTGGCGGCGAGCCCGGTCGCGGTCACGGCGCCGGCGAGGGCGTACGAGCCGCGCGACCCGGCGATCATCACGACCGCGCTCACGCTGAACATGCCCATCGGCAGGCGGGCGATCAGGTTCCCGGCGGTGAAGGCCTTGGCGCCCGGGCGGGCGAAGAGATCTCGGTACGGCATGGGGAACACCGTCCCCCGGACCCAATCAAGCGGTCCAACACCTGTTCGAGGCCGATTGACACACCCGTGTTGTAAATTCGCCCGGTGCCCGCCCGCCCCGCAGAGTCCCGCCCCGCGGAGTCCCGCCCCGCGGAGTCCCGCCCCGCGGAGTCCCGCCCCGCAGACTCCCGCTCCATAGACCCCCGCCTCCTGCGCGCCTTCGTCACCGTCGCCGAGGAACTGCACTTCACCCGCGCCGCCACCCGCCTCTACGTCGCCCAGCAGGCGCTCAGCCGTGACGTACGGCGGCTGGAACGGGAGCTGAGCGCGGAGCTGTTCGTCCGCACGACCCGCCAGGTGACCCTTACCGGCGACGGCGAGCGCCTGCTGCCGTACGCCCGCCGCGTCCTCGCCGCCCAGGACGACCTCCTCGCCGCCTTCGGCCAGGCCCGCCCCCTGCTCGTCGACCTCAACTCCGCCGGCCTCGGCACCCCGCGCCGCGTCCTGCACCGCGCCCGCGAACTCGCCCCCGAACTGGAGCTGATGGCCCGCTACGAAAGCGGTCTCACCGGCGCGGCGGAGGACCTGGTCGCGGGCCGTCTGGACGCGTCCTTCGGCCGCTACGCGGGCCTCGACCCGGCGCTGCGGCGCCAGTTGGAGCACCAGCCGGTCCGCTTCGAACCCATGGCCATCGTCCTCCCCGAACACCACCGCCTGGCCTCCCGGCAGACCGTCCCCCTGACCGAGCTGGCGGGCGAAACGGTCTACGCCGGCGCCGGAAACCCCCGCACCCCCGAGTGGACCGACCTCGCCCACCGCCTCTTCGAAGGCCGGGGCATCAAGGTGGCCCCACCGGTCCCCCTCGCCGTCGGCGACGAGGAATTCGAGCGGATCATGTCCAAGGGCGGCTATCCGGTACTCGCCGTGGTCGACTTCCCACCCCTGCGCGGCTGCGTCCTGCGCCCGCTGGTCGACCCGGTCCCCCTGTCACCCGTCTCACTGGTGTGGCGCAAGGGCCTGAACCATCCGGGCCTGAACGCGCTGCGGAGGGCGGCGGCGGAACTGGCGACGGAGGGGCAGTGGCTGCGCCGCCCGGCGGGGAGCTGGGTGCCGGGCCTGGACGTTTCGCTGGCGACGACGCCCAAGTGACACAGTGACACGCAGGAGGGGCCTCGCCCGCACAGGCGAGGCCCCCTCCCCGGCCGATCACGCCTCAGCCGATGGCGATACGGGTCTTCCATTACGTCGTGGGGCCGAACGCCCGTGGGCAGGAGACGTTCACCGAGTACGACTCGGCGTCCGGCGGAATCGGCAAGCCGGCGGACTCGATCAGGCGCACCTCGACCGGCGACTACATCAACCGCGTCAACGGTTACGACGCCGAGTACAACGTCATCCGGAGCGAGACCGTCATCCCGGCGAACTCGATGACGACGGGCCTTTCCGGCACGTACGCGTACACCTACACGTACACGCCCACAGGGAAGCCGCAGTCGGTGACTCTGCCGGAGAAGGGCGGCCTGGCGAGGGAAAAGGTCGTCACGCGCTACAACACCGACGGCCTCCCGGAGTCGACCTCGGGTCTGACCTGGTACACGTCGGACGTCACCTACTCGCCCTTCGGCGAGGCCCTGCGCACGGTCTCCGCCGCGCAGCCCTACCGCGTGTGGACGACGAACTTCATCGATCCGAGCACCGGCCGTCTCCAGCGCACCGTGGCCGACCGTGAGACGGCGACCCACCGCATCACGGACAACCGCTACTCCTACGACCTCTCCGGCACGATCACGTCCAGCATGCGCGAGCTGGTGAGCGCGAGCGGCACCAGGACGTGGGACACCCAGTGCTTCACGTACGACGCCATGGGCGAGCTGACGCACGCCTGGACGTCCAACATCACCCCTCTCGGGAACGGCACCGGCTGCAAGGCGGCAGGCGGCACCACCTGGGGCTATCGCGCCGACTACGCGCCATCCGCCGGTCCGGTCGCCGACGCGCCTGACGAGGCCACGGACGCGGCGACGCCCGACCCCAGGCTGACGCAGTCGCTCGCCGCCGCGGCGCCCGACCCGGCCACGGTCTCCACCGGTGACACCGCCTACCGCCAGTCGTTCACCTTCGACTGGATCGGCAACCGCGCGACGATGAACGGAGCACGACACCGCGGACGCGACGAAGAACGTCACCTACCGCTACGGCTACGGCAAGCAGGTCACGGGCAACGGCACGACCGCGCCCTACCTGGCCCAGCCGCACACGATGACGTCGATCGCCTCCACCCCGTCGGGCAAGGACAGCACGTACGCGTACGACGCCACGGGCAACACGAGGATCCGCGACCTGCACGACCGGGACCAGACCCTGGACTGGACGCCCGAGAACAAGCTGGACGCGATCACGGACAACGGCACCAAGACGACGTATGTTTACGACGCCGCCGGCAACCGCCTCCTGGAGAACTCACCGACCGGTTCGACCCTCTACCTGGGCGAAACGGAACTGACGACGAACAGCACGGGCACCATCACCCGGGCCTCGCGTTCCTACGGCCAGGCCGGCGCCCCCACGGTGGCCCGCACGACCACCAACGCGGCCACGACCGGCCACAAGCTGAGCGTCCTCCTCGCCGACCACCTCAACACCGCCAACACCTCGGTGGACATCGCCTCCGGCCAGGCCATCACCCGCCGCTCCTTCAAGCCGTACGGCGAGATCCGCGGCACGAAGCCGGCCAGCTGGCCCAACAAGCGCAGCTACCTGGGCACGGGCATCGACGACGCGGCGACCGGGCTGACGCACATCGGGGCGCGGGAGTACGACCAGAACTCCGGGCGGTTCCTGTCGGCGGACCCGATCATCGACCTCGCGAACCCGCTTCAGATGAACGGGTACGCCTACAGCAGCAACAGCCCGGTCACCAAGAGCGACCCCACGGGGTTGTGCCCGGAAAAGGACTGCCCGACCCGCGGAGCTGACGGGCTGAACAGGACGCCGACCCAACCTGCGTCCCCCGCGGCTCCGCCAACGTCGTAGGCCGGACAGCCGTACGAGAAGACCAAGACGTACAGCATGGCGGACCAGGCCGCGCGGTGGGCCTTCACTAGTGGCAGCGTAGCCCTGAAGCTTCGAAAGCTGCGCTTCGAACAGATCGTGAAACTGCATAAGTTTTCGTTCGGCGAGTACCTGGAGAAGGTCGACGACATCAACGATCGCTCCTGCCGGTCAGAGCCGGGGGGACGCGCGGGCTGCCGATCTCAGGGCCAGTGGACAAACAGCCAACTAGAAAAGATGGTCAACGAGGTGCTGGGTCGGATCGATGAATCCTGGACCTCAAAGAAGAAGCCGGGTCGGTTCGGGTTCAACGACGAAAAATTCGAAATAGCCTTTGATCTCGCTAAGGAGGGGAAGTCGGTTGTGGCTCGCGGGGACCATATTCCGGCGCCCGGCTCCGAGGGGGACAGGAAAACTTTCGATGCTTGGGCGGACGGGCAACGGTGGGAGTTCAAGAGCCTGGAGAGCGATCAGCGAAAGAGGATCGTCAAGGAGATCTTCAGTGCCGATGCCCAGGGTGCTGACGTAGCCTTTGTAAGGTTGCGGGTGGGTGAGAGCATGGCCCGATCGGCTGTTAACGCCGTCGTCAATTCGCAGCAGAAGGCAAATGCTCTCACAGCGATCCGCATGCAGGGTGACGGCTATGATTTCACCGTGACCTTGCGGAAGTAGGGAGAAGATGCCGGAGTTCTTGGTGCCGAACAGTGGATTCGGTGGCGAGGAGGTGAGTGCTCTCGCCGCCCGTGCCGGGGTGTCCGTTCCACCCGAGGCGGTGGTGGCCGCCGTGTCTGCGGACGGTATCCGAGCTTGTGGTTTTTCGGTGTCGCGGGCGCGAGCCTGGAGTGTCTGGCGACGGCTGCACGCGGAGCACGCCGACGGCTCCGGGTGGTACCCGGTGCTGTCACTGGTGGATCCGGTGACTCTGGTGGGGGGCTGTCCCGGGGTGACGACCGTGGCCGGCCGGGAGGCCGTGGCAGAAGCGGTCGCTCGCGACCCGGACCAGGTCATCGCCGAGGTGGTCGCCGCCTTTCGTGTGGACTGCTTCGACAAGAGCCCGGACGTGGAGACCGAGCAGGAGTGGTTGCAGGAGTTGACTCCGCGGCTTGTCGCCCCTTCACTGGCCGGGCCCATCGATGCACCAGTGCCAGGTGACCCCTGGAAGGGATTTCTGGCATGGCATGAGGACCTGTGGATGTGTCTGGTGGAGGCACGGCAGGGGTACGAGATCCCCGTTCTGCTGCAAGGACTTCCCCACACACCCAACTGGTGGGTCGAGACAGTGCGACGTGGCCTGGAGCCCGCGGACCATCTGTGCTTTCTGCGCAGCTGGCAACGGCGCTTCGGTGCCGAGCTCTTCTACATCGATGGCAGCAACGTGCGGTTGACAGTGAGCCGCCCTCCGCTCACACCGTCGGCTGCCGCGCAGGCAGCTGTCGAACGGTTCGCTTACTCAAGTGACGGCGCACCTGACATCACTGAGCTGGCCGATGGCGAGATGCGCTCCACCGTGTGGTCCTGCTGGTGGGACTGAGAGCCTCTTGTATGGCCGTCCTCTAAAGTTTCTCCGTCCCGCCAGACACTGTGGCCCCAGACTGTGGGCCCTAGTGAGGAGAAGCCGTGACCGACCCGACGCCCATAGCCCTTCAGCAGCAGATCGCCCGCGAGCTCCAGGTCAGCGAGTCCTTCGACGCTCGGGAGGAGATCGAGCGGCGGGTGGCTTTCCTGGCCGAGCGGCTGACGTCCACGGGGCTGCGGGCACTGGTGCTGGGGATCAGTGGCGGGGTGGATTCGTCGACCGCCGGGCGGCTGTGCCAGCTCGCGGTGGAGCGGGTGCGGGCCGCTGGGCACGAGGCGACGTTCTTCGCCATGCGGCTGCCGTACGGCGTACAGGCCGATGAGGCGGACGCGCAGCGGGCGCTGGAGTTCATCCGGGCGGACCGGGTGCTGACCGTCGATGTGAAGCCCGCGAGTGATGCGGCGCTGGAGGCCGTCGTGGCGGGCGGGACCGTCTTCCGGGACGCGCACCACCAGGATTTCGTGCACGGGAACATCAAGGCGCGGCAGCGGATGATCGCGCAGTACGCGGTCGCCGGTGCGGAGAACGGGCTGGTCGTTGGGACCGATCACGCCGCCGAGGCCGTGTCCGGATTCTTCACCAAGTTCGGGGACGGGGCCGCCGACGTCGTACCGCTGACCGGGCTCACCAAGCGGCGGGTGCGGGCCGTCGCCGCCGAGCTGGGCGCCCCGGACTCCCTCGTCTGGAAGACCCCGACCGCCGACCTCGAGACCCTCGACCCGGGCAAGCCCGACGAGGACGCGCTCGGTGTGACGTACGACGACATCGACGACTTCCTGGAGGGCAAGCCGGTCGCCGAGCCCGCCTTCGAGGCGATCGTGCGCCGGTACCGGCTCACCGAGCACAAGCGGCAGCTGCCGATCGCTCCCTGAGCGGCCGGGCAGTGAACGTACGCAGCGTGCTGGCCCCCATGGCCGCCGCCGGGGCTCTCGTCCTGGTGACCAGCTGCGGGAGAGTCGGCGGGTACGGCCCCGAGGAGCGGGCCATCACCGTGGACGCGGGGGACGAGTTCACCCTGGAGGTGCCGGCCAGCCCCGCGCTCGGGTAGAACTGGTACCTGGCCGAGCCCCGGCCGGACGCGGACGTGCTGGAGTACCGGGGCAAGCGGGAGGAGATCGAGGACGGCGGCGATCTCGTCGGTGGCGGCGACGGCACCCGGTTCTTCGACTTCACCGCGCGGAAGTCGGGGAAGGCGACGGTGATGCTGCTGCACTGCCCCATGGGCAGCTGCCACAGCGGCACCGAGTCGGCGACTCCGTACCCGAGCGCGTCGGCCTCCGGTACGCCCTCGATGAGTCCCTATCCGACGGCGACGAGCACACCGGACGACCGGCCGGCGTTCTTCGTCTACACGGTCACGGTGCGCTGACCCTCGGACCTCGGTGCCGGCGTTGCGACGAAACTGGTCCTCGGCTGACCGCTCTGGACGACTGTTGCGGTTCGAGTCGGTTGGGTCCAGCTTCGCGTGAGTGTCCGCAGCGTCGCAGAGCGGCAATATGCTTTCGGCGGATCGAGGTGAACATCGACAGCGAGGTCGACAAGCTGTCGACGCCGAACACGGAGACGGGGCCGGCGAGCGCGTCGGAGTCGTCGCGAAGCAGCTTTGACTTTTCCTGTCCTCTTTGCGTCGTCCGATCGAGCACGAAACACGCAAAGCGCATGAACGGGAGCCAGCATGGCTACGGGAAGCAGCGGCGACGATCACATAACCGTCTCCCTCGGCACCCTCACGGAACTCGCCGGAGACCTCGAGGACATCCTCAAGCAGCTCAACGAGCGGCTCGACGACCTCTACGACCGCGTTGTACCGGTCGTGCTGTCATGGAAGGGCGAGGCCCGAGAGGTCTTCGTTGACAAGCTCGACGAGTGGGACCGTTTGGCGCAGGATCTACAGGCCGCGCAGAAGTGGCTGCACGAGTGCGCCACTACCAGCCACGTCAACTACGCCGCCGCGCATCAGGCCGTGCTGCGGGGCTGGGGAGCGCGCTGATGGCGGGTCCGCAGCCGGCGGCGCCGGGGCCCGGCGGGCAGAACGGCACGATCGACGTCAAGCCGTCCGATCTGTTCCGGATGTCGAACGGAGTCGCCGCTCAGCAACCGCTCACTGCGCGGCTCTTCGTCGACGGCCCGATGCGCAGGATCTTGGACCTCGCAGCCCTGGTGAGGGACTCTGGGGGAGCGCTGTCCCTCGACGCCGAGCTGCGGCGTTTCATCCGGACCACACGCGCGACCGTCGCGACGGACTGGGTCTGCCCGATCGCCACCGTGACCGCGCTGCTCGACCACGCCGCCGGTCTCTGCGACAGCGACCGGGGAACCCAGCCCGAGGAATTCCGGCAGCTTCTGGAGCGGGCCGGAGCCGGAACGGACCGGGCAATGTACCTGCACTCCCTAGCGGCGAAACTCCGCGCCCTGGAACAGGACCCGCAGGACGACTACGACGAGCTTCCTCTGTCCCGCTGGGAGATCGACGTGAGATTTCCCCAGCTCTCCGGATTCGGGGTCAACTGGGTGTACGGGGGAGAATTCCCGACGCTGACAGAATCCGTGGAAGCCGCGATCGGTTCCGAACATCCCTATTGCGCCGAGTTCTTGGCCCCGCTCGCTGCGGAGGCCCAGTCAGCCCTTGTCCTCTTCCCTGGGGAGCGGGCCATGCAGGATGGCCTGTCGCCCGTCGTCGGCTGGGCGACCCCGCAGGCGCTGCGTCAGCTGCTCCAGGCCATCGACGACCACATGCGGCGGGAACACGTCGCACTGCCCTGACCCGACATCCACCAGAGGTCCCGTCCGCCATGCCGTCCGTCAACCGATCCGCCACGTATCCCGACCGGGAAACCGCCCAGTGGGCCACCCAGCAGGTCGTCACCGCCAACGAGCAGCTCATCCACCGCTGGCTCGCCCAGGGCACCCGCCCGCGTCTGACCATCGAGGCATCCTGGCCTTCGCGGCCCGAACCGGTCGGCCGGGTGCTGCTGCAGGCGATGATGCTGGCGGGGAGGGAACCCGTCGACGTGTGGGCCGCGCGAGTCGTGCTCCGGCGGGACGCCTCGGCCCCGCACGGCTTCGTCGTCCACGCCACATTCCCCGTCTATGTGTAAGGGCCCGAAACCGTGCCTCTGAGCCCTCTCGAACACGACCGCCGCTACGGCGAACTGGACCAGGTGATCCGCGCGTACACCGGGCAGCCGGCGGACGACACCCCGGATGTGCCCGGGGAGGCTCTGACGGCTTACCTCCGGCATACCTGGCACACCCGACCCTGGGCACTGGCCGTTGCCGAGCGCCAGGTGCGGGAGTACGCCGAGAATCCGCCCGGACGGCTCCGGCTGCGACTGGGCGAGTTCTACGCCATCCCCGACGTGGGCCTGCCCGAGGGTGAGATCCAGGACTGGCTGTCATCCTTGCCGACCACCTGCGGCGCAGCATCGAGAGTGGTGAGGTGCCGCCGCCCGGCTCGCCCACCACCCACTGGGAGTGGCACGCCCGCTTCCCGGAGCTGGGTCAGTTCCTCGGGGGCTGGTTTTCGCAGGACATGCCCGACGAGTTCGCGGACCATGACGAGGCCGTCGCCGATTACCGGACCGCCACCGACCCGCACGTCGTCGCCCGGCTCGTCGGCGAGCTGCACGAACTGCTCGCCCTCGATCTCGACGAGACCGGCTACGCGCTGGCCCTCGGCGAGCTGGGTATGGAGGTCGACCCTCCCGCCCCGTACACACCGAGCGGCTGGCTGACCTTTGTCGCCGACCGGCTGGTGCAACCGCTCGCACAGTAAAGGCCACCGTGTGCGTAGCGGCGCCCGTGTGGAAAACTGCCCGCGTTGCTCAAGTGAACAGAGTGACCCGGACGAGACGGGGAGTGGGTACGGGTGAGCAAGCGGCAGATACGGAAGATGCTGCGGTTGATGGCCAGCGGCGAGCCCGTGCAGGTCACCAGTGCGATGGCGTCCGTGAAGAAGCTCGCCAAGCTCGCCTTCATCGCCCAGCAGTTCGGGTACGAGTACGCCGACGTGCGCACGGGCGGGGGGCACGACAACTCGCTCACCATGCTGATCGTGCCGGACCCCAGCCCCCACGCCCGTGCCCGTGCCGCGCAGAACTGGGCTCAGTATCCGAACGCGGGGGACGGGGTGTCGCTGCCCCCGTTCGTGCCGGACGCGCTGGAGTTGCTCAAGGCACGGATCAACTTCGATCTGACCGGCAAGGGCGTCGAGAAGCGGATGGCCTTCGCGGCGGTCGGCGTCACCGTGGGGTCGGCGGTGCTCGCCGTGCAGGGCGGCTCCGGTGCGCTGCTCTGGGGCGCGATCATGTGGGTGTTCCTCATGGGCATCCTCGCGTTCGGGTTCTTCTTCAACCGGCGGCGCAACGCGAAGTTCGCGGCCCGGCTCCAGGCCGCAGGGTTCATCCCGGTCACCGATGAGGGCGGGCGGGTGCGGTACCTGCCGCCGGGTGCGCAGCTGCCGGGGCACGGGAACCCGTTCGCCCAGCCGTACGCCCCGCAGCAGTCGGCGTACCCCCAGCCGTGCGCCCCGCAGCCGCCGCCGTACCCCCACACCCCCGCCCCCTACGGGCAGCCCCCCGCCCACTGAGGCCACTGAACCTCTCATCCCGTCCCCGGCCGGGGTGAGAGCAAAGTTCCTTTCCGGTCACCCATAGCCACAGGCAGGAAACGCGCCCTCCCTACCTTCGGGATGAAGCCCAGACCGGAGTCCCGTGGAGGCGTCATGACGGCCCCTAGTCCGCCCAGTCCGACCCCGAGTACGACCCCCGCATCCCCCGCCCCCGGCAGGGGCTCGTCCCCCGGCCGAGGCGGCCGCTGGATCCGGCACTGGGATCCGGAGGACGAGACCTTCTGGAAGGAGAAAGGGGAGAAGATCGCCCGGCGGAACCTGTTCTTCTCCGTGCTCTCCGAGCACATCGGGTTCTCCGTCTGGACCATGTGGTCGGTGCTGGTGCTGTTCATGGGACCGGAGTACGGGCTGACCCCGGCCGACAAGTTCCTGCTGACCTCGGTGGTCACCCTGGTGGGAGCCGTGGTCCGGGTGCCGTACACCTTCGCCGTGGCGATCTTCGGCGGGCGGAACTGGACGGTCGTCTCCGCGGCCATGCTGCTGATCCCGACCATCGCCGCGTTCACCGTGATGGAGCCGGGGACCTCCTACTCCACCTTCCTCCTGGTCGGCCTGCTGGCCGGCGTCGGCGGCGGCAACTTCGCCTCCTCCATGACCAACATCAACGCCTTCTTCCCGATGCGGAAGAAGGGCTGGGCGCTCGGCCTCAACGCCGGCGGCGGCAACATCGGCGTGCCCGTGATCCAGCTGGCCGCGCTCGCGATCATCGGGGCCGGCGGCGGTCCCCGCGTCCTGCTCGGGATCTACATCCCGCTCATCCTCGTCGCCGCCGTCCTCGCCGCGCTCTTCATGGACAACCTGGAGAACGTGAAGAACGACACCGGGGCCGCCAAGGACGCCGCCCGCGACGGCCACACCTGGATCATGGCGTTCCTCTACATCGGCACGTTCGGGTCCTTCATCGGCTACTCCTTCGCCTTCGGCCAGGTCCTCACCAACCAGTTCGGCCGTACGCCCCTGCAGGCCGCCTATCTGACCTTCATCGGCCCGCTGCTCGGCTCGCTGATCCGCCCACTCGGCGGCTGGCTCGCCGACCGCTACGGCGGCGCCCGCATCAGCCTCTGCAACTACGTCGGCATGGGCGCCGCGACCGCCGTCCTCGTCTACGCCAGCATGCAGAAGTCGCTCGCCCTGTTCGTGCCCGTGTTCGTCGTGCTGTTCGTGCTCAGCGGCCTCGGGAACGGGTCCACCTTCAAGATGATCCCCGGCATCTTCCACGCCAAGGCCCTCGCCAAGGGGCTGCGCGGCGAGGACGCCGCGGCCTACGGGCGGCGGCTGTCGGGCGCGTCGATGGGACTGATCGGCGCGGTCGGCGCGCTCGGCGGCGTCGGCATCAACATGGCCTTCCGCCAGTCCTTCCTCTCCTACGGCTCCGGCACCGGCGCCTTCGTCGCCTTCCTGGTCTGGTACGCCGCCTGCTTCGTGGTCACCTGGTCCGTATACCTTCGCCGCCCGACCCGGTCCGAGGCCGCGACCGAGCCGGCCACCGAGCGGAAGCAGCAGCTCAGCTACGCCGAGGTATGACGTAACACCGGCGACATCGAGCCGAACCGAGCCTGTCACGCGGCGTTGACAGGCTCGGCGGCATGTAAGCGGAACGACTCGAGTGCGGGACGAGTGTGATGGACGAGCGACAGCAGCGACCGGGCGACGGGATCCAGGAGCGGGCCGGACACGGGCCGCTCGCCGGGTTCACCGTGGGGGTGACGGCCGCGCGCCGGGCCGATGAACTGGGCGCCCTGCTCCAGCGGCGCGGAGCCTCGGTCCTGCACGCCCCGGCGCTGCGGATCGTGCCGCTCGCCGACGACAGCGAGCTGCTGTCCGCCACGAAGGAACTCCTCGACCGGGTGCCGGACGTGGTGGTCGCCACCACCGCCATCGGGTTCCGGGGCTGGGTCGAGGCCGCCGACGGGTGGGGCCTGGGCGAGGCCCTGCTGGAGCGGCTGCGCGGCGTGGAGCTGCTGGCCCGCGGCCCCAAGGTCAAGGGCGCCATCCGGGCCGCCGGGCTGACCGAGGAGTGGTCACCGTCGTCGGAGTCGATGGCCGAGGTGCTGGACCGGCTGCTGGAGGAGGGCGTCGACGGGCGCCGCATCGCCGTACAGCTGCACGGGGAGCCGCTGCCCGGGTTCGTCGAGTCGCTGCGGGCCGGCGGCGCCGAGGTGATCGGGGTGCCGGTGTACCGCTGGCTGCCGCCGGAGGACCTGTCGCCCGTGGACCGGCTGCTGGACGCGGCCGTCTCCCGTGGCGTCGACGCGCTCACCTTCACCAGCGCGCCCGCCGCCCAGTCCCTGCTCAACCGCGCCGAGGAACGCGGACTGCTGCCCGAACTGCTCACCGCCCTCCACCACGACGTCCTGCCCGCCTGCGTCGGACCGGTCACCGCGCTGCCCCTCCAGGCCCACGGCGTGGACACCGTGCAGCCCGAACGGTTCCGGCTCGGCCCGCTCGTGCAGCTGCTGTGCCAGGAACTGCCCGCGCGGGCACGGGCGTTGCCGATCGCCGGGCACCGGGTGGAGATCCGCGGCCACGCGGTGCTGGTGGACGGGGAGCTGCGGCCCGTACCGCCCGCCGGGATGTCCCTGCTGCGGGCGCTGGCCCGGCGGCCGGGCTGGGTGGTCGCCCGCGCGGAACTCCTGCGCGCCCTCCCGGGCGCCGGCCGCGACGAGCACGCCGTCGAGACGGCCATGGCCCGCCTCCGCACGGCCCTCGGCGCCCCCAAACTCATCCAGACCGTCGTCAAACGCGGCTACCGCCTCGCCCTCGACCCGGCGGCCGACGCGAAGTACGCCGACACCTGAGCCGCCGCCCGCGCCAACCTTCCGGCCAAGGATTGCCGTTGCCTGAGCCGCCGCCCGCGCCGAACCCTCAGAACCACACCCCCGCCAACGCCCAAGCATGGCCGTCCCAAGGGGTTACGGAGGCGAATCCGGGCAGGCACTGTAAGAGGGAACACCCAGGTGACCCCTAGGCGGTGACAGGCGCATGGCACTGGGTACGGCCACGGACGCTCACGAGTTGCGGTTCGACGCCGGACGGCACTGTCTCGACCTGCTCGCGACGACACACCCCGGCGAACGGCTCGACTCCGTCGCGGTGCTGCGGGCCTGGATCAGCGGGGCCGGACTCGTGCCGCCGGGCACCCCGCTCGGCCACGCGGACACCACCTGGCTGCTCGGATTCCGCGAACTGCGCGCTCGTATCGACCCGTTGGTGCGCGGCGCGCTGCGGCCCGCCCGGACCGGCACGGCGTACGACCGCGCCCTCGCCCGGCTCAACGAGATCGCCCGCGCCGCGCCCCCGGCCCCGCGCGCGGTGCGCGCCGAGGACGGCACGCTGGTGCGGCGTCTGGACCGCCCGCCCGAGTGCGCCGCGCTGCTCGCGGCCGTCGCCCGGGACGCCGTGGACCTGCTCACCGACCCGGCCGCGCGGGCCTGTCTGCGCCAGTGCGCGGGCGACAACTGCCCGATCGTCTACCTCGACACCTCGCGCGGGCGGCGCCGCCGCTGGTGCTCCAGCGAGGTGTGCGGCAACCGGGTGCGGGTGGCCAGGCACCGGCGCCGCGCGGCCCTCGCCGGCGCCGCGCACGGCAAGTGACGTACACCACATCCCACGCGCCAACTCCCGCAGCGCGTGCGGGAAATGTGAAGGCCGGGCGGCGGAATTATGGCTTCATGTCCACCTCGTCGCCCCCCTCGTCACCGTCTTCGGCGCGGCACCTCACAGAAATCCGTGCCCTCGCTTTGAACACCCGGCGTCCCGCGTGCGTACCCGTCATCGAGCGACCGGCTGGGGGAACCCCCGGACATCGGAGGTGGGCGTGCGCAAGGATTCCGTCGTGGCCAAGGAACGTGGAACGAGGGCCCGACATCGCATGTCTGCGCAGCCCTCGGAGCCCGACGAGGAGCTGATGCGCGCGCTGTACGCCGAGCACGCCGGACCCCTGCTCGCCTATGTGCTGCGCCTGGTCGCCGGAGACCGGCAGCGCGCCGAGGACGTGGTGCAGGAGACGCTCATCCGTGCCTGGAAGAACGCCGGTCAGCTCAACCGAGCGACCGGTTCGGTACGCCCCTGGCTGGTGACGGTCGCCCGGCGCATCGTCATCGACGGCCACCGCAGCCGGCAGGCCCGGCCGCAGGAGGTCGACCCGTCGCCGCTGGAGGTCATCCCCGCGGAGGACGAGATCGACAAGGCGCTGTGGCTGATGACGCTGTCGGACGCGCTCGACGACCTGACCCCGGCCCACCGGGAGGTGCTGGTCGAGACGTACTTCAAAGGGCGTACCGTCAATGAGGCGGCTCAGACCCTGGGGATACCGAGCGGCACGGTGCGCTCCCGGGTGTTCTACGCGCTGCGTTCGATGAAGCTGGCACTGGAGGAGCGGGGGGTGACGGCGTGATGAGTGGATACGGGGGATACGGCGCGGGGGGTCCGGGTATGTCTGGCCCCATGCAGGGATCTCAGGGGCCCGAGGGGTCCGCGGGCCCGAACGAACACGAGACCGTCGGCGCGTACGCCCTCGGGATTCTCGACGACGCCGAAGCAACCGCTTTCGAGGCGCATCTCGCGACCTGTGAGTGGTGCGCCCAGCAGCTCGACGAGCTGGCCGGGATGGAGCCGATGCTGGCGGCGCTCGCCGACCTGCCCGCGGGCAGCGGCACGCCCGCGGTCGCCGAGTCCCTGTCCGCGAAGCCGAGCCCGAGGCTGGTGGAGAGGCTGGTCGACGAGATCGCCGAGCGCCGCGCGCAGAAGCGCCGGCGCGGTTTCTACATGGTCGCGGCGGCGGCCGCGCTGATCGTCGGCGGGCCGTTCGTCGCCGTGGCGACCAGCGGGGGCGACGACGACGGCGGTGGCGGCCGGTCCGTCACCGCCCACGCCACCAGCCCCGCCAAGGCGTCCTTCGAAGAGATCGACGACAAGGTCACCGCCACCGACCCGGGCACCCAGGTCAGCGCGACCGTCGCGCTGGAGAAGAAGGCCTGGGGCACCCACGCCGTCCTCCAGCTGAAGAACGTCAAGGGCCCCCAGAAGTGCTCGCTGATCGCCGTCGGCAAGAACGGCGAGCGCGAGACGGTCACCTCCTGGTCGGTGCCGAACTGGGGCTACGGCATCCCCGGCGCCACCACCGAGCAGGCCAAGCAGCCGCTGTACGTGCACGGCGGCGCCGCCTTCACCCCGGAGGAGATCGACCACTTCGAGGTCATGACCTTCGACGGCAAGCGGCTCGTGGAGGTCGACGCGTAGCGCCTGCCCCTGGGGCGCCCCGAGGGGGTGTGCCCCAGGGGCGCGGGGGAACTGCGCGACAAGCCACCACGAACCCGCACCCGCCGCCGGACGCAACCCCCACTTCAGCAGGCGCCCCCGTAGCAGCGGAGCCCCCTTTGGCGTACGGTGGACGGCTGCCCAGCACGTCAGAAGGGGGCCCGGTGGCCGCACAGGCTCAGCAGACTTCCGCGGTCGACTCGGTTCAGGACACCGCTCACGACTGCGCTCACGACTCCGCTCACGACTCGGGACACGACTCCGTGCGCGAGCGCGAGATCGGCGTCGAGCAGCAGCACCTCGACAGGGTCTACCGCCGCCTGGAAGAGAAGATCCACGAGGCGGAGTTCCTGATGGAGGACGCGGCCCGCCGCGGCCAGGTCGGCACGCCCGGCGCGCTCGCCGAACGCGACGCGCAGGTCTTCCGCGCGGGCGTGCACCTCAACCGGCTGAACAACGAGTTCGAGGACTTCCTGTTCGGCCGGATCGACCTGCTGCCCGGCAAGGACGGAAAGAAGGGCCCGGACGGCGCGTACACGGCTGTCGAGCCCGCCGAGGGCGCCGTACGCCCCGACAGCACCGCCGACATCGCCGAGACCCTGCACATCGGCCGCATCGGCGTCCTCGACGAGGACTACGCCCCGCTGGTCATCGACTGGCGCGCGCCCGCCGCCGCCCCCTTCTACCGCTCGACCCCGGTCGACCCTGGCCGGGTGGTACGCCGCCGGGTCATCCGCTCCAAGGGGCGCAAGGTGCTCGGCGTCGAGGACGACCTGATGCGCCCGGAGCTGAAGGCGTTCCTGGAGGGCCGGGAGCTGGCCGTCATCGGCGACGGCGCCCTGATGGCCGCCCTCGGCCGGGCCCGCAGCCACACCATGCGGGACATCGTCGCCTCCATCCAGGCCGAGCAGGACCTGGTGATCCGCGCCCCCGCCGCCTCCGTGACGTACGTCGAGGGCGGCCCGGGGACGGGCAAGACGGCCGTCGCCCTGCACCGCGCGGCCTACCTGCTCTACCAGGACCGGCGCCGGTACGCGGGCGGCATCCTCATCGTCTCGCCGACCCCGCTGCTGGTCGCCTACACCGAGGGCGTGCTGCCCTCGCTCGGCGAGGAGGGGCAGGTCGCCATCCGCGCCATCGGCTCCCTCGTCGACGGCGCCGCGGCCACGCTGTACGACTCCCCGGCGGTGGCCCGCGCCAAGGGCTCGTCCCGGATGCTGAAGGTGCTGCGCAAGGCCGCCCGCGGCGCGCTGGAGCTGAACGATTCGCCGGACCGGCTCAGGGTCGTCGCCTTCGGCCGCCGGATCGAACTGGAGGCCGAGGAGCTGGACCGGGTCCGGCGCACCGCCCTCGGCGGCACCGCCCCGGTCAACCTGCTGCGCCCGCGCGCCCGCAAGCTGATCCTGGACGCGCTGTGGGAGAAGTCGGGCGCCGCCGGCCGCCACACCGACCCGGAGCTGGCCGCCGAGCTGCGCTCCTCCTTCGACGAGGACATCACGAGTGAAGATTCCTTCACCGCTTTCCTCGACGCCTGGTGGCCCGAGCTGACCCCGGCCGCCGTCCTGGCCGCCATGGCCGACGAGAAGCGGCTCGGCCGCTGGTCGCGGCGGGTCCTCAACCCCGTCGAGGTCCGCAAGGTCGCCCGCTCGCTGAAGCGGGACGGCCACTCCGTGCACGACATCGCGCTGCTGGACGAGCTGAACGCCATCCTCGGCGCCCCGGCCCGCCCCAGGAAGCGGCGCGAGCTGGACCCGCTCGACCAGCTCACCGGCCTGGAGGAGCTGATGCCGGTGCGCGAGGAGTCGCAGCGAGAGCGCGCCGAGCGCCTGGCGCGGGAGCGGGTGGAGTACGCGCACGTCATCGTCGACGAGGCGCAGGACCTCACGCCGATGCAGTGGCGCATGGTCGGCCGCCGCGGCCGCCACGCCACCTGGACGATCGTCGGCGACCCGGCCCAGTCCTCCTGGTCCGACCCGGACGAGGCCGCCGAGGCCCGCGACGAGGCCCTGGGCTCCCGCCCGCGCCGCCGTTTCCGCCTCACCGTGAACTACCGCAACCCGGCCGAGATCGCCGAGCTGGCGGCGAAGGTGCTGGCGCTGGCGATGCCGGGCTCCGAGTCGCCGTCGGCGGTGCGCTCGACGGGCGTGCAGCCGAGGTTCACGGTCGTCGGCGAGTCGCTGGGGGAGACGGTCCGCGCGGAGGCGGCGCGGCTGCTGGAGCGGGTCGACGGCACGATCGGCGTCGTCGTCGCGATGAACCGGCGCGAGGAGGCCCGGCGCTGGCTGGCCGGGCTCGGCGACCGCGTGGTGGCCCTCGGCAGCCTGGAGGCGAAGGGCCTGGAGTACGACGCGACGGTCGTCGTCTCGCCGGCCGAGATCGCCGACGAGTCCCCGGCGGGCCTGCGCGTGCTCTACGTCGCCCTGACCCGGGCCACCCAGCAGCTCACGGTGGTCTCCGGCGAGCGGGACGAGCCGGACGCGGCCGGGGTGCCGGACCTGCTCAGGGACTGAGGGGGACACCGGGGCGCGCGGATGTTCCCCCGGTGTTCTTCCGGACGGGAATGGCCGCGCGGGATCGTTTGTTAGCCTGGGTGTGACACCGGCTCGATCCAAGCCCCCGGGCCCAACCTTCGTCCCTTCGAGGGACCACTTGCCGCGAGGCGAGCATGGCGGGTCGGTGTCATGAACGTCCGAAGAGGCCCACGTCAGTGTGACGTGGGCCTCTTTGTTGCCTTGTGGCTGGCTGATCGATTCTCGTATCGTGGAAGATGTTTTCCGAAGTCGCGCACGCCCCGTGAACAAAACGTCCGCAATCCGGGGCGACTACTCCCTACTCGGTGGTAGGTGCGACGATCGGACGGCACAACTTCGCGACACGGTGAAAGCAGAGGAAGTCGGCCATGGCAACGGCGCCCAGCGTCTCCTACTCGATGACCATCCGGCTGGAGGTGCCCGCGAGCGGAACCGCCGTCTCGCAGCTCACCACCGCGGTGGAGTCCTCCGGAGGCTCGGTGACCGGCCTCGACGTCACCGCGTCCGGACACGAGAAGCTCCGTATCGACGTCACCATCGCGGCCAGCTCGACCGCGCACGCCGACGAGATCGTGGGCAAGCTCCGCACCATCGAGGGCGTCACCCTCGGCAAGGTCTCCGACCGTACGTTCCTGATGCACCTCGGCGGCAAGATCGAGATGGCGTCGAAGCACCCCATCCGCAACCGTGACGACCTCTCCATGGTCTACACGCCCGGCGTGGCCCGCGTCTGCATGGCGATCGCCGAGAACCCCGAGGACGCGCGGCGGCTGACGATCAAGCGCAACTCCGTTGCGGTCGTGACGGACGGCTCCGCCGTGCTGGGCCTCGGCAACATCGGCCCCAAGGCCGCGCTGCCGGTCATGGAGGGCAAGGCGGCCCTGTTCAAGCGGTTCGCCGGCATCGACGCCTGGCCGATCTGCCTCGACACCCAGGACACCGACGCCATCGTCGAGATCGTCAAGGCCATCGCCCCCGGCTTCGCCGGCATCAACCTGGAGGACATCTCCGCGCCCCGCTGCTTCGAGATCGAGGCCCGGCTGCGCGAGGCCCTCGACATCCCCGTCTTCCACGACGACCAGCACGGCACCGCCATCGTCGTCCTGGCCGCCCTCACCAACGCACTGCGCGTGGTGGGCAAGGGAGTTGGCGACGTGCGCGTGGTCATGTCCGGCGCCGGCGCGGCCGGTACGGCCATCCTCAAGCTGCTCATCGCCGCCGGCGTCAAGCACGCCGTCGTCGCCGACATCCACGGTGTGGTGCACGCCGGCCGCGAGGACCTGGTCGACGCCGCCCCCGACTCGGCGCTGCGCTGGATCGCCGACAACACCAACCCCGAGGGCATCACCGGCACCCTCAAGGAGGCCGTGCGCGGCGCCGACGTCTTCATCGGCGTCTCCGCCCCGAACGTCCTCGACGGCGACGACGTGGCCGCCATGGCCGACGACGCCATCGTGTTCGCGCTCGCGAACCCCGACCCCGAGGTCGACCCGGCAATCGCCCGTCAGACGGCCGCAGTTGTGGCCACCGGCCGCTCCGACTTCCCGAACCAGATCAACAACGTGCTGGTCTTCCCGGGCGTCTTCCGCGGCCTGCTGGACGCCCAGTCCCGCACGGTCAACACCGAGATGATGCTCGCCGCCGCGAAGGCCCTCGCCGACGTCGTCACCGAGGACGAGCTGAACCCGAACTACATCGTCCCGTCCGTCTTCAACGACAAGGTCGCGGGCGCCGTGGCCGGTGCCGTGCGCGAGGCGGCGAAGGCGGCCGGAGTGACCGCCTGAGACCTCGCCGGGCCCGCCCCGGGCCTGTGAGGATCACCACGGTGGGCCGGGATTCCGGCGCGTCGTGGAACCGAGCGGGCCCGCCCGCCCTCTAGGGTGAGCGGGCCGCCGGCCACCGCCATCCGGGTGGACGGCCGGTCAGTGGCGCTCGTCGTGTGACTCCCAAGGGTGTTCTCACGACTCCAACGGGTGCCGGATTGGCTTTCCCGCCGCAGGTAGGGGCAGGATGCGGTCCTGGGCGCGAGCGTCTGACGACGGACCCGGGTCCGGGACCCGTCCGAGGGCCCTGGCAGCATCGGCTTCGCTGTGCCCGCGATGCGGCTCCGCCGCGTGGCACGCCCCAACAGCAAGAAGAACACGGGAGTAACAACATGAACCGCAGTGAGCTGGTGGCCGCGCTGGCCGACCGCGCCGAGGTGACCCGCAAGGACGCCGACGCCGTGCTGGCCGCGTTCGCCGACGTCGTCGGCGACATCGTCTCCAAGGGGGACGAGAAGGTCACCATCCCCGGCTTCCTGACCTTCGAGCGCACCCACCGTGCCGCTCGCACCGCGCGCAACCCGCAGACCGGCGAGCCGATCCAGATCCCGGCCGGGTACAGCGTGAAGGTCTCCGCGGGCTCGAAGCTCAAGGAAGCGGCCAAGGGCAAGTAAGCGCTCCGCTGTGAGCGCTGGGTGACTGCGGGCCGTCCCGCGGCCTGCGGGCCGCCGGTGGCCGGTCGCGCAGTTCCCCGCGCCCCTCGCAGGGGCGTTCCACCACACGCCGATGGGGCGGTCACCCGAGTCCGGGTGACCGCCCCATCGGCGTTCGCGTCGCGGCCGGCTAGCCGAGGGCCTTGCCCGGCAGCTCCACCTTCGCGCCCAGCTCCACGAGCTTCTCCATGAAGTTCTCGTAGCCGCGGTTGATCAGGTCGATGCCGTGGACCCGGGACGTGCCCTGGGCCGCCAGGGCCGCGATGAGGTACGAGAAGCCGCCGCGCAGGTCGGGGATGACCAGGTCGGCGCCCTGGAGGCGGGTCGGGCCGGAGACGACCGCGGAGTGCAGGAAGTTGCGCTGGCCGAAGCGGCAGTCGGAGCCGCCGAGGCACTCGCGGTACAGCTGGATGTGGGCGCCCATCTGGTTCAGGGCCGAGGTGAAGCCGAGGCGGGACTCGTAGACCGTCTCGTGGATGATGGACAGGCCCGTGGCCTGCGTGAGGGCCACCACGAGGGGCTGCTGCCAGTCGGTCTGGAAGCCGGGGTGCACGTCCGTCTCCAGGGCGATGGACTTCAACTGCCCGCCGGGGTGCCAGAAGCGGATGCCCTCGTCGTCGATCTCGAAGGCGCCGCCCACCTTCCGGTAGGTGTTCAGGAACGTCATCATCGAGCGCTGCTGGGCGCCGCGGACGTAGATGTCGCCCTCGGTCGCCAGCGCCGCGGACGCCCAGGAGGCGGCCTCCAGGCGGTCCGGCAGGGCGCGGTGGGTGTAGCCGCCCAGCTTGTCCACACCGGTGATGCGGATCGTGCGGTCGGTGTCCATCGCGATGATGGCACCCATCTTCTGCAGGACGCAGATCAGGTCCTCGATCTCCGGCTCGACGGCCGCGTTCGAGAGTTCCGTCACGCCCTCGGCGAGCACCGCCGTCAGCAGCACCTGCTCGGTGGCGCCGACCGACGGGTAGGGCAGCCGGATCTTGGTGCCGCGCAGCCGCTGCGGGGCCTCCAGGTACTGGCCGTCCGCGCGCTTCTCGATGGTCGCGCCGAACTGCCGCAGCACGTCGAAGTGGAAGTCGATGGGCCGGCCGCCGATGTCGCAGCCGCCGAGGCCCGGGATGAAGGCGTGACCGAGGCGGTGCAGCAGCGGCCCGCAGAACAGGATCGGGATGCGGCTCGAGCCCGCGTGCGCGTCGATGTCCGCCACGTTGGCGCTCTCGACGTGGGTCGGGTCGAGGACCAGCTCGCCCGGCTCCTCGCCCGGACGGACCGTCACCCCGTGCAGCTGGAGCAGCCCGCGCACCACGCGCACGTCGCGGATGTCCGGAACGTTGCGCAGGCGGCTCGGCGCGCTGCCCAGCAGCGCTGCGACCATGGCCTTCGGCACGAGGTTCTTCGCGCCGCGGACACGGATCTCGCCCTCCAGCGGGGTTCCGCCGTGGACAAGCAGGACATCGTCGTTGACGGTCATGAATCTCGCGTTCCGTGGGAGTGTTCGGGGCAGGGCAGGAGAGACAGAGTAATCGCCGTGGACCCCTCTGCCGTAAGCCCGATGACCTCTTGGTCACGTCATAGGTGTGTCACAACACGAACCGTTCCCTATCGGGCACATGGGGTCACGGAGGCCGGGGCGGGCGGCCGTCGTGCGCGCGGGGCGCGCCGGTGCGCCCGGTGTGCCTTCACCCGGGCATCCGGATTGCCTCCCCACACCGGGGGAAGATGCGGGATCATGTCTGGCATGACCGAGGTGTCCTCGCTCACAGGGCGGCTGCTCGTGGCCACGCCCGCCCTGGCGGACCCGAACTTCGACCGCGCGGTGGTGCTCCTTCTCGACCACGACGAGGAGGGTTCCCTCGGTGTCGTCCTCAACCGTCCGACGCCGGTGGGGGTGGGCGACATCCTGGAGGGCTGGGCGGACCTGGCCGGCGAGCCCGGCGTGGTCTTCCAGGGCGGCCCGGTGTCACTGGACTCGGCCCTCGGGGTCGCCGTCGTCCCGGGCGTCGCGCCCGGGGAGGCCGACCCGCTGGGCTGGCGCCGGGTCTACGGCGCGATCGGCCTCGTCGATCTGGAGGCCCCGCCGGAGCTGCTCGCCTCGGCCCTCGGCTCGCTGCGGATCTTCGCCGGGTACGCCGGCTGGGGGCCCGGCCAGCTGGAGGACGAGCTGGTCGACGGCGCCTGGTACGTGGTGGAGTCGGAGCCCGGTGACGTCTCCTCGCCGGCCCCGGAGAGACTCTGGCGGGAGGTGCTGCGCCGGCAGCGCAACGAGCTGGCGATGGTGGCCACGTATCCCGACGACCCTTCGCTCAACTGAAGCAGGTGAGCTTCAGTACCCTTGGGTCCTATGAGCACTCTCGAGCCCGAGCGCGGGACTGGTACGGGGACCCTCGTAGAGCCGACGCCGCAGGTGTCCCACGGCGACGGTGACCACGAGCGCTTCGCCCACTACGTCCAGAAGGACAAGATCATGGCGAGCGCCCTCGACGGCACTCCCGTCGTGGCGCTCTGCGGCAAGGTCTGGGTGCCGGGCCGCGACCCGAAGAAGTACCCCGTGTGCCCCCTGTGCAAGGAGATCTACGAGTCCATGGGCGCCGGCGGTGACGACAAGGGCAAGGGCGACAAGTAACCCGTAACCCTTCCGCCGTGTCCCGCTGAGTTCTCGGCGAGGCCCCCGGAGCACGTTTCCGCGTGCTCCGGGGGCCTTTCGCGTGCTCCGGGGCCTTTCGTGCGTCACGAACTGGCGTAGACCTCTTGTCGGCATGTTCATGTAGTCCTTAGCCTCCCTGTGTTGTGCAGAGCGAAATCGCCATTGCATATGCTGCAACGCTCGGAGGCTTGTCATGAAGCACCCCGCCCGGCTGGCCGTACTCCTCGCCGTCCTGGCCGCCACCGCCTGCGCCCCCCAGACCTCGGACACCTCCGCCCCCGGCAAGGACGACAAGACCGGCACCCTGCGGGTCTGGCTCTTCCAGGAGGCCGGCAACCGGCCCAAGGAACGGGTCGTCGACGCGGTCGTGGAGCGCTTCGAGAAGGACCACGAGGGCACCGAGGTGTCCGTCGAGTACATCCCCGTCGAGACCCGCGCCCAGCGCGTCAAGGCCGCCTTCAACGACCCCGCGTCCGCGCCGGACATCATCGAGTACGGCAACACCGACACCGCCGGTTACGTCCGCGACGGCGGTCTCGCCGACGTCAGCGATGAGTTCGCCGCCTGGCGCGAGGCCGCCGACACCGACCCGACCGCCCGGCAGTCGGTGACCGTCGGCGGCCGGGTCTACGGCGCCCCGTTCTTCGTCGGCGCCCGCGCCCTGTACTACCGCACGGACGTCTTCGCCGACCTCGGCCTGGAAGTACCGCGCACCCTGGACGAGTTGGCGCGGACGGCACACCGGATCCGGGCCGCCCGCCCCGACCTGTACGGGCTCGTCGTGGGCGGCGCCTACACCTACGGCGCGCTGCCGTTCGTCTGGGCGCACGGCGGCGAACTCGCCGTCCGCCGGGGCGACACGTACACCGCCGCCCTCGACAGCCCCGCCGCGCGGCGCGGCATCGCGGCGTACACCGCGCTCTTCGCCGACGACAACTGCCCCGCCGCCAAGTGCGCCGGCATGGGCGGCAACGACACGGTCACCGCCTTCGCGGCCGGCAAGGCCGGCATGGCGATCGGCGGCGACTTCAGCCGCGCGGCCGTCGAGGCGGGCGCCGTCAAGGGCAAGTACGCCGTCGTACCGCTCCCAGGGGTGAAAGCCGGACGGATCGCGCCCGCGTTCGCCGGCGGCAACAACATCGGCGTGCTGCGCAGCACCGGGCACCGTACCCTCGCCGTCGACCTGATGAAGCGGCTCGCGTCCAAGGACACACAGGGCCGGCTCTTCGACGCGATGGGCTTCCTGCCGACCTTCACGGACGTACGGCAGGAGGTGGCGGCCGAGGAGCCGTCCGTGCAGCCCTTCGTGCAAACCCTGGCCGCCGGGACGAAGTTCGTGCCCGTCTCGCCCGCGTGGGCGTCGATCGACTCCTCCCAGGTGCTGCCGACGATGTTCCAGGAGATCGTCAGCGGGCGGAAGGACGTGGCGGCCGCGGCGAGGGACGCGGCGAGGAAGATGGACGACGCGTTCGGCGCCGCCGGGTGAGCGGGATGCCGTCGCGTTCCGCCGTCCCCTGGATCTATCTCGCCCCCGCACTCGTCGTCCTCGGCGGGCTGCTCGTCTATCCCGTCTACCAGCTCGGGCTCATCTCGCTGTTCGAGTACACGCAGGCCCAGGTCAGCGGCGGGGAGCCGGCCACCTTCCAAGGATTCGGCAACTACGCGGCCCTCTTCCGGGACCGGCAGTTCTGGCAGGTGCTGCTGGCGACCGTGGTGTTCGCGGGCGCCTGTGTGGCGGGCACCCTGGTGGTGGGCTGCGCGCTCGCCGTGCTGCTGACGCGGGTGCGCGCGCTGCCCCGGCTGGTGCTGATGCTGGCCGCGCTGGGGGCGTGGGCGACTCCTGCGGTCACCGGTTCGACGGTGTGGCTGCTGCTGTTCGACCCGGACTTCGGGCCGGTGAACCGGGTGCTGGGACTCGGCGACCACTCGTGGACGTACGGCCGGTACAGCGCCTTCTCGCTGGTGCTGCTCGAAGTGGTGTGGTGCTCCTTCCCGTTCGTGATGGTGACGGTGTACGCGGGCATCCACGCGGTGCCGGCCGAGGTGCTGGAGGCCGCCGCGCTGGACGGGGCCTCGCAGTGGCGGATCTGGCGGTCCGTGCTCGTGCCCCTGCTCCGCCCGATCCTGGCGATCGTGACCATCCAGTCGGTCATCTGGGACTTCAAGGTCTTCACCCAGATCTACGTCATGACGGGCGGCGGCGGCATCGCCGGGCAGAACCTGGTGCTGAACGTCTACGCCTACCAGCGGGCGTTCGCGTCCTCCGAGTACGGCCTCGGCTCGGCGATCGGCGTGGTGATGCTGCTGATCCTGCTCGCCGTGACCCTCGCGTACCTGCGGCTGCTGCGCCGGCAGGGGGAGGAGCTGTGAACGGCGTGAGAGGTCTCGTACGGCGTCCCTGGCGGCTGGCCGCCGAGGCGGCCGCGCTGCTGGTGGCGGCCGTGGTGGCGTTCCCGCTGTACTGGATGGTGCTGAGCGCCGTCCGGCCGGCCGGGGAGATCGAGTCGAGCGAGCCGCGGCCCTGGACGCTCGCGCCCTCGCTCGCGTCCTTCCGGCGCGTCTTCGATCAGCAGGAATTCGGCCGTTACTTCCTCAACAGTGCGCTCGTCGCGGTCACCGTGGTGATCGTCTCGGGCCTGATCGCCTTTCTCGCGGCGACCGCCGTGACGCGATTCCGGTTCCGCTTCCGGACCACCCTGCTGATCATGTTTCTGGTGGCCCAGATGGTGCCCGTGGAGGCGCTCACGATCCCCCTGTTCTTCCTCATGCGGGACGCCGGTCAGCTGAACACGCTCGGGTCGCTGATCCTGCCGCACATCGCCTTTTCGCTGCCGTTCGCGATCTGGATGCTGCGGGGGTTCGTGAAGGCGGTTCCCCAGGCGCTGGAGGAGGCCGCGTACATCGACGGGGCGAGTCGGGCGCGATTTCTGTGGCAGATCCTTTTCCCGCTGGTCTTCCCGGGCCTGGTGGCCACCAGCGTGTTCTCCTTCATCTCGGCCTGGAACGACTTCCTGTTCGCCAAGTCGTTCATCATCAGCGACACCTCCCGGTCGACGCTGCCGATGGCCCTGCTGGTCTTCTACAAACCGGAGGATCCGGACTGGGGCGGCGTGATGGCCGCGTCCACCGTGATGACGATTCCGGTGCTGGTGTTCTTCGTACTCGTACAGCGACGGCTGGTCTCCGGGCTGGGCGGAGCGGTAAAGGACTGACGACATGGGATTCGAGGATCTGATTCCGGCTCCGCGCGAGGCCCGATGGGCGACGCCCGCGCGGGACGTGTTCCCGCTGGACGAGGCGACCGTGCTGCGCGCGGAGCCCGGCACCGGACGGGTGGCGCGCTGGTTGCGGGCCACCCTGGGGGCCGCCACCGGGCTGCCGTTCGCCGAGGGCCGCGGCGAGGGCGGCGGTGACGGCCGCGGCGATGGTCATGCCGACGGCCGCGGTGACGGCCGCGGCGATGGTCATGCCGACGGCCGCGGTGACGGCCGCGGTGACGGTCACGGTCACGGCCGCGGCATCGTGCTGCGGGTGGACCCGGAGCTGGCGTCCGAGGCGTACCGCCTGGCCGTCGACCGGCAGGGGGTCCGGATCGACGGCGGGAGCGCGGCCGGCGTCTTCTGGGGCGCGCAGACCTTCCGTCAGCTGCTCGGCCCCGACGCCTTCCGGCGGGCACCGGTCGATCCGGCGCGGCGGCGGTGGGACCTTCCGATGGTGGAGATCGAGGACGCCCCCCGCTTCGGCTGGCGCGGCCTCATGCTCGACGTCGCCCGGCACTTCATGCCGAAGGACGGAGTCCTGCGCTGCCTCGACCTGATGGCCGCGCACAAACTCAACGTCTTCCACTTCCACTTGACGGACGACCAGGGCTGGCGGATCGAGATCCGGAAGCACCCCCGCCTGACCGAGATCGGCTCCTGGCGGACGCGGACGAAATTCGGTCACCGCGCCTCACCGCTGTGGGAGGAGAAGCCGCACGGTGGCTACTACACCCAGGACGACCTCCGGGAGATCGTCGCCTACGCCGCCGAGCGGCATATCACCGTCGTCCCGGAAATCGACGTACCGGGCCACTCGCAGGCCGCCATCGCGGCGTATCCGGAACTCGGGAACACCGATGTCATCGACACCACCGCCCTCTCCGTCTGGGACAGCTGGGGAATCTCTCCCAACGTACTCGCCCCCACCGACAACACCCTGCGCTTCTACGAGGACGTCTTCGAGGAAGTGCTGGAACTGTTCCCGTCGCGGTTCATTCACGTCGGCGGTGACGAATGCCCGAAGGACCAGTGGCGGCGGTCGGCCGCGGCACAGGCGCGGATCGAGGAACTCGGGCTGGCCGGCGAGGACGGTCTGCAGGCCTGGTTCATCAGCCACTTCGGCCGCTGGCTCACCTCGCGGGGGCGCCGTCTCATCGGCTGGGACGAGATCCTGGAGGGCGGCCTCGCCGAGGGCGCGGCCGTGTCGTCCTGGCGGGGCTACGAGGGCGGGGTGACGGCCGCCCGCGCGGGCCACGACGTCGTGATGTGCCCCGAGCAGCAGGTCTACCTCGACCACCGGCAGGACGCGGGAGCGGACGAGCCGGTCCCCATCGGCTACGTCCGCACCCTGGAGGACGTCTTCCGGTTCGAGCCGGTTCCCGCCGAGTTGACGCCCGAGGAGGCCCGGCACGTGCTCGGCACCCAGGCCAACGTGTGGACCGAGGTGATGGAGGACACCGCGCGGGTGGACTACCAGGTCTTCCCCCGGCTCGCCGCCTTCGCGGAGGTCGCCTGGAGCGCGCTGCCCGCCCCGCCGGTGCGGGACTTCGAGGACTTCGAGCGGCGGATGGCCGCCCACTACCGGCGGCTGGACGCCCTCGGCGTGGCCTACCGGCCGCCCGCCGGACCGCGCCCGTGGCAGCGGCGGCCGGGCGTGCTCGGCCGCCCGATCGACGGGCCGCCCCCGAACCGGTAGGAGGCGGACCGGGGGAGAGGGGGGAGGGAGCGGACGGACGGGGAGAGAGGACGCGGGCGAGAGGAGAAAATCCGGCAACTTCACTGAAGAGGTGCAATCCGCGCGCACCGGAGCAGCCGTGCGGAAACGGACCAACCCCCCGGTGAGGTGGGCGAATGCCTCCTAGCGGACCCCCGCGTCCGGGCCCTGCGAAGATGTGCCAGAGTTGCCACGTCCGCCCTGTCAGCACGTACCGTACGGCAGCACAGGCGGGACCAGGTGGGGCAGCGGGAAGGGGCAGCCGGTTTGACCACGCACGCACCGCAGGCGGCGCAGGCCGTCACCCTGCCCGCCACGCTCGACGAGGCCGTGGCGGCGCTCACCGCGATGCCCGCCGCGGTCCCGGTGGCGGGCGGCACCGACCTCATGACCGCCGTCAACTCCGGGCAGCTCAGGCCCGCCGGACTGGTCGGTCTCGGCCGGATCAGCGAGATCCGCGGCTGGCAGTACCTGGACGGCCACGCCCTGCTCGGCGCGGGCCTGACCCACGCGCGGATGGGCCGCCCCGACTTCGCCGCCCTGATCCCCGCGCTCGCCGCCGCCGCGCGCGCCGCCGGTCCGCCGCACATCCGCAACGCGGGCACCCTGGGCGGCAACATCGCCTCCGCCGCGCCCACCGGCGACGCGCTGCCGGTGCTGGCCGCCCTGGAGGCGACGCTGGTCATCGCCGGTCCGGGCGGCGCCCGCCGGGAGATCCCCGTGTCGCACCTGCTGGCCGGGATGGACATGCTGCGCGGCGGCGAACTCATCGGGTACGTGCGCGTGCCGCTGCTGCACGCCCCGCAGGTCTTCCTGAAGGCGACCGGCCGCACCGGCCCCGGGCGGGCCGTCGCCTCCGTCGCCCTGGTCCTCGACCCCGCGCGGCGCGGCGTGCGCTGCGCGGTGGGCGCCATAGCGCCGATGCCGCTGCGCCCCCTGGAGGCCGAGCAGTGGGTCGCCCAGCTGATCGACTGGGACAACGACCGCGCGATCGTGCCGGAGGCGCTGCACGCGTTCGGCGAGTACGTCGCCGCGGCCTGCATCCCCGACCCGGCCCCCGCCGAGGACGGCTCCGTGACACCGTTGCCGCCCGCCGTACTGCACCTGCGGCGCACCGTCGCCGCGCTGGCCCGACGAGCACTGGGGAGGGCGCTGTCGTGACCGACGACCAGCACGCGGACCGGCACGGAGAGGGCACGCCCCCGGGCGGCGGCCGCTGGGACCCGCTGCCCCAGGGCGACTACGACGACGGCGCGACCGCGTTCGTGAAGCTGCCCGAGGGCGGCATCGACGCGCTGCTCGCCTCCTCCGACAGCCCGCTGGCCGCGCCCGGCCACGGCTATGTGCCCCCGCCCATAACGGTCACCCCGGCCACCACCGCGGGCACCGACCCGGCGGCCACCGGCACCTGGTCCATGCCCGCGGACGGCGTCCAGTGGCCCGACCCGAACGCGCTGCCCCAGCAGGACGCCGGGCACGACCGGTTCACCTACGAGCCCGGCGCGACCGGGCAGTGGACCTACGAGACGTACGACGAGACGGCCGGGGCGACCGGCACCGCCGAGACGGCGGAGGCGCCGCCCGCGCCCGGCCACGACGTGACCGGCCAGTGGTCGATCCCCGTCGCCGGGGGCGACCTCCCGGACGAGTCCGGCGAGTTCACCACGTCCGCCCTGGTCGAGCAGTGGGGCGGCACCCCGCCCCCCACCCTGCCCGGCGGCGCGCCCGCCCCCTGGGCGACACAGGGCGCGGGCCTGCCGTGGGCGCAGGAGGCGACGGCCGGGGACGGCGGCACGCCCGCGCACGGCACGTACGCCGGACACCACCCGCAGACCGGGACGGCCCCGGACACGGCCCCCGGCGCGGCCCCGTTCGCCGGGCCCGCCGAGAGCGCCCCTGAGGCCCTCTCCGGGCCCGCTGAGGCTCCTGGCGCCGCCGAGGCGGGCGGGACGGCCACGGAGGGCTCCACGGGCGCGCAGGACGCCACGGAGGGGCTCGCGGAGACGTCCCCGGAGAACGGGTACGCGCCGTACACCGACGAGCGGCAGGACTACGCCGCGCAGGGCGAGGTACCGCCGGGCGGCGAGGCGGGTTACACCCCGCACACCGACCAGCGGCCGGACCACGCCGCGCAGGGCGGCGAACAGCCGGACGCGGAGCCCGGGTCCGCCCCGCAGGCCGGACAGGCCCCCCGCGCGGAGGCCGCCTCGGCCACCCCGCCCCAGCCCTCCACCGACGAGAACGGCGCGGCGGAAGAGGCCGGCCCCTCGGAGGCCGCCTCCGCCGAAGGCGCGCCCCCGGAAGCCGCGGACCCGGACGCCGGGGCCGCGGCCCCCGCGGAGCAGGACCAGGCACCGGCGGACCCGGAACCGGACCCCGCGCGGGACACCGCTTCCGCGCCCGCCGAGGGACCCCCCGCGCCCCCGGCCGACGAGCACCCCCTCGCGTCGTACGTGCTGCGCGTCAACGGCAGCGACCGCCCCGTCACCGACGCGTGGATCGGCGAGTCACTGCTGTACGTGCTGCGCGAGCGGCTCGGGCTCGCGGGCGCCAAGGACGGCTGCTCGCAGGGCGAGTGCGGGGCGTGCAACGTGCAGGTCGACGGGCGGCTCGTCGCCTCCTGCCTGGTGCCCGCCGTGACCGCCGCCGGCAGCGAGGTCCGCACCGTCGAGGGCCTGGCCGTCGACGGACAGCCCTCGGACGTGCAGCGGGCGCTCGCCCGGTGCGGCGCCGTGCAGTGCGGGTTCTGCGTGCCCGGCATGGCGATGACCGTGCACGACCTGCTGGAGGGCAACCCCGCGCCGACCGAGCTGGAGACCCGCCAGGCGCTGTGCGGCAACCTGTGCCGCTGCTCCGGCTACCGCGGGGTCGTCGAGGCCGTCAAGGAGGTCGTCGCCGAACGCGACGCGCACTCCGCCGCCGACGCCGGGGACCCGGCCGAGGCCGGTGAACACGGAGCCGAGGACGCCCGTATCCCGCACCAGGCGGGGCCGGGCGCCGGAAGCGTCAACCCGTCGGCGTTCGACGCGTTCGGATCGCACGACCACCCGCACCACCACCAGCAGCAGGCGCACCCCCAGCAGCCGCCGCACCAGCCGCACCAACCGCCGTACGGACAAGGACAGGGACAGGACGGAGGCCAGGCGTGAGCAACGAAGCCGCCACCGCGACCACCGCGACCGCGGCCGGCGCCGCGGAGGCCGGCCCCGCCCCGGAGCCGATCCCGCACGGCCTCGGCTCCTCCCTGCCCGCCGCCGACGCGCGCGCCAAGACCGAGGGCACCTTCCCGTACGCGGCCGACCTGTGGGCCGAGGGCCTGCTGTGGGCGGCCGTGCTGCGCGCCCCGCACGCGCACGCGCGCATCACGTCGATCGACACCACGCACGCGCGCGCGATGCCCGGCGTCCGCGCGGTCGTCACCCACGAGGACGTGCCCGGCCGACCGCTGTACGGCCGGGGCAAGGCCGACCGCCCCGTCTTCGCCTCCGACGTGGTGCGCCACCACGGCGAGCCCATCGCCGCCGTCGCCGCCGACCACCCGGACACCGCGCGGATGGCCGCCGCGGCCGTCATCGTCGAGTACGAGGTCCTCGACCCGGTCACCGACCCGGAGCAGGCCTTCGAGGCGGAGCCGCTGCACCCCGACGGCAACCTGATCCGGCACATCCCGCTGCGCCACGGCGACCCGCAGGCGCACGGCGAGGTCGTCGTCGAAGGCCTGTACCGCATCGGCCGCCAGGACCCGGCGCCCATCGGCGCCGAGGCGGGCCTCGCCGTACCGCGCCCGGACGGCGGCGTGGAGCTGTACGTGGCCTCCACCGACCCGCACACCGACCGCGACACCGCCGCCGCCTGCTACGGCCTGGAGCCCGAACGCGTCAAGGTCGTCGTCACCGGCGTCCCCGGCGCCACCGCCGACCGCGAGGACCAGGGCTTCCAGCTGCCGCTCGGCCTGCTCGCGCTGAAGACCGGCTGCCCGGTGAAACTCACCGCCACGCGCGAGGAGTCCTTCCTCGGGCACGCCCACCGCCACCCCACCCTGCTGCGCTACCGCCACCACGCGGACGCCGAGGGCCGGCTGGTGAAGGTCGAGGCGCAGATCCTGCTCGACGCGGGCGCCTACGCGGACACCTCGTCCGACGCGCTGGCGGCGGCCGTGTCGTTCGCCTGCGGACCGTACGTCGTGCCCAACGCCTTCATCGAGGGCTGGGCGGTGCGCACCAACAACCCGCCCTCCGGCCATGTGCGCGGCGAGGGCGCGATGCAGGTCTGCGCCGCGTACGAGGCGCAGATGGACAAGCTCGCGAAGAAGCTCGGCATCGACCCGGCGGAGCTGCGGCTGCGCAACGTCATGGCGACGGGCGACGTCCTGCCCACCGGCCAGACGGTGACCTGCCCGGCGCCGGTCGCCGAACTCCTCCAGGCCGTGCGGGACTTCCCCCTGCCGCCGCTGCCGAAGGACACCCCCGAGGAGGAGTGGCTGCTGCCCGGCGGCCCCGAGGGCGCGGGCGAGCCGGGCGCGGTGCGCCGGGGCGTGGGCTACGGCCTGGGCATGGTGCACATGCTCGGCGCGGAGGGCGCCGACGAGGTCTCCACGGCCACCGTGAAGGTCCAGGACGGGGTGGCGACGGTGCTGTGCGCGGCCGTCGAGACCGGCCAGGGATTCTCCACGCTGGCCCGGCAGATCGTCCAGGAGATCCTGGGCGTCGACGAGGTCCACGTGGCGCCCGTCGACACCGACCAGCCCCCGGCGGGCGCGGGCTGCCGCGGCCGGCACACCTGGGTCTCGGGCGGCGCCGTGGAGCGCGCGGCCAAGATGGTCCGTGCGCAGCTCCTCCAGCCGCTGGCGCAGAAGTTCGGCATGTCCACCGAGCTGCTCCAGGTCGCCGACGGGAAGATCACGTCCTACGACGGTGTCCTGTCGACCACGGTCGCCGAGGCACTGGAGGGCAAGGAGCTGTGGGCGACCGCGCAGTGCCGCCCGCACCCGACCGAGCCGCTGGACGCCACCGGGCAGGGCGACGCCTTCGTGGGCCTCGCCTTCTGCGCGATCCGCGCGGTGGTCGACGTCGACATCGAGCTGGGCTCGGTCCGCGTGGTGGAGCTCGCCGTCGCGCAGGACGTGGGCCGGGTGCTGAACCCCGCCCAGCTGGCGGCCCGGATCGAGGCCGGCGTCACCCAGGGCGTCGGCATCGCGCTCACCGAGAACCTGCGCACCCCGCGCGGCGTGATACGGCACCCCGACCTCACCGGCTACGCCCTGCCGACGGCCCTGGACGCGCCGGACATCCGGATCGTCAAGCTGGTCGAGGAGCGGGACGTGGTCGCGCCGTTCGGCGCCAAGGCGGTCAGCGCGGTGCCCGTGGTGGCCTCGCCGGCGGCGATCGCGTCGGCGGTGCGGGCGGCGACGGGCCGCCCGGTGAACCGGCTGCCGATCCGCCCGCAGGCGGCGGTGGTGACGACCCCGGCCCCATAGGTCCCGGAATCGCGCTGTTCGCCCTGGTCAGGGCGATTGTCAGTGGCGCCGCGTAGTGTTCTTCCCATGAGCACGACCGGCGCCGTCGTCACGGCGATCAGCACCCCGGCCACCGCATCGGGCCTCGCCCTCGACCTGCCCGCGCGCCTGCTGGACCAGGAGTTCGGCGCGGGCCGCGTGGTCCGTTTCGAGGACGTCGACTTCCCCGCGACGCTCACCCACGAACCCACCCGCCGCTTCCTGCGCGAGACGGGTCTGCCCGAGGACGAGGCCCTGTTCTCCCTGGACACGGACCTCCCGCTGCCGACCCTCACGGAGTTCTACACCGACGAGGAGTACACGGGCGACTTCCCCCTCGACCAACTCCCGCAGGACGCCGACCGCCTGATACGCCTCGGCCGCATCACCGGAGACGCGGGCCTGGTGGTCGAGGGCACCACCGGTGAAATCCTCCGCTGGACCGAACCGGACGCCCGCCTGGACCCCCTGAACCGAGACGTCTCGGAACTGGTCCTGGCCCTGTGCCTGTTGCGCGCGGGTGGCACGGAGGCAATGGGAGGCATAGAGGCCGTGGCGGGAATCGAACCCGCGTAACTCGCTTTGCAGGCGAGCCCCTCAACCACTCGGGCACACGGCCAACGTGTTGCGTCGACCGTAGGGCGGGGTGGGGAGGGGGCTCAAGGGGTCCGGGGGCCCTGCAACGCGACTGCCACACGCCGTTCATGAACGGGGCGCGGAGGGCGTACGACCAAGGGCTGAGGTGATCACCGCCTCCCGACAGGGGTCAAACAGCTCCGAGCCCCTTACTCTGACGGACATGGCCGCCCTCGATCCGCGCGACGCCGAAGTCGCCGACGCAGCAGCAGATCCCGTCCACACACCGGGTGCATCCGAGCCGCCGAGTCACGCGAGCGGAGGTGTTCTCGGGCGGTCCTACCGGGCGCTGAGTATCGGGATCGTCTCCGTCGTGGTGCTGATCGCGTTCGAGGCGACCGCCGTGGGGACCGCGATGCCGGTGGCGGCGCGGGAGCTGGACGGGGTGTCGCTGTACGCGTTCGCGTTCTCGGCGTACTTCACGACCAGTCTGTTCGGCATGGTGCTGGCCGGGCAGTGGTCGGACCGGCGCGGCCCGCTGTCGCCGCTGACCTGCGGTATCGCCGCCTTCGCGGCGGGGCTGCTGCTGTCGGGGACCGCGGGGGTGATGTGGCTGTTCATCCTCGGGCGGGCCGTGCAGGGGTTCGGTGGGGGACTCGTCATCGTCGCGCTGTACGTCGTCGTCGGCCGGGCCTACCCCGAGCGGCTGCGGCCCGCGATCATGGCCGCGTTCGCCGCGGGCTGGGTCGTGCCGTCGATCGTCGGACCGCTCGCCGCGGGAGCGGTCACCGAGCAGCTGGGCTGGCGCTGGGTGTTCGTCGGCATTCCGGTGCTCGTCGTGTTTCCGCTGGCCCTCGCGCTGCCCCAGATCCGGCGGCGGGCGGGCGGCCCGGTCGACGGGTCGAAGGACGCCGCCTCCTTCGACGCGCGGCGCATCCGGCTCGCGCTCGGCATCTCGCTGGGCGCCGGGCTGCTCCAGTACGCCGCCCAGGACCTGCGCTGGCTCTCCCTGCTGCCCGGCGCGGCCGGTGCCGCCCTGCTCGTGCCCGCCGTGCTCGGGCTGCTGCCGCGCGGCACCTACCGGGCCGCGCGCGGGCTGCCGTCCGTGGTGCTGCTGCGCGGCGTCGCGGCGGGCTCGTTCATCGCGGCCGAGTCGTTCGTGCCGCTGATGCTGGTCACCCAGCGGGGCCTCACGCCCACGCTCGCCGGGTTCTCGCTCGCCGCGGGCGGCGCGACCTGGGCGCTCGGCTCGTGGGTGCAGTCCCGGTCCCGCGTGGAGCCGTACCGCGACCGGCTGATGACGCTGGGCATGGTGCTGGTGGCCGCGGCCATCGCGACCGCGCCGAGCGTGCTGATCGAGGCCGTGCCGGTGTGGACGGTGGCCGTCGCCTGGGGCTTCGGCTGCTTCGGCATGGGCCTGGTGATCTCCTCCACCAGTGTCCTGCTGCTCCACCTGTCCGCGCCCGAGGAAGCGGGCAGCAACTCGGCCGCGCTCCAGATATCCGACGGCCTGTCGAATGTGATCCTGCTCGCGGCCGGCGGCGCCGCCTTCGCCGCGCTCGGCGGCGGCACGGTCGCCCACTCCACCACCGAGGCCGCCGGCGCCGCCTCCCACCCCGCCGCCTTCGCCGCCGTCTTCCTGCCCATGGCGGCGGTCGCCCTGCTGGGCGCCTGGGTCACCACCAGGGTGCGGGAACGGTGAGTCACCACCGCCGTCACCGAGGGTGTTGTGACGTGGGTCCCACCCTCGGGCGACCCGGCCTGGTTCGCGCGTTGACGGCGGCGGCCCGCCGGTAGGGTGGCCCGGTTGTCATACGTAGCCGAGCCGCTCGACCCCCACGACGGAGACCGTGACTACCACCGCCGCTTCCTCCTCGCACCACCTCTCGCCCGCCTTCCCCGGCCGCGCCCCCTGGGGCACCGCCAGCAAGCTGCGTGCCTGGCAGCAGGGGGCGATGGAGAAGTACATCCAGGAGCAGCCGCGAGACTTCCTGGCGGTCGCCACCCCCGGCGCCGGTAAGACGACCTTCGCGCTGACGCTCGCGTCCTGGCTGCTGCACCACCACGTCGTGCAGCAGGTGACCGTGGTCGCGCCCACCGAGCACCTGAAGAAGCAGTGGGCCGAGGCCGCCGCGCGGATAGGGATCAAGCTGGACCCCGAGTACAGCGCCGGGCCGCTCGGCAAGGAGTACGACGGCGTCGCCGTGACGTACGCCGGTGTCGGCGTACGGCCCATGCTGCACCGCAACCGCGTCGAGCAGCGCAAGACCCTCGTCATCCTCGACGAGATCCACCACGCCGGTGACTCCAAGTCCTGGGGCGAGGCCTGCCTGGAGGCGTTCGAGCCGGCGACCCGGCGCCTCGCCCTGACCGGTACGCCGTTCCGCTCGGACACCAACCCGATCCCCTTCGTGACGTACGAGGAGGGCCCGGACGGCATCCGGCGCTCGGCCGCCGACTACACCTACGGCTACGGCTCCGCGCTCGCCGACGGCGTCGTCCGCCCCGTGATCTTCCTCAGCTACAGCGGCAACATGCGCTGGCGGACCAAGGCCGGTGACGAGATCCAGGCCCGGCTCGGCGAGCCGATGACCAAGGACGCCATCAGCCAGGCCTGGCGTACGGCGCTCGACCCGCGCGGCGACTGGATGCCGGCCGTGCTGCGCGCCGCCGACCAGCGCCTGACCGAGGTCAGGAAGGCGATCCCGGACGCGGGCGCCCTCGTCATCGCCTCCGACCAGGACTCCGCGCGCGCCTACGCCAAGCTGATCCGCGAGATCACCGGCCACAAGGCGACCCTGGTCCTGTCCGACGACGCGGGCGCGTCGAACCGGATCGACGAGTTCAGCAACAACACCGACCGGTGGATGGTCGCCGTCCGCATGGTGTCCGAGGGCGTCGACGTGCCGCGCCTCGCGGTCGGCGTGTACGCGACGACGATCTCCACGCCGCTGTTCTTCGCGCAGGCCGTCGGGCGCTTCGTGCGGTCTCGGCGCCGGGGCGAGACCGCGTCCGTGTTCCTGCCGACCGTGCCGGACCTGCTCGGCTTCGCCAACGAGATGGAGCGCGAGCGCGACCACGTCCTCGACAAGCCGAAGAAGGACGGCGAGGAGGACCCGTACGCCGAGGAGGACAAGCTCCTCAAGGAGGCGGAGAAGCAGCAGGACGAGGACACCGGCGAGCAGGACATGCTGCCGTTCGAGGCGCTGGAGTCCGACGCCGTCTTCGACCGGGTCATGTACAACGGCGCCGAGTTCGGCATGCAGGCGCACCCGGGCAGCGAGGAGGAGCAGGACTACCTCGGCATCCCCGGACTCCTCGAACCCGAGCAGGTACAGCTGCTGCTGCAGAAGCGGCAGGCGCGGCAGATCGCGCACAGCAAGAAGAAGCCGGACAGCGAGGCGGACCTGCTGGAACTGCCTGCCGAGCGGCGGCCCGTCGTCTCGCACAAGGAGATGATGGAGCTGCGGCGCAAGCTGAACACGATGGTCGGCGCGTACGTCCACCAGAGCGGCAAGCCGCACGGGGTCATCCACACCGAGCTGCGCCGGGTGTGCGGCGGGCCGCCGGCCGCGGAGGCCACCGCGGGGCAGCTGCGGCAGCGGATCGCCAAGGTGCAGGAGTGGGCCACGCGGATGCGGTAGGCCCACCGGGTCTTCGCCGCCTCCCGCGGGTCCTTCCGCGCCACCCTGCGGGTCTTCCGCGCCTGCCGCGAGCCTTCGCCACCTCCCGCGGGTCTTCCACGCCTGCCGCGAGCCTTCGCCGCCCCCCGCGGGTTTCCGCACCTACCGGGGTCTTCCCCGCCTCCCGCGGGTTTCCGCGCCCACCGCGGTCTTCCCCGCCTCCCCGCGGGCCTTCGACGCCTCCCACGGTCTGCCCCGCCCCCGCAAGCTTCGGCGTCCGAGGCGGGCGGGGCAAGCCGCGGGGGGTGAGCGGCAGCGCGTAGGCGGCGGGGCGTGCGGTGGGGAGCCGCGCGCCGTACGTATCGGGATATGTCACGGCACGTCGTATCGACTCATGCCCGGATTCTGGACGGAGCCTTCCGCTGAGCGGACCGGCTCGCTACTGTCCCGCTACGCACACGCCCCGTGGCAGCGCCGCCGCGGAGCGCAGCCGTGTAGCGACGCGGCCCGGAACAAGGCCGGGCCGCCAGCCGATCGGCAGCCTCTACCAGCGCGTCGCTGACGGGACTCGGCGACGCATCCGCCGCGAGGGAGGGCTGCCGACCTCACCACTAAGGAGTGGGCGTCGTGACCGCGGAGACCTCTCAGACGCTCGACCGAGGACTGCGCGTCCTCAAGCTGCTGGCCGACACGGACCACGGGCTGACCGTCACCGAGCTATCCACCAGACTGGGCGTGAACCGGACCGTGGTGTACCGGTTGCTGGCCACGCTGGAGCAGCACGCACTCGTCCGCCGTGACCTGGGCGGACGGGCCCGGGTGGGGCTGGGCGTGCTGGGGCTGGGCCGCCAGGTGCATCCGCTGGTACGGGAGGCGGCGCTGCCGGCGCTGCGGTCGCTGGCCGAGGACATCGGGGCGACGGCGCATCTGACGCTGGTGGACGGGGCGGAGGCGCTGGCCGTCGCCGTCGTCGAGCCGACCTGGACGGACTACCACGTGGCCTACCGGGCGGGCTTCCGGCATCCGCTGGACCGGGGCGCCGCGGGCAAGGCGATCCTGGCCGCGCGGGCCAAGCCGACGGGCGACCCGGGCTACACGCTGACCCACGGCGAGCTGGAGGCGGGGGCGAGCGGCGCCGCCGCGCCGCTGCTCGGGGTCACCGGGGTCGAGGGCAGCGTGGGTGTCGTGATGCTCGCCGACGCGGTGCCGGAGCGGGTGGGGGCCCGCGTGGTCGAGGCGGCGAGGGAGGTCGCGGAGGCCCTGCGCTAGGGGGTGTCTCGTCGATCAGCCCGGCGTGATCGGCGAGCCCCCTGGTACGGCGCCCGGTGCGGGGGCTGGGCGGGGGCGGTTGCGCAGCATCGCGTTAGATTGACTCCGTGCTCTCTCGTCTCACGCGTTCCCAGGCCCTCGCCGTCTGTTCGGTGCCCGTCGTGGCGCTGGTCGCGACCGCTGTGTTCGCGCCGTTGCCGTTCGCGGTGGCGCAGCCGGGGTCGACGGCGGATGTGCTGGGGAAGAACAAGGGGACCCCGGTGATCACCATCTCGGGGGCGCCGGTCCGGGACACGCGGGGCGAGCTGCGGATGACGACGATCGTGGCGACCGGCCCGGAGGTGCGGGTGTCGCTCGCGGACCTGCTCGACGGCTGGTTCCGCTCCGACCGGGCCGTGATGCCGCTGGACGCCGTCTACCCGAGCGGCGAAAACGTGAAGGAGATCGAGGAGTTCAACGCGAAGCAGATGCGGCAGTCGCAGGACGCGGCGACCGCGGCCGCGCTGAACTACCTCGGCCGCTCCGACGACGACATCGACGTCGACCTGGAGCTGGCGGACGTCGGCGGCCCCAGCGCGGGGCTGCTGTTCTCGCTCGGCATCGTCGACAAGCTGGACGGCGACGGCCGCGGCGGCGACCTCACCGGCGGCCGTACGATCGCCGGCACCGGCACGATCACCGCCGACGGGGAAGTCGGCGCCGTGGGCGGCGTGGCCCTGAAGACGCAGGCCGCCCGGCGGGACGGCGCGACCGTCTTCCTGGTGCCGAGGGACGAGTGCGCGGACGCGAAGGCGGAGGCGCCGAAGGGGCTGCGGCTGATCCCGGTGACCACACTCGAGGGCGCCGTGCGGTCGCTGGTCGCGCTGGACTCCGGCAAGGCCGTGCCGTCCTGCTGAGCCGGGCCGCCGCCCCGGTCAGCCCTGCTTCACGAACCCTTCCGCGACCAGCCAGTCCAGCGCGACCTGGTGCGGGTCCTCGCCGTCCACGTCGACCTTGGCGTTCAGGTCCTGCGCCACGTCGTTGTTCAGCTTCCTGGTGATCGGGTCGAGGACGCCGGTGATCGCCGGCCACTCCTTCAGCGTCCTGGTGTTGATCACCGGCGCCGCGTTGTAGTTCGGGAAGAACTTCCTGTCGTCCTCCATCACCACCAGGTTCATGGACTTCACCCGCCCGTCGGTGGTGAAGACCTCGCCGTAGGTGCAACTGCCCTTCGCCGCCTGGGTGTAGATGATGCCGGTGTCCATCTGGGTGATCCGGCCCGCCGGGACGTCCATCCCGTACTCCTTCTGCATCCCCGGCAGCCCGTCGGCCCGGTTGGCGAACTCGCCCTCCACGCACAGCGTCACCGCGCCGGGGTCCTTCTTCGCGAGCGCGGCGACGTCGGAGAGCGTCTTCGTGCCGTACTTCTCGAAGTTGGCCCGGTTCATGGCCAGGGCGTAGGTGTTGTTCAGGGCGGACGGCGCCAGCCAGGTCAGGCCGTTCTTCCGGTCGGCGTCGCGCACGGCCCGCCACTGCTCGTCCGGGTCGGGGATGGGATCCGGGTTGCCGAGGTACGTGATCCAGGCGGTGCCGGTGTACTCGTACACGGCGTCCGCGTCGCCCTTGCGGACGGCCTCGCGGGAGCCGATGGAGCCCTGGATCCCGGTGCGGTCGAGGACCTCGGCGCCGGCCGCCTCGAAGGCGATGCCCAGGATCGCGCCGAGGACGAGCTGCTCGGTGAACGACTTGGACGTCACGGTGAGATCGGCGCCCTTGAGCGGCTCGCCCCGCCCGATCGTTCCCGGCCGCACGTCGTCGGCCATGGGGGAGCCGCTGGTCAGCCCGCACCCGGAGGCCGCGGTCAGCAGTCCGCCCGCCAGCAGCAGACACATCCGCCGTCTCATGTCCCCGCCTCCAGTCCCCGCGGGCGCAGCAGCAGTTCCGCCAGCGAGGCCAGCCAGTCCACCAGCAGGGCCAGGGCGATCGTGAGGATCGAGCCGAGCACCAGCACCGGCATCCGCTGGTTGGTGATGCCCGTGGTGATCAGCACGCCGAGGCCGCCGCCTCCGCCGAAGGTCGCCAGGGTGGCCGTGCCCACGTTCAGCACCAGCGCCGTGCGCACGCCCGCCAGGATCAGCGGCACCGCCAGCGGCAGTTCCACCTTCGTGAGCACCCCGAGCGGGGACATGCCGATGCCGCGGGCCGCCTCCAGCAGGGTCGGGTCGTTCGCCTTGAGGCCCGCGATGGTGTTCGACAGCACCGGCAGCACGGCGTAGACGATGATGCCGATCAGGGCGGCCCGGCGGCCGATGCCGAGCCAGATCACCAGCAGGGCGAGCAAGCCGATTGCGGGGGTCGCCTGGCCGATGTTGGCCAGTGCCATCGCCACCGGCGTCGCCCTGCGGATCGCCCCGCGGGTCAGCAGGATGCCCAGCGGGATCGCGATGATCAGCACGAAGAAGGTGGAGATCACCGTCAGCTGGACGTGCTGCCACAGCGCCTTGGAGACCTGACCGCCGGACAGCGCGTTCTCGGAGATGGTGTCCAGGTCGGCCTGGTCGAACCACAGCCAGGTCGCCAGCAGCAGCGCCACCAGGAAGGCGGGCAGGAAGGTCAGCTTCCGCCAGCCGATGCGGCGTGGCTGCGGGCTTCGCAGATGCGGGACGGGCTCCGCCTCGGCCTCGCCGTCGTCCCGGAACGGCAGCCCTCTGACCTCGTGCTCGCCCTCGGGGCGGCGCCCGCGGTCCGGTGCGCTCGTCACGCCGTCGCCTCCCCTCCGCGGCCCTCCCGCTCGGCGTGCGTCAGCTCCTCGCGCGCCTCCTCCAGCTCGTGCCGGTGCTCCATCGCGTCCAGCCGGTCGGCCTCCAGCAGCTCGTGCATGGAGTTCATCAGCGTCTCCACGTCGACGACCCCCGTGTACTCGCCGCGCCGCCCGGTCACCGCGACCCGCCCGGCGTTGTCGGTGAGCACCGCCTCCAGGGCGTCGCGCAGGGTGGCGTCCCGGGTCACCGTGTCGTGCACGAGGGTGCCCGCGCGGGCCAGCGACCCCTTGGCGCGCATCAGGTCGCCGCGCCGCAGCCACTTGTAGGGCCGGCCCCGCCTGTCCAGCAGCAGGATCTCGTTGGTGCCGCTGCGGCGGAGCTTGTCGAAGATGTCCTGCAGGGCGTCGTCGACGTTCACCGTCGGATAGTCGGTGATCTCCACTTCGCCGACCCGGGTGAGGTTGAGCCGCTTCAGCGCGGCGCCCGCGCCGACGAAGCCGGAGACGAAGTCGTCCGCCGGGTTGGTGAGGATCGCCTCCGGGGTGTCGAACTGGGCGATGTGCGAGCGCTCGCGCAGCACCGCGATCCGGTCGCCCAGCTTGATCGCCTCGTCGAAGTCGTGGGTGACGAACACGATCGTCTTGTGCAGCTCGTGCTGGAGCCGGATCAGCTCGTCCTGGAGGTGGTCGCGGGTGATCGGGTCGACCGCGCCGAACGGCTCGTCCATCAGCAGCACCGGCGGGTCGGCGGCCAGTGCGCGGGCCACGCCGACGCGCTGCTGCTGGCCGCCGGACAGCTGGCGCGGATAGCGGCCACGGAACTCGCCGGGGTCCAGGCCCACCAGGTCCAGCAGCTCCTCGACCCGGTCGCGGATGCGGGACTTCGACCAGCCGATCATCTTCGGTACGAGCCCGATGTTCTGGGCGACGGTCATGTGCGGGAAGAGGCCCGCGGACTGGATGGCGTAGCCGACCTTGCGGCGCAGCTTCACCGGGTCGATGTCGGTGACGTCCTCGCCGTTGATGCGGATCCGGCCGCTGGTCGGCTCGATCAGCCGGTTGATCATCTTCAGGGTGGTCGACTTGCCGCAGCCGGACGGCCCCACGAAGATCACCGTCTCGCCCGCGCCGATCTCCATGCTGACGTTGTCCACCGACGGCGCCGGGTTGCCGGGGTAGCGCTTGGTCAGGTTCTCCAGCTCGATGGTCGCGCCGCCGGTCGGGGTGTTCTCAGGCACGGATCCCCCTCGGGATGGTCAGCCGTCCGATCAGGACGTACGCGGCGTCGAAGAGCAGGGCGAGGACGATGATCCCGAGGGTGCCCGCGAGGACCTGGTTCAGCGCGTTCCTGCTGCCCAGAGAGGCGATCCCGCGGAAGATCTCGTTGCCGAGGCCGGGTCCCGAGGCGTACGCGGCGATGGCGGCGATGCCCATCAGCATCTGCGTGGAGACCCGGATGCCGGTGAGGATCGGTGGCCAGGCCAGCGGCAGCTCCACCCGCACCAGCCGGGACAGCCGCGACATGCCGATCCCGGTGGCGGCGTCCACCAGCGCGGGGTCGACGCCGCGCAGGCCGACGATCGCGTTCCGCACGACCGGCAGCAGCCCGTACAGGGTCAGCGCGATCACGGTCGGCGGCACGCCCAGGCCGACGACCGGGACGAGCAGGCCGATCATGGCGAGCGACGGGATGGTGAGGAGGGTGGAGGTCGCCGTGGTGGCCAGGTTGCCGGCCCAGTCGCTGCGGTAGGTGGCCACCCCGATCAGCACCCCGAGGACGGTGGCCACGACCATGCACTGGAAGACCGCGCTCGCGTGCTGCCCGGCGTCGGCGAGCAACTGCTGGTGGCGACTGCCCAGGTACTCCCAGAAGTTCACATCGCTCACCCCACGGCTAGGACGTCCCTTCCCGGGCCCGGCCCGACGGCTCGGTCGGCAGCGCCGCCTGCTCCACCAGCGGGATGATCCGCAGCGGAACGGGGTTCTCCATCACGATCGCGGTCGAGGCCCGGACAATGCCATCAAAACCGACGACCCGGTCGATCACCCGCTGAAGATCGGCGTTGGAGCGGGCCACCAGACGGCACAGCATGTCGCCCGTCCCGGTGGTGGTGTGCAGTTCCAGCACCTCCGGCACGGTCGCCAAGTGGGCCCGTACGTCGGCTCCTTGCCCCTGCCGGATCTGGAGGGTGGCGAACGCCGTCACCGGGTAGCCGAGGGCCGCCGGGTCCACCTGCGGGCCGAAGCCGCGGATGACTCCGTTCGACTGAAGCCGGTCCAGGCGCGCCTGCACGGTGCCGCGCGCCACGCCCAGCCGCCGGGACATCTCCAGCACCCCGATCCGCGGCTCGCGCGCCAGCAGCACGATGATCCGCCCGTCCAGATGATCGATCGCCATGCCGAGCCCTCCCACCCGCCCACAGGGTGGGCATCCTGTACAGAAAGTCCGCCGATACGGCCGTACGACTGAGCAGACTGCCCAGTGAATACGCAAACTATTGCGCACCTTGCAGAGCGGGGCCAGGCTTCGGCTATGACGCAGACCACACACCACACTCCCGACACCGCCCGGCAGGCCGACCCCTTCCCGGTCAAGGGAATGGACGCGGTCGTCTTCGCCGTGGGCAACGCCAAGCAGGCGGCGCACTACTACTCCACCGCCTTCGGCATGAAGCTGGTCGCCTACTCCGGACCGGAGAACGGCAGCCGCGAGACCGCGAGCTACGTGCTGGAGAACGGCTCCGCCCGGTTCGTCTTCACCTCGGTCATCAAGCCCGCCACCCCCTGGGGCCACTTCCTCGCCGAGCACGTGGCCGAGCACGGCGACGGCGTCATCGACCTCGCCATCGAGGTGCCGGACGCCCGCGCCGCCTACGCGCACGCCATCGAGCAGGGCGCCCGCAGCGTCGCCGAGCCGTACGAGCTGAAGGACGAGCACGGCACCGTCGTCCTCGCCGCCATCGCCACCTACGGCGAGACCCGCCACACCCTGGTCGAGCGCACCGGCTACGACGGCCCCTACCTGCCCGGCTACGCCGCCGCCGCCCCGATCGTCGCCCCGCCGGAGCGCCGCACCTTCCAGGCCATCGACCACTGCGTCGGCAACGTCGAACTCGGCCGGATGAACGAGTGGGTGGCCTTCTACAACAAGGTCATGGGCTTCACCAACATGAAGGAGTTCGTCGGCGACGACATCGCCACCGAGTACTCGGCGCTGATGTCGAAGGTCGTCGCGGACGGCACCCGCAAGGTGAAATTCCCGATCAACGAGCCCGCGATCGCGAAGAAGAAGTCGCAGATCGACGAGTACCTGGAGTTCTACAACGGCCCCGGCGTCCAGCACATCGCGCTCGCCACCAACGACATCGTCGCCACCGTCCGCCACATGCGCGAGCACGGCGTGCAGTTCCTGGACACCCCGGACTCCTACTACGACACCCTCGGCGAGTGGGTCGGCGAGACCCGCGTGCCCATCGACACCCTGCGCGAACTGAAGATCCTCGCCGACCGCGACGAGGACGGCTACCTGCTGCAGATCTTCACCAAGCCGGTCCAGGACCGCCCGACCGTCTTCTTCGAACTCATCGAACGCCACGGCTCGATGGGCTTCGGCAAGGGCAACTTCAAGGCCCTGTTCGAGGCGATCGAACGCGAGCAGGCCAAGCGCGGCAACCTGTAGCCGCCATCGGCAGCCGTTGCCGCCGGGGCTACTCCGGCGCCAGCACTCCCCGCGGCAGCGGCTCCACGGGCGGTTCGCCCAGCTCCCGCAGAGCCGTCCGCGCGCGCGGCGCGTGCAGCGGGGAGAACCAGGGGTTCAGGCGCAGCGCCTCCTGGAGATGACGCCGGGCGGCGCCCTCATGGCCGAGGGCCCGCTCGATCATCCCCCGGTGGTACGCGTACAGGGCGCTGCGCACCCCGATCCCCTTCTGCCGGTCGGTCACCCGCACCGCGAACTTCCGCGCCTCCTTGTGCTCGCCCGCCCGGTGCAGCGCCCACCCCAGGGCGTCGGCGACCGCGACCGACGGCTGCCGCCGCCACTCCGCGCGCAGCCGCCGCACCGCGGCTCTCGCGTCCCCGTGGTCCGCCTCGAAGACGCCCAGCACCAGCTCCTCGTCCGCGCCGCCCGCGGCCGCCGCCCGCACCCGCTCCCGCAGCAGGTCGTAGTGGATCCGCGCCGCCTGGTCCAGCCCCAGCGACTCGTACAGCTCGCCCAGCTCCAGCGCGTGCTCCGGCGCCGGCCGCTTGGCCAGCGCCGCCCGGTACGCGGTCAGCGCCTCCGAGGTCCGGCCCAGCGCCGCCAGCACCTTGCCCTGCCCGGCCTGCGCGACCCGCTGATCGGGGTCGGTGCGCAGCGCCTCCTGGAAGTGGCGCAGCGCCGCCTCCCGCTCCCCGCGCTCCCACGCCAGCTGCCCGGCCCGCTCCAGCCACGCCGCCCGCTCGGCGGCCGAACCGGCGGCCGCCGCCGCGTCCGACAGCTGGGCCGCCGCGTCCTCGCGCCAGCCCAGATCCCAGTACAGGGTGGCCGCGCGGGCCTTCACGGCCGGACCCGACCGCAGCTCCCGCAGCCGGTCCAGGGTCCGCTGGGCCGCCTTGAGATCACCGAGTCCGGTGTACGCCTCGATGAGCAGCGGATACGTCGTCCACCGCTCGCTGTCCGCCTTCAGCGCGGCCTCGCCCCACTTGCGCGCCGCCCGGAAGTCCCGCCGCGCGTTCGCCAGCGCCGCCAGACCGTCCAGGGCCGCCGCGTTGCCGCGGGCCCGCACCCGCAGCGAGGTGTGCAGCGCCCGCTCCGCCTTCGGGTAGTTCCCCGGATCGGCGGCGCGCCGCCCCTGCTCCACGTACGCCGTCCCGAGCACCGCCCAGGCCGCGGCGTCCCGCGGATGCCTGCGCAGGTGCGACTCGCGCTCCCCGATCAGCGCCGCCAGCTCCGGCGGCGCGGCCGGCATCCCCTTGGTGACCGCGGCCCGCGCCGCGGCGGCCCCCGCAGCGGGCGGCG
>NZ_JBFATR010000040.1:0-64079 GCF_040678395.1 Streptomyces sp. NPDC052687 | reverse complement strand
CGGGCCCCAACCGGGGCCGCGCGCCCGCCTCGGGCCCCGGCCCGCGGCGCCCGCTCACCTTCGGCAGCCGACAGCAGGTCCCTCCCGCCCTCGCCCGCCCGCGGAATCACGCGCTCCCGCCGCCCGGTTCACCCGTGCCAGGACCTCCACAACGCCGCGTACGCCCCGTCCGCGGCGACCAGTTCCGCGTGGCTGCCCAGTTCGCTGATGCGGCCGTTCTCGACGACGGCGATGACGTCGGCGTCGTGGGCGGTGTGCAGGCGGTGCGCGATGGCGACGACCGTACGGCCGTCGAGGACGCGGGCGAGGGAGCGTTCCAGGTGGCGGGCGGCGCGCGGGTCGAGCAGGGACGTGGCCTCGTCCAGCACCAGGGTGTGCGGGTCGGCGAGGACCAGCCGGGCCAGGGCGATCTGCTGGGCCTGCGCCGGGGTCAGCGCGAGCCCGCCCGAGCCGACCTCGGTGTCCAGGCCGTCGTCCAGGGCCCGCGCCCACCCGTCCGCGTCGACCGCGCCGAGCGCCGCCCACAGCTCGGCGTCCGTCGCGTCGGTCCGGGCGAGCAGCAGGTTGTCGCGCAGGGAGCCCACGAAGACGTGGTGCTCCTGGTTGACGAGGGCCACGTGGGAGCGGACGCGCTCGGCCGGCATCCGGGACAGTTCCGCGCCGCCGAGGGTGATCCGGCCGTCCCGGGGCGCGTAGATCCCGGCGAGCAGCCGGCCCAGCGTGGACTTGCCCGCGCCGGAGGGGCCGACGAGCGCCAGCCGGGTGCCGGGCGCCACCTTCAGGGACACCTCGCGCAGCACGTCCACGCCCTGGAGGTAGCCGAAGCGCACCTGGTCGGCGTGCACGTCACGGCCGTCCGGCAGGACCGAGGCGTCCCGGGCGTCCGGCTCGATGTCCCGCACCCCGACGAGCCGCGCCAGCGACACCTGGGCGATCTGGAGCTCGTCGTACCAGCGCAGGATCAGCCCCACCGGGTCGACCAGCATCTGGGCGATCAGCGCGCCCGTGGTGAGCTGCCCGACGTCGAGCCATCCCTGGAGCACGAACACTCCGCCGATCATGAGCACCGATCCGAGGACCGTCACGTGGGTGAGGTTGATGACCGGGAAGAGCACCGACCGCAGCCAGAGGGTGTAGCGCTCCCAGGCGGTCCATTCCCGGATCCGCCGCTCCGACAGTTCCACCCGCCGCCGGCGCAGCCGGTGGGCCTCGATGGTGTGCCCGGCGTCCACCGTCTCGGCGAGCGCGGCGGCCACGGCGGCGTACCCGGCGGACTCGGACCGGTAGGCGGAGGGCGCCCGGCGGAAGTACCAGCGGCAGCCGGCCACCAGCAGCGGCAGGGCGAGCAGCACCGCGGCGGCCAGCGGCGGCGCCGTCACGACGAGGCCGCCCAGCAGCAGCCCCACCCACACGACGCCGATCGCCAGCTGGGGCACGGCCTCACGCATCGCGTTGGCGAGCCGGTCGATGTCGGTGGTGATCCGGGAGAGCAGATCGCCGGTGCCGGCGCGCTCCAGCACGCCCGGCGGCAGCCCGACCGACCGGACGAGGAAGTCCTCGCGCAGGTCGGCCAGCATCCGCTCGCCGAGCATGGCCCCGCGCAGCCGCACCTGGTGGACGAACCCCGCCTGGACGACCAGGGCCACGACGAACAGCGTCGCCGTGAGGCCCAGACGCAGGTCCCGCTCGCCGTCCGACACCCGCTCGACGAGCCCGCCCAGCAGGTAGGGGCCCGCCATGGAGGCGATCACCGCGACGGTGTTCACGCCGATGAGGAGCAGGAAGGCACGGCGGTGCCGGCGGAACAGCTCGGCCACGTAGGCGCGTACGGTCGCCGGGGCGCCGACGGGCAGGGTGCTCGCCGTGGTCGGGGCCGCCGGGTCGTACTCCGGTGGCGCCACGCCGATCATGCGGTCTCCTCGATCTCTTCCAGCTCTTCCAGTTGGTTCAGTTCGCCGAGTCCACCGAGTTCGTGGAGTTTGCCGGCGGACTCAGTGGCCGGGGCACCAGCGGCCCCAGCCGCCTCGTCCTCGGTCTCGCGGGTCACCACCGCGCGGTACCGCGGCTCGTCGCGCACCAGCTCCCGGTGCGGCCCGACGGCCGCGACCTCGCCCTCGTGGACCAGCACCACCCGGTCCGCGCGGTCCAGCAGCAGCGGGGACGAGGTGAAGACGACCGTGGTGCGGCCGTCCCGCAGCCTGCGCAGCCCTTCCGCGATACGGGCCTCGGTGTGGGAGTCGACGGCGGAGGTCGGCTCGTCCAGCACCAGCACCTGCGGGTCCGTCAGCAGCGACCGGGCCAGGGCGAGCCGCTGCCGTTGGCCCCCCGACAGGGACCGGCCGCGTTCGGTGATCCGGGCGTCCAGCGGGTCCTCGATGCCGAGCGAGCTCTGGGCGAGCGACGCCAGTACGTCCTCGCACTGCGCCGCGGCCAGCGCGTCCTCGGTGCGCACGGCCCCCGAGGACGGCACGTCCAGCAGTTCCCGCAGCGTGCCGGAGAGCAGGACGGGGTCCTTGTCCTGGACGAGGACGGCCGTACGCGCGGTGTCGAGCGGCAGCTCGTCCAGCGGCACCCCGCCGAGCAGCACCGGTGTGCCCTCCTCGGAGGCGTGCCCGCCGAGGCGTTCCGCGAGCCGCCCCGCCGCGTCCGGGTCGCCGCACACCACGGCGGTCAGCCGGCCCGCGGGCGCGAGCAGCCCGGTGGCCGGGTCGTACAGATCGCCGGAGGGCAGGTCGGCGGCGCGCGTCCCGTCGGTGTCCGTGGCCCGCTCCAGCGACAGCACCCGCGCGGCCCGCCGGGCCGAGGGGCGCGAGAAGGAGTACGCCATGGCGATCTCCTCGAAGTGGCGGAGCGGGTAGGTCATGATCATGACGGAGCTGTAGACGGTGACCAGCTCGCCGATGGTGATCCGGCCCTCGCCGGCCAGGTGGACGCCGTACCAGACCACCGAGATCAGCAGCAGTCCGGGCAGTAGGACCTGGATCGCCGAGATCAGCGACCACATCCGGGCACTGCGCACGGCCGCGTGGCGGACCTCCTGGGAGGCGCGGCGGTAGCGGTCGAGGAACAGCTCCTCGCCGCCGATGCCGCGCAGCACCCGCAGACCGGCGACCGTGTCGGAGGCCAGCTCGGTGGCCCGGCCCGCCTTCTCGCGCTGGATGTCGGCACGCCGCGTCGCACGGGGCAGCAGCGGCAGCACCGCGAACGCGAGCACCGGCAGGCCGACGGCGACGACCACCCCGAGTGCGGGCTGGTAGACGACCAGGCCGACGGCGACCAGAACGACGGTGAGAGCGGCGGCGGTGAACCGGGAGACGGCCTCGACGAACCAGCCGATCTTCTCCACGTCGCCGGTGGACACGGCGACCACCTCACCGGCCGCGACCCGCCGGGTCAGTGCCGAGCCCAACTGCGCGGCCTTGCGGGCGAGCAGCTGCTGGACGCGGGCGGCCGCGGTGATCCAGTTGGTGACGGCGGCGCGGTGCAGGAAGGTGTCGCCGACCGCGACGCCGATCCCGCAGAGTGCCAGCAGCCCGCCTGCCAGGGCGAGCCGGGAGTCGGAGCGGTCGACGACAGCCTGCACGGCGAACCCGACGCAGAACGGCAGCGAGGACACGGACGCGAAGTGCAGCAGGCCCCAGGCCAGCGACTTCAGCTGGCCGCCCAGCTGGTTGCGGAAGAGCCACCACAGGAAGCGGGGGCCCGAGCGCGCGTCCGGCACACCCGGGTCGGGATACGGAAGGTCTTGGATCTGCATGACGTCCCAGCGGCTCGGTCAGGGATGAACGGCGGCAGCAAACCGTGACAGGTTCGCCGCGGGACATGGTCAATAGCAAACGGTTTTCCACGGGTCCGCACAGAACGGGCAAGCCTGGCCGGATGAACGCCGGCGCACGGCCGGGGGCGCCTCGTTGCGCGCCTCGACGGCAAGGTGAAGGGCCGTCAGTACGACCGTCTCGGCAACCTCCGCCTCGGCGGCGTCAAGATCTGCCGCACCTCGACGGTCCGCCTTCCGGTGAGGGCCGAGCCTTCAGCGGGGGTCAATCCGTCGGTGAGGGCGGGGCTGTGGGGGTGAGGACACGGTCGGGGGTGCCCGGCGGGCCGGGCGTGTCCGCGGCCTTCCCGCTCCCGTTCTCCGCTCTCCGTTCTCCACTCCCCGTTCTCCACTCCCCGTTCTCCACTCCCCGCTCCCCGTTCTCCGCACCCGTCCCGCGAAAGGTTTCAGCAACCGCGCTCGCCGGCCCCGTCCACCAGCGTGTCCAGCAACCCCTCCAGCACCGACCGCTGATCGTCCGTCAGCGGCGCTAGGATCTCCTGCGCCGCCGAGCGCCGCGCCCCGTGCAGCTCGCGCAGTGCCTCGCGGCCGTCGTCCGTGAGCTCTATGCGGATCACCCGGCGGTTCGCCGGATCCGGCACCCGGCGCACCTTCCCGCTCGCCTCCAGCCCGTCGACCAGCGTGGTCACGGCGCGCGGCACGACCTCCAGACGCTCGGCGAGGTCGGCCATACGGGGCGGCGAGCCGTAGTGCGCGAGGGTGCGCAGCAGGCGCGACTGGGCAGGAGTGATGCCCAGGCCGCGCTGCTCCAGATGGCGCTTCTGGATGCGGTGCACCCGGCGGGTGAGCCGCAGCAGCTGCTCGGCGAGCAGGCCCTCGGAATCTGGGGTGGTCATACGGGAACAATATCAGGACACCGTTCATTGTGAGTATAGGTAACAATGAGCTACGATCCTCAATCGTTCGCCCCGGCGGGCCGCACCGCCCCACCACCGCCACCCACCACCCGCCACCCGCCGCCCACCTCCCGTAGGAGCCATGCATCCCGACAACGAACCCCACTGGAGCCCGCCCGCCGACGCCAAGGAACAGCCCCGGCAGGTGCGCCGCATCCTCGCGCTCTTCCGCCCCTACCGCGGCCGGCTGACCGTCGTCGGCCTGCTCGTCGCGGCCTCCTCCGTGGTCTCGGTGGCCACGCCCTTCCTGCTCAAGGCGATCCTCGACGTCGCGATCCCCGAGCGGCGCACCGGCCTGCTCACCCTGCTCGCCCTCGGCATGATCCTCAGCGCCGTCCTCACCAGCGTCTTCGGTGTGCTCCAGACGCTGATCTCCACGACCGTCGGCCAGCGCGTCATGCACGATCTGCGCACCGCGGTCTACGGCCGCCTGCAGCGCATGTCGCTGGCGTTCTTCACGCGCACCCGCACGGGCGAGGTCCAGTCGCGCATCGCCAACGACATCGGCGGGATGCAGGCCACCGTCACCTCCACCGCGACCTCGCTGGTGTCCAACCTCACCGGTGTCACGGCGACGATCGTCGCCATGCTCGCCCTCGACTGGCGGCTGACGGTCGTCTCACTGCTCCTGCTGCCGGTCTTCGTCTGGATCAGCCGCCGGGTGGGCAACGAACGCCGCAGGATCACCACCCAGCGCCAGAAGCAGATGGCGACCATGGCCGCCACGGTCACCGAGTCCCTCTCGGTCAGCGGCATCCTGCTCGGCCGCACCATGGGCCGTGCCGAGTCGCTGACGAAGACGTTCGCTGACGAGTCCGAGCGCCTGGTCGAACTGGAGGTGCGCTCCAACATGGCGGGCCGCTGGCGGATGGCGGTCATCACCATCGTCATGGCCGCGCTGCCTGCCGTCATCTACTGGACGGCCGGCCTCGCCCTCGCCCTCGGCGGCCCGGACGTCTCGCTCGGCACGATCGTCGCCTTCGTCTCGCTCCAGCAGGGCCTGTTCCGCCCGACGGTGAGCCTGCTCGGCACCGGCGTCCAGATCCAGACCTCGCTCGCGCTCTTCCAGCGCATCTTCGAATACCTCGACCTGCCGATAGACATCATCGAGCGGGACCGCCCGATCCGCCTCGACAAGGTCAGGGGCGAGGTCCGCTTCGAGAACGTCGAGTTCCGCTACGACGACGAGGGTGCCCCCGTGCTCGACGGCATCGACCTCACCGTCCCGGCGGGCGGCAGCCTCGCCATCGTCGGACCGACCGGCGCCGGCAAGTCCACGCTGGGCTATCTCGTGCCGCGGCTGTACGACGTCACGGGCGGCCGGGTCACCCTGGACGGCGTCGACGTGCGCGACCTGGACTTCGACACCCTCGCCCGCGCGGTCGGCGTCGTCTCCCAGGAGACGTACCTCTTCCACGCGACCGTCGCCGAGAACCTGCGCTTCGCCAAGCCCGACGCCACCGACGGGGAACTGCACGCGGCGGCCCGCGCCGCCCAGATCCACGATCACATCGCCGCCCTGCCCGACGGGTACGACACCGTGGTCGGCGAGCGCGGCCACCGCTTCTCCGGCGGCGAGAAGCAGCGCCTGGCCATCGCCCGGACCATCCTGCGCGACCCGCCGGTGCTGATCCTCGACGAGGCGACCAGCGCCCTGGACACCGGGACCGAGCACGCGGTGCAGCAGGCGATCGACGCGCTCTCGGCGGGCCGCACCACCCTCACCATCGCCCACCGGCTGTCGACCGTCCGGGGCGCCGACCAGATCGTGGTCCTCGACTCCGGCCGCGCGGTCGAACGGGGTACGCACGAGGAGCTGCTGGCGCTCCGGGGCCGCTACGCCGCACTGGTCCGCCGTGACGCGCAACTGGAACCGTCACGGGCGCGATGACGGGCGACGGAAGCCGACAAGATGAAAATATGCCGGGTTTGTGACGATATGCGGGTTACCGTGCCCGCATGCAGACGAACACTCCGTCACGGAGCACGATCCGACTGACGCGCCGAGGCCGTATGGCCCTCATCGCGACCGGAGCCGTCGTGGCCGGCACCGCCGTGGCGGTGCCGCTGCTGACCCTCCAGGACGAGGAGGAGAAGAAGCCCGCCTCCCTGGTCATCCCCGAGGGCTGGCGCGCCGCCCAGGTCTACGAGGCCGTCGACAAGGCCCTGGAACTGCCCGCGGGCACCACCAGGAAGTCCCTGGCCAAGGCCAACCTCAAGCTGCCGCTCGACGCCGAGGGCAACCCGGAGGGCTACCTCTTCCCGGCGACGTATCCCCTGGCCGAGGGCACCACCCCCGAGGGGCTGCTGACGGCGATGGTCGACACCGCGAACAAGAAGTTCAACGGCGCCCCGATCGCCGCCGGCGCCCAGCGCAACGCCATGAACGTCTACCAGGCCGTCACCATCGCCAGCATCGTCCAGGCCGAGGCCGCCACCAAGGAGGACATGGGCAAGGTGGCCCGGGTGATCTTCAACCGGCTGGAGCGCGGTATGCCGCTGCAGATGGACTCCACCATCAACTACGCGCTGAACCGGGCCACCCTGAAGACCACCCTGGACGACACCCGCATCGACAGCCCCTACAACTCCTACCAGCGCATGGGCCTGCCGCCCACGCCGATCGACAACCCGGGCGAGGAGGCGGTGCGTGCCGCGATCAGCCCGACGCCGGGCGACTGGCTGTACTTCGTCACGGTCAAGCCGGGCGACACCCGCTTCACCGCCGACTACGCCGAGCACCAGCGCAACGTCGCCGAGTTCAACGCCCAGCAGAAGAGTCAGAGCCAGAGCCAGAGCCCGGTGCGCTGACGCGGCGGGACATCACGCCGCGGCGACCGGCTCCCCGGCCAGCAGCCGCCTGATGTCCCGCACGGCCGCGCGCCCCGCCCGGTTGGCGCCGATGGTGCTCGCCGACGGCCCGTACCCCACCAGATGAATACGCGGATCGGCGACCGCGCGCGTGCCCTCCAGCCGGATGCCACCGCCCGGCTCACGCAGCCGCAGCGGCGCGAGATGGTCGATCGCGGGACGGAACCCGGTCGCCCACAGGATGACGTCCGCCTCCACCTGCCGCCCGTCCGCCCAGGCCACCCCGTCGGGAGTGATCCGCTCGAACATCGGCTGCCGGTCCAGAACGCCGTCCGCCAGCCCCTGCCGGATCGCGTCGGTCAGCGGCAGCCCGGTGACCGACACCACGCTCCGCGGCGGCAGCCCCCGCCGCACCCGCTCCTCCACCAGCGCGACCGCCGCGCGGCCCGCGTTCTCGTCGAACGGCCCCTCCCGGTAGACCGGCGGCCGACGCGTCACCCACGTGGTGGACGCCGCGTACGGCGCGATCTCCAGCAGATGCTGCGTCCCCGAGGCACCGCCGCCCACCACGATCACCCGCAGCCCCGCGAACTCCTCCGGCCCCGGATACTGAGCGGTGTGCAACTGCCGCCCGCGGAACGTCTCCTGGCCCGGGTAGCGCGGCCAGAAGGGGCGGTCCCAGGTGCCGGTCGCGTTGATCAGGGCCCGGGTCGCCCAGGTCCCCACCGAGGACTCCACCAGCAGCCGCCCGCCCGGCCCCTCCCGCACGGCGCGCACGTCCACGGGCCGCCGCACCCGCAGATCGAACGTCAGCTCGTACGTCGCGAAGTACTCGCCGATCACCTCGGCCGACGGCCGCCCGGCGTCCGCGTCCGTCAGTTCCATGCCCGGCAGCGCGTGCATCCCGTGCACCTTGCCGTACGTCAGTGAGGGCCACCGGAACTGCCACGCCCCGCCCGGACCGGGGGAGTGGTCCAGCACCACGAAGTCGCGGTCCGGCTCGAACCCGGACCGGCGCAGATGGAAGGCGCCGGCCAGACCGGCCTGACCGGCGCCTATGACGACTACCTCGACCTCGCGCGTGCTGTCCACGCCGCTGTCAACACCACCGAGGACACGGATCTTCCCGCAGCTCTGCCCGCTGGTCTCCCCGCAGCTCTGCCCGCAACTGTTCCCACTGCTTTCCCCGCAGGCCTTCCCGCGCCGCTCCCCGGCACGAACGCCCGGTGCGCCCGGCCGCGGGCCCGATGGGACAGGATGGGGACCATGTCAGACGCGTTCACCACCCGAGTGCTGCACATCACCTCCGGCTCCGAGGAGACCGTCGTCGACCTCACCCGCGACTGCGAGGCCTTCCTCGGCGAGGCGGCCGCCGGACGCGACGGTCTCCTCAACGTCTTCGTCCCGCACGCCACCGCCGGCATCGCCATCATCGAGACGGGCGCGGGCAGCGACGACGACCTGCTCACCGCCCTGCACACCCTCCTGCCCGCCGACGACCGCTGGCAGCACCGCCACGGCAGCCCCGGCCACGGCCGCGACCACGTCCTGCCCGCCATCGTGCCGCCGCACGCCACCCTGCCCGTACTCAACGGGCGACTGGAGCTGGGCACCTGGCAGTCGGTGTGCCTGGTCGACACCAACCGGGACAACCCGAACCGCCAGGTACGCCTCAGCTTCCTCGCCGGCTCATGAGATCCCCGTCATGAGATCCCGGTCATGAGGTCCGGCTCATGAGATTCGACCCATGACATGCGGATCATGGAACCGGACTCGTGAAACCGGACGCGTGACAGCTGTACGCCCGCGGCCCGGCGTCACACCCGTGGCCGCGGCAGCGCCTCCAGCGCCTCGGTCAGCCCCGCCGGGTCGGTGCCCAGCTTGCGGTAGACGGCGGAGAGAAGCTGGCGCACCCCCTGCTCGGTGAGGTGCAGCTCCTTGGCGACCACCGCGGTGGCGTGCCCCTGCGAGGTCAGCTCCGCGGCCCGGCGCTCGTGCGCGGTGAGGGTGTCCGTCTGCGCGTACCGCAGCGGCAGCGGACGCAGCCCGGCCGTCGACAACTCCTCCCTCGCCCGCGCGGCCAGCGCCTCCGCACCGCAGTGCACGGCGACCTCCAGGCCCTGGTACAGCCGGTCGGCGGCGTCGTGCAGCCGCCCTTCACGGGACAGCGCGGCGCCGTGCCCGACGAGCGCGCGGGCCAGCTCGTACGCCGACGGCGCCTGCTCCAGATGCTCCACGGCCTCCTCGTACAGCTCCAGCGCCGCCCGTCCGCCGGTCACCTCCGCCTCGGCGCGCAGCGCCTGCCCGATCACCGACGCCGCACCGAAGTCCCGCGCGTGCGCCACGGCCTCCCGGGCGACCCGCACGGCCCGCTCCGGCGCGGTCCGCGCGAACGCGGCGGACAGATCCAGCCGCCACGGACACCAGGAGGGGTTGCGCCAGTCACGGCCGTCGAGCCAGTCTCCGACACGGGTCAGAAGCTGGGCGGCCTCCGCCCTCCGGTTCTCGGCCAGCAGCAGTTCGGCGTAGACCGTGCGCGGATCCGGGTAGATGACGGCACTCGGCACCACCCGGCCGTAGCCGGCGTGTTCGTCGGCGACCCTGCGGGCGCCGACGACCCGTCCCCGAGCCAGAAGGGTCTGGATCAGGACGCCGACGGCGAACCACTGAGCGGGCACGGCACCTTCGACGCGCTCGGCGGTCCGCAGGCCCTGACGCACCCAGTGCTCCGCCTCGATGAGGTTGCCCCGGCGGTAGCGGATGTACCCGAACAGGGTCTGTCCGAGGGCCAGGTGGGAGCCGCGCCAGCCCTTCGACTCGCACTCGGCCATGCCCTTGGTGAACAGCTCCTCGGCCCGCCGAGGCTGGTCGCAGTACATGAACGCCAAGGCGACCGACACCGGTACCTCGAAGCCCCGGTTCTCGTCGGTCCAGCTCATTCCGCCCCGCAGGGCGTTCTCGGCATGGCGGAGGACGTCGCGCCGCGGCTCGCCGCGCAGCAGCGAGTCCCAGGCCCGCAGGCCCAGGATCCAGCGTTCCTCCGGGTTGCGGCCGGACAGCCGGTCCGCCAGCCGCGTCAGCCTGCGGGAGCGAGCCGCCGAGTCGGCTTCTTCGGTGCTGGACATGCTCCACGCGAAATGGTCCGCCTGCATCCGCAACCGGATCCGCGGATGGCTGGACTTCTGCGCCTCGTCCGCCGCCACGGCCGCGGCCTCGGGCATGCGGTCCGTGTGGGCCAGTGCCTGGGTCAGCCGGTAGACGATGGACGCCCGCAGATCCGGGTCGAGGCCGGGTTCCGCCAGCGCCTCGCGCAGATGACTGACCGTGGCCGTCGGCTCGATCAGGAAGGTCGCACCGGCCAGTTCGTGGAGGAGCCCGGCGCGCTGCTCGGGGAGAGGCGGCTCCTGGAGCGCCCGGGTGAGCAGCTTGCGGGCGGCCTCCGGTGCTCCGGCGCGGAGGTATTCGTACGCGGCCTCCCGGAGGCTTTCGACCGCCTCCGGCTTGCCCTCGCAGGGCACCTCCAGCAAATGGCGGGCCGCGGCGGCCGGGCCGTACCCCGCGGCGCGGATGGCCACCGCCGCCGAGTTGTGAAAGCCGCTGCGGTAGTGCGCCGGGATGGAACGGTAGATCGTCGTGGCGATGATCGGATGCGCGAAGTCGAGTTCGCCGCCGGGCGCCTCGCCCTCGGCCAGGATCCGTGCCCCGCGCAGTTTCTCGACGGCCTCAGCGGCGGCCTGGCTGCCGACCGCCGCGAGGGTGGTGGCGATGTCGGGCCGGAACGGGGATCCGAGTACGGCCGCGGCGTAGGTGAAGCGGACCGTGGTCGTGCCGAGCCGTTGCAGACGGTCCAGCAGGCCCGGGCCCTTGACCGCGGCGGCGAGGTCCCGCATAACCGGCAGGTCCTCCCGGGTGCCCTGCAGTTTCCGTTCGGCGAGCCCGATGGCCAGCTCGACCGTCTCGAACGGGCTGCCGCCGGTGGCCGAGTAGCACTCCGCGCAGAACGCGTCCTCCGCTTGCTCGCCCACTTCCTCCCGCACGATGTGCGCCACGGCCTCGGCGCTGAGCGGGGAGAGCGCGTACGGGCGGCTCCCGTGATCCTCGATCAGTGCACGGAACTCCGAGGCCTCGTGCGGAAGTTCGGCGGGCCGGTAGGCGGCGATGATCAGCAGCGGAAGGTCCGCGACGCGCGGGGCGAAAGAGGTGAGCCAGCTCAGCGACTCCAGGTCCACCCAGTGGAGGTCGTCGAGGAGCAGGACGAGCGGGGCCTTCTTCACCGACAGGCGGGTCATCACCCAGTCGAGCCCGTCGCGCACACCGGTCGGGTCCGGCAGCCCGTTGTCCGTCGCCTCCAGACCCAGGGCGGTGGCGACGATCGGGTACCAGCTGCCCAGGACCGCGCGCAGCTCCGGTGGGTCCAGCTTCGCCAGCACGGGCTGGACCAGCTGGCGGACCAGGCGGAAGGCGAGATCCTGTTCCGTCTCGCTGCCGCGGCCCGAGAGCACGGTGAATCCCTGTTGTGCGGCCCGCTCCCGGGCAACGGAGAGCAGAGCCGTCTTCCCCAGCCCGCCGGGACCGGTGAAGGCCAGCAGCCCGCCCCGGCTGGGTGTGACGCCCTCCGCCGGAGACCGCAGCTGGGACAAGGCGGCCTCGAGCGCGTCGAGTTCCCTCTGGCGTTCGAACAACGGCCGCGGATGGGTGATCGGTTGCCGTGACACAGGCGCCATGTGCCTTACCGCTTCCTGTCGCTGGTCCTCGCAGGAAGGGAGAGCGTACGCCCCTAGGGCCACCCGATTGGCCGTATTGCGGCACGATGACGACAAGGATGAGTGAACCAAGCGGACGAGTGGTTTGACGGACCGTCCGTCTGGTAAGGAGATATGACTGGCCCTCAGGTGAGGGCCAGTCGCCGTGGTGGGTCAGAGGAGCACGGGCGTCGTGGTCGCCTCCGCGTAGCGCGGCACGGTGCGGGACCAGTAGTAGCACCCCCGTATCCAGCCGATCATGCCCTCCACATAGCCGATGCCGGCTGGACTCAGCTCCGGCCGCAACTCCGCGTAGAGCTGCTCGAACTCGCCGATCGTGCTGTTGATCTGCCGGATGGCCCGGGTGACGGCCGCCGGCAGCGAGCAGCGGTGCTCATGCCCGTGCGCGAGGGCCAGGTTGATCATCCCGCCCGCCCGCTGCTCCTTCACCGTGGAGAAGAGATCGGGAATCCATACGGCGGCATCGGCGGACAGCCGCTCCAGACGCCGCATGAGGGGGTTGTGCAGCTCGGCCGGGCTCAGTTCCGCGGGCTGCGCCGCCTCGCACAGCGGGTAGAACGGTTCGACGCCCGCCGTGAGCGAACGGATCGACGTGCACAGCTTGATCCGCACCGGAGCAGAGCGGGTCTGTGCCACCGCCTCGTACAGCAGACCGTGCACGTACTCCCGGCTTTTCCAGGCCCAGCGGGCGGCCTGAGCCGGTGTGCACCGCTCCTTCACCTGTTGGTACAGGTTGGTCAGGGCCACGCCCAGAGGGGTGCTGGGTGCCGCGTCGTCGCGCAGGATCGCGATGCTCTCGCACAGCATCGGCAGCAACCGGTCCGGTCGGCTGCGGCCCACCTCCTCCGCCCTGTCGTCGTAGACGAATTGATAGGCGATCTGGTTGGCCACGATCTGGAGAATTCCGTAATCCATGGCCGGGCTGTTGAAGGAGGCGAGTTCGGCGGGGCGGGTGTACGCGATCATCTCCGGAACGCCCGGTTCATCCAGCAGGCCGACCTCCCGCAGCCATTTCTCCACCCCCGCCGACGCCTCCGCCTCATGCCGGTTCCGCTGAAACGGAAAGGGCATGTACAGCTGCGCGTCGATCAGCTCCTTCAGGCTGGAACTGCGAATTCCGCCCTGCCGGGGAACCGTCATTTCCTCATGCGTCGTCGACACCGGTCTCACCTGCCGTTCGGGAGTGCGGTACGCGGATCGTCGTACGGTGCGTGGTGCCGACCCGCTCGCGCGTTCGCGGTTCGCAGGTCATGCGGAGGGTCCGCGGCCCCAGGGTGACCGCGGGCCGGGTGTCCCGGGAGGTGCCGGGGCGGTGGGCCAGCCGCCAGCGGGCGGCGATGGCCGCCAGCGCCAGCGTCGCCTCCGTCATGGCGAAGCCGTCGCCCAGGCACTTGCGGCTGCCCGCCGCGAAGGGCACCAGGGCGTGGTCCCGCGCGGCGGCGGTCCCGCCCGGCAGCCAGCGGTCGGGGAGGAAGCGCTCGGGATCGGGGAAGGACGCGGGGTCGTGATGCAGCAGGTACGGGCTGTACAGCACCGTGGTCCCACGGGGGATACGGCGGCCCGCCAGCTCCGTGTCGCGGGTGGTGACCCGGGTGAAGAGCCAGCCGGGCGGGGAGTGGCGCAGCGTCTCGGTGACGACCGCGCGGGTGTAGTCGAGCCGGGGCAGATCGCCGGGTCCCGGCCGGCGCCCGTCGGCGAGCACCGTGTCGAGCTCGGCGTGCAGCCGCCCCTCGGCCTCCGGGTCGCGGCCCAGCAGGCTGAACGCCGAGGCCAGGCACAGGGCGGTGGTCTCGACGCCGGTGAGCAGCAGGGTGATCAGCTGGTCGTGGACCTCCCGGTCGGTGACGGCGCCGTCCTCGTCGCTCGCGGCGGCCAGCAGCGTCCCCAGGAGATCGTCTCGGTGGGCGCCCCGGCGCCGCTCGGCGACGGCCGCGGCCACGATCGCGTGCAGCCGGTCGGTCGCGCGCCGGTAGCGGCGGTTCGCGGGTGCCGGGAACGCGAAGACCGCGTCGACCGGCACGATCGTACGGAGGAACAGGCCGCGCACGACATCGGCGAGGCAGCGCCGCACCTCCGCGTGGGTCGCCGCGTCCAGGGAGTCGGAGAACAGCACCCGGCTCATCACGCGCGCCGTCACCGTCATCATGGCCGCGCTGACGTCGACCTCCTGCCCGGCCCGCCAGGTGGCGGCCACCGACGCGGCCTCCTCGCCCATCAGGTCCGCGTGGCCGGCCACGCTGGAGGGGCGGAAGGCGGGCTGGAGCAGCCGGCGCTGCCGGCGGTGCCGGTCGTGCGGGCAGGTCACGACGCCGTCGCCCATCAGAGAGCGGAGCCTGTCGTACAGCGTGCCGCCCTTGTCGAACGTCTGCGCGTCCAACAGCATCCGGTGCACCAGCTCCGGATGACACACGACCCAGGCGCGCTGCGGGCCCAGCCGCACCTCCACCAGATCCCCGCGCGCCGGCAAAGAATTCAAAAACGCCAGCGGGCGGCGGAACAAGGCGATACCGTGGCCGAGCAGAGGGAATGCGCCGGGGGCACATTCCACTGTCCATGCCTGTTCAGGTTCCTTGACGGAACCGCTCATCGGTTACCCCCGCCTCAGTCGAAACACGGAATTCGGTGATCACTCACCGAACGGGCACTTGAATCATGTACTGCCCAGTTCAACCTGATGGCGGATTGCGGAATCCTTTTTCTACGGGGGCGCACGGGAGCACGGCGAAGCACGCCAGGCATATGCGCGGACGTCACGGAACACACAGGCCGCACATATCGGTGGGTCAGGCCTCTCCCGCGCCGGTGCCGAGCCACTCCCGGAACCAGTCGCCGGCGGCCCCGGCCACCTCCTCCAGCGCACCCGGCTCCGGGAACAGGTGCGTGGCCCCCGGCACGACATGGATCCGGTGCGGCGCCGACAGACGCTCCGCGGCCTCCTCGTTGAGCCCCAGCACCAGCTCGTCCGCGCCGCCCACGATCAGCAGCACCGGCGCCGCCACCTCCGGCAGCCGGTCACCGGCCAGGTCCGGCCGCCCGCCCCTGGAGACCACCGCGTACACCCGCCCGGGCCGCTTCGCCGCGGCCACCAGCGCGGCGGCGGCCCCGGTGCTTGCACCGAACAGGCCCACCGGCAGAGCCCGCGTCCCCTGCTGCCGCTCCAGCCAGTCCACCGTGTCCACCAGCCGCCGGGCGAGCAGACCGATGTCGAAGCGGTGCCGCCCCGAGACGGCGTCGTCAAGCTCCTCGCGCTCGCTCAGCAGGTCCAGCAGCAGCGTGCCCAGGCCCACGCGGTTCAGTTCGGCGGCCACCGCGCGGTTGCGCGGACTGTGCCGGGAACTGCCGCTGCCGTGCGCGAACAGCACCACCCCCTCAGCGCCGGAGGGCATCGTCAGGTCACCCGCCAGTGCCACCCCGTGCGCCGGTACCGACACCGGCTCGGAGGTCATCCGTCTCACCTCCGGCTCCGCGCCCTCGCCGTCCGTCAGCGCTCCCGCTCGTCCGCCGGCTCCTCGACGCCGGTCAGCGGCTCCCCGCTCGCCGTCCCGCCGGCCGGGCCGTAGCCCTCGGCCGCGCTCGCCGTGCCCGGCACCACCCGCTCACGGGCCTGACTCTCCTGCCCGGAGTGGGCCCCCGGCTCCTCCTCGTCCCCGGCGCGCGCGTATCCCCGCTGCCACTCGGCGCCCTCGGCCTCCGTCCCGGCCTCCGAGCCCTCGGCCTCCGATGGCCGGTCCGAGCGCTCGACTCCCCGCTGCCGCTCCGTGTCCTCGCCGGGCGGTGCCTGCGTCACGTCCTCGACGTCGTCCTCCCGCTCGCCCTCCGCCTGGGAGGGCGTCGTACGCGGCGGGTCGTAGGAGGTACCGGTGACGTCGTCGCGTTCACCCTCGGCCTGGGACGGTGTCTGCTCGCTCATGCTCATCCTGTGCCTCCCGACGTCCGGTCGGTCCCCCCGTGTACCCGGTCCGGCCCGGCCCCATGCGAGGTCCGCGCGCCCGGTGGCCCACCCTCGGCGGCCACATGCGAGGTGACCGAACCACCCTTCACCCGTTACAGAGGGTGATGGTGGGCGATCGCCGGCGAACTGGCCGCCGCCGCCCACCGCTTCGTGCTCTGCGACATCGACGGCACGGCTCTCCGCCGTATGGCCGACATACTCGGCCCCCGCCTCCGCTACGTCACCGCGGACGTCACCGACGCTCAGATCCCTGGGCGTCTGGTCACCGAGGCCACGCACCACCACGGACGCGTCGACGTATGGGTCAACAACGCCGGCATCCTCCCCACCGGAGAACTGACCGACCAAACGCCCTCACTGCTGGACCACACCATCGCGGTGAACCTCACGGCTCTGTGCCATGGCAGCCAGGCGCCGCCCTCACCGAATGTACGAACAGGGCACCGGGCACCTCGTCAACATCGCCAGCGCCAGTGCCGTCATGGCCATGGCGGGCATGGCCGCCTACAGCGCCACCAAAGCCGGGGTCCTCGCCCTGTCCGAAGCCCTGCGCCGTGAGGCCAGCCCCCACGGCGTGCACGTCAGTGCCGTCCTGCCCGCGCTCGTCGACACACGGCTCGCACACGGCATCCGCCTGCCCTGCCGCCTCACGCCCCAGCCGCCGACCGCCGTCGCCGGCGCGGTCCTCGAGCTCCTCGAACACCCGGCGCCACGCCGGTACGTCCCCCGCTGGCTCGGGTGGGTCCTGCCCTGGACCGGTCTCCTGCCCACCCGGCTGCTCGACCACGCCGACGACCTCTTGCGCACCGATGCCATCGGCTGCGTTCCGGTACCCGGTCAGCGCTCCGTCTACGAGGCAGTCCTAACCGCGACAGGCGGTCTCCTCGGCAGGCGGCCGACTGACGCGCGCGGGGCCGACTGACGCGCGGGTGGCATGACTGAGGCGGCTTGGCGGCATGAGTGAGGCGGCTGCCGATGCCGGACAGCCGCCTCACTCCGTGGTCGCTCCCGCCCGCTCAGGCGCGGGTGATGTTCTGCGCCTGCGGGCCCTTCTGGCCCTGCCCGATGTCGAAGGTGACGTGTTCACCTTCGGTCAGTTCCCGGTAGCCGTTGCCGTTGATCTGGGAGTAGTGGGCGAAGATGTCCGGGCCTCCGCCGTCCTGGGCGATGAAGCCGAAGCCTTTTTCGGAGTTGAACCACTTCACGGTGCCGCTGGCCATACTGATCGATCTTTCGTTCATGCCGGGAACATCCCCATTGCCGGGGTTGCTCCGGCTCGCGCGACCGCACGAGCCATCAGCCGTTGTACCCCCGGTCGCCTCGTTTATCCGATCGACGACACGCCAGATGAGCCGGTCGCTCGTCCACCGGTGCGGGTCTCCGGTGTCGAGGGACCGCCGGGGAGGTCGGAAAGGGCGATGCGGGCGGTGACGCGCTTGCCCACCGGGTCGCGACGCGTTTCGACGCTCTGGGCGACGGCCATGACGATCTCCAGGCCGTGCTGGCCGACGCGGTCGGCGTCGGCGGCCCGGGCGACGGGCAGGGCGGGGCCGGAGTCCCATACCTGCACCTCGACCGCCGCGCCGATGACGCACAGGCTCAGCAGGATCGGACCGGGGGCGTACTTGTGCGCGTTGGTGACCAGCTCGCTGACCACGAGCCGGGTGACGTCGAGGGCGCGTTGCGAGACGGGCAGGCCATGGTCGGCCTGCATCTGTGTGAGGAAGCCGGCGGCCAGCCGGCGGGCCTTGGCGATCACGGTGCCGTCCCCGTCCAGCGCCACCCGCAGTGGTCGCCCGTACGGCGTGGTGTCGTCCTGGCTCACGGTCACTGATCCCATCACAGTCGCCTCCACCCCTGGCGCGTACCCCTGCGAAGGTGGACAACGCCTCGGAATCCTCGGCCGGCCGGCGACCGGGCGTCCCAGCGGAGGCATCGGGACGGCATCGAGGCATCGGGACGGCATCGAGACACCGGGACGGCGTCGGGACATCGGGGCGGCAGGGGAACGGCATCGGGGCGGTGATTCCGGGACGGGGCTGTTGTGTGCCACTATCACCGCCATGGGTGAGAACCGAATGGCGGACGCCGAACACGCCGCGCAGCACGGAAGGCTGTCGGCGGTGGTCACCGAAACCGGCGGCATCCGCGTGGTGGCTCTGGCCGGCGAGATCGACCACCACACCGCAGGCACCCTCCGTGAGGCCCTGGACGCCGCCGGCGAGCCCCGTCCCCGTGTCGTGGCCGACATGGGACAGGTCACCTTCATGGACTCCAGCGGCATCAACGTCCTCATCACCGCGCACGGGGCCCTCGGCGAGGCCGGCGGCTGGCTGCGCCTCGCGGCACCGACGGAGACCGTGAAGCGCACCCTGAACATCGTCGGCGTCGACGCCTTCATCGACTGCCGCGAATCCCTCAGTCACGCCCTCGACGACTGAACTGCCGCACGCTCACCGCCCCGCACCCTCACCGCCCGGGCCGCCGGCCGCCGTTCCGTGTCGGGCGGCTGTTCGGTCACGGGATCGGCTGTGCGAGACGGCACCGCCGCGACGGGCGCTTCCGGATAGCGGCCCTGCGGCAGGGTAGGCGAAAGGCCGCACGCGTTGGGGAAGGGGGCAGAATGGTCCGCACGCCCGAGCCGGTGGACGCCGTGGACGCCGCTGAGCGCGTGGCGGAGGCCATGATCCAGCTCTGGCGGCAGGCGCACCTGGAGATCGCACCGGATGTGTCGGACCAGCAGATGCGTACGCTGCTCGTCCTGGAGGCAGGGGCGCGCAATCTGACCGGTCTGGCGAGGGAGATGGGAGTCGGCCCGTCGTCGGCCACCCGCTTGTGCGACCGGCTGGGCCAGCGGGGACTCATCGAACGCGTCAGCGCCGGCCGGCAGGTGTCGATCCGGCTCAGCCGGACCGGCGAGCGGCTGCTGGAGGCGACCCGCAGGCACCGCCGTCTGTTGCTGCGACGGGCTCTTGCCGCCACCGGCACCGACCAGGCCGTCCTCCATGACGCCCTGGGGCAGCTGTGCGATCTCTTCGCGGCGCCGGACCTCACGGCGCCGGACTCGGCGTCCCCGGCTGTACCCGAGGGGCCGGAGCGCCCGCCGCGGTGACCGCCCGGCCCCGGCCCCGGCCCGGCCACCGGCCCCAAGGCGCGGACAGGACGCGCCGGACAACCGCCTTCGAAATGCTCGAAAGCGGGTGAAGCGACCTCGGAGGGTAACCCGAAGGTGACTGTTGTCGTTTGACAACAATGGTCGTGAGGCAACAAAGTTAGCGGTGTCGGATGTGCGCGGGGAAGGACCTGGAATGCTCCGGTGGGCGGAGGTCGCTCCGTGTGCTGGTCGTGCCCGGCACGGGGTGACGGCGGGGCGGGAGCCGCGAAGGCGGGCTCAGGCGGTCCGGCTTCCGGAGTCCGGTTCCTCGCCGTGTATCTGTGCCGCCGCCGCGGCGCAGAACGCCTCCAGGCCCTCCAGCAGCGCGGTCCGCTTGGCGGCGGGCATGTCCGCCAGAACCTTCCGCAGTTCCCGTTCCCTGCGGGTGCGCAGGTCCGCGAGGAACGCCCGGCCGCGGCTGCTCAGACGCAGCCGTACCTCACGCCGGTCCTGCGGACTCGCCTCTCGCTCGACGAAGCCGGCCGCCTGCAGCCTGTCGCACAGCCGGCTGGTGGACGGGGGCGTGGAGGCGAGGAGCTCGGTGAGCGTACGCAGGTTGACGCCGTCGTGGTGCTCCAGGATGTGCAGAACGCGCAACTGGGACGCGGAGGTGGGGGCGGTGGAGGTCCGGCCCCATACGACCTCCAGCAGCTCGACTGCCGTGGTGGTCACACGTGCGACCTCTTCGGGCTCAGGGCGGCGGCGGAAGGCAGTCACTGTCACACTCTCGCAGGCACTGGGGTGGCTGTCAGCGTACTAGGCGCACAGGCCGACCACGGCTGCGCGAAAGATTGGTGTATCTCCCATAGTGAACAGATTCGAGGTCGCTGAACGCGCTCTGCGCAGGGCGGCACCCCACGAGTTGCTCGAAGCCGTCCGGGCCGTACTGATGGAGCAGTACGCCGCGGAAGACGTCGAGCTGTTCATGGCCGACTACGGGCTGACGGTCCTCCAGCCCGTGTCCGTGCTGCCGCACACCCTGGAGCCGGTGTCGGTGCACACCAGCCCGGCCGGCCGGGCCTTCGGGGCGCAGCGGCCCCACCGTGAGGATCTGCCGGGCGGGCGGGTGCGGCTGCACCTGCCGGTGAGCGTGCGGGGCGACCGGCTGGGCGTGCTGTCCGTGACCCTGCCCGAGGAGAGCGCCGTATCCGGCTGTGAGCCGGAACTCGCCGACGTGGCCGAGGTGCTCGGTCACGAGGTGGTCGTCGCCGAGCGGGACACCGACATCTACCTCCAGGCGCGCCGCAAGGACCGGCTCACCCTGGCCGCCGAGATGCAGTGGCAGCTGCTGCCCGGCCGGTCCTGCTCGCGGCCCGAGTACGACCTCGGTGCCCAGCTGGAGCCGGCGTACGCGATCTTCGGCGACAACTTCGACTGGTCCGCGACCGCCGACCGGCTGATGCTGTACGTCACCAACGGCATGGGCGAGGGCATAGAGGCCTCCCTGCTGACGAACCTGGCCATCAACGCGCTGCGCAACGCCCGCCGGGCCGGTATCTCCATCGCGGACCAGGCGGCCCTGGCCGACCAGGCGGTGTACGCCCACTACCGGGGACGCTGCTATCTGTCCATTTTGATGCTCGACTTCGACCTGGAGACCGGCCGGGCGAAGGTCGTGGACGCCGGCTCGCCCCAGCTGCTGCGGCTGCGTGACGGCGTCGTGGAGCGGATCGCCTTCGACGCGCAGCTGCCCTTGGGTATGTTCGAGGAGACCGACTACGTTGCACAGGACTTCCGGGTGGAGCCGGGGGACCGGCTGATCTTCGTCAGTGACGGAGTTCACGCGGTCGCGTCACCCAGGGGAGAAGCCTATGGTGAGGCGGCGCTCGCCCGGGCCATCCAGTCGACCCGGCTGCTGCCCGCGGCCGAGGTCCCGCGGGCCGTCCTGCGGGAGCTGACCGGCCACCGCGGCGAGGCGATGCCCGAGGACGACGCCCTGGTCGTGTGCCTGGACTGGCGCGGCAGGCCGCAGACCGATGACCGCGGTTGGGGGGGATTGTGACGATCGCGTGTTGTTCCGCGTACTGCCGCGCGCTAACGTTTGTCATGAAGCAATAATTGCTTGATGGTTTGCTGTCTCGGCAGGCCGTGAGGCTCGCAACAGGGAGACGGTGCAGGTGCAGGATCCGGATGTGGCACAGGAGCTGGGCGGCTTCCTGGAACGGCGCCGAGAGCAGATCGCCCAGCGTTGGGCGGACACCACGCTCTTCCGCACCGTCTTCACCGTGTCCCGCGACGAGGCGGTGGACGCGTGCAAGGCCGTGGTGGACGCCCTGGCGGACGTGGCCCGCTCAGGACGGCTGGAAGACCTCCGGGCGCCGGGCTTCGACACGGTGAGGGACCAGCTCGGCCGGATGGCGGCCTCCCGCGCCAAGTCCGGATACACCCCGGCCCAGATCGCCGGTGAGGTCGCCGGTCTGCGCGAGCCCGTGGCCGCGCTGCTGCGCTCCGAGTACGAGGACACCGACAGCGCGCACGCGTACGACGTGACGCTCTCCCTCACCCTCCTGCTCGGCACGCTGCGCCTGGTGGTCATGGAGACCACGGTCAGCTCGGGTGAAGAGCTGATCGCCCGGCAGCGCCAGCAGTTGCTGGAGGTGGCCACCCCGGTCATCAAACTGTGGGAGAACATCGTCGCCGTCCCCCTGATCGGCACCCTGGACAGCGCCCGCAGCCAGATCGTGATGGAGAGCCTCCTGGAGGCGATCGTGCACGAGCGGGCCCGCTACGCCATCCTCGACATCACCGGTGTGCCGACGGTCGACTCACTCGTCGCGCAGCACCTGATGAAGACGGTCGCCGCGGCCCGGCTGATGGGCGCGGAATGCATCGTCTCGGGGATCCGGCCGGCGATCGCGCAGACCATCGTCCACCTCGGCATCGACCTCGGGACGATCGTCACGCGCGCCGGTCTGGCGGACGCCCTGGCGTACGCGCTCGCCGAGCAGGGCATCGCGGTCTCCCCACGCCCGGTCGCAGGAGCGAGTTCGCGGTGACCGCGGTGTCCGCGGGCCCCGCCGACTCGGTGCCGGTCCTGGCGCTGGGGGACGTCCTGCTGATCACCCTCCAGGGGGAACTGCACGACGGGGAGGCCGAACGGCTCCAGTACGACATCACCCATCGCATCGCGCACAACCCGGTACCGGTGGGCGGTGTCGTGATCGACATCTCCGGTGTCGAGATCGTCGATTCCTTCCTCGGCCGGATCCTGTCCGAGATCGCCGCGAGCGCCCGGCTGCTGGCCACCAGGACCGTACTGGCCGGCATGCGCCCGGCAGTGGCCATGACCCTGGTCGAACTGGGGCTCACCCTGCCCGGCCTGGACACCGCGCTGGACGTCGGGCGGGCGCTGGCGCTGCTCGGCCGGGCTCCCTCGGGGTCCTCCCTCGCCCATGCGGAAGAGGGTGCGTGATGGATGCCTCGCTCGCGCCGACCACCCGTCTCCCCATCGGCTCGGACGCCGATCTCGCCTGGGTGCGCCAGGAGGTGCGCCAGGCCGCTGCCGCCATCGGTTTCGGTCTGGTCCAGCAGACGAAACTGGTCACCGCGGCCAGTGAACTGGCCCGCAACACACTCGTGCACGGCGGCGGCGGGTACATGGAGATGTGGCTCATGCAGGACGGCCGCACCCGCGGCCTGCGGCTGAGCTTCGTCGACTCCGGTCCCGGTATCAGGGACATCGAGCTGGCCATGACCGACGGCTACAGCACCGGCGGCGGCCTGGGGCTCGGACTGAGCGGGGCCAAGCGGCTGGTGCAGGAGCTGGTCGTCGAAAGCCGTCCCGGCCACGGCACCACCGTCACCGTCACGGACTGGCCCCCCGGCCTGCCCGCCCCGCGAACGGGCGCCTCGTGAGCCGGGTCTGGGAGATCCCGGTGCAGGACTCGACCAGGGTCCGGGATGTCCGCGTCGCAGCGGAGCACGCCTGCGGCCACATCGGTCTGGACGCGCACTGCACCGCGGTCGCGGCCCTCGTCGCCACCGAGCTGGCGACCAACCTCGTCAAGCACGCGAGCGAGGGCCGTATCGTCATCAACCTGACCGGCCCCTCCGACACCCGGGCGGACCCGCGGGCAGAGGCCGCGCCCTGTGTGCAGATCACCTCGCTCGACCACGGGCCGGGCATCCGTGACGTCCCCGAGGCGCTGCGGGACGGATTCACCACCGCGCCCTCCTCGCTCGGCGCCGGCCTGGGCACCTGCCTGCGGATCGCCCGTGACTTCGACCTGCACAGCCGGCCCGGAGCGGGCACGGTCGCCGTGGCGCGCATCAGCCCGGCGCGACCGCCTGTCGCCGCGTCCGCCCGCCCGGCCCCGGCGTACGGCAGCGCTCGGGCCGGGGGGATCACCACCTCGCTCGCGCACGACGAGTACTCCGGTGACGCTTTCGCGTGGGTGCGCTGCGGATCACTGGTCACCCTGATGCTGACCGACGGACTCGGGCACGGCCGGAAGGCGGCGGAGGCGTCCGCCACCGCCGTGCGGGAACTGCGCAGGAACGCCGGCCTTCCCGCGGCCGACCTGCTGCGCCTCCTGCACTCCGCGCTGGGCGGCACGCGCGGTGCCGCGGTCGGCGTGGCGCAGCTCGACGAGGCCACGCACCGGCTCTCCTACGCCGGAGTCGGCAACATCGGCGCCAGGCTGCGCACCGACGAGGGCTGGCAACCGCTCATCTCCCACCCCGGCATCGTGGGAGCCCACTTCCCCGCCACGGTGCCCGTACAGCAGTCGTCCTGGCGGCCGGACAGCCTGCTCATCCTGCACAGCGACGGGCTGCCCGGACGCTGGTCGCCGCCACAGGACCGCGGCCTCCTCGACCACGACCCGGCCGTGACCGCCGCGGTCGTCCTGCGGGACGCCGGCAGTGCGGCGAGTCCCCTGCGCGACGACACCAGCGTGGCCGTCCTGGTCCCCGCCCGCGCGAGCGGGCACCCATGACCACGACGCACGACGTCTGGAAGATCACGACGGTCACCGACGCGGCCCTGGCCCGCGCCGCCCTCGACCGGACCGTCACCGACGGCCAGGTCCCCGCCCTGGAACGGGCACGCTTCCTCTCGGATCTCAGCGCGCGCCTGCGCCGCTGCCTGAGCCAGGGCGGCGAGTGGGAGCTCGTACGCGCCCTCCGGAACGACACCGCGGCACAGGAGAGCCGACTGGAGGTCTCCCTCCGGCCCATCAACGCGTCTCCGGCGGACCCGGAGGGCGAGCCGGCCCTCGTCTGCCCCTTGCCGCACCTGCGGCACCCGCCGCCCCTGCCGCCCCTCGACCGTGGCGTGGCCGGCGCGCTGCTGTCCGAGGCCCTCCTGCGCGCCGACGAAAACACCACGACAGCCCTGGACCTCCTCGAGGAACAGCAATGCCTGGTGCGGCTGCACCGCGAAGAGCTGCACCACACCAACCAGGGCGTCCTGGCGCTGCACTCCGAGCTGGAAGCCACCGCCCGGGCCCAGCAGGATCTGCTGGAGGCCGAGCGGGCCGCGCGCGACGAGACCGAGCGGGCGCGCCGCCTGCTGACCTTCCTCGCCGACGCCAGCGCCACCATCGCCGTCTCCCTCAGCCCCGAGGCCATCGTGCGCCGCGTCTCCGACCTGCTGGTACCGGACTACGCCGAACACATCGACGTCTGGCTCTTCGACGAGGACGACGAGCCAGGGCACCGCAGACGCGAGCACGCGGCGGCCGCCGTGACCGCCGCCCGCACCGACCGCCCCCAGCACGCGGGCCCGCATCCCGGCCGTCTGCCCGGCGTGGACGACCTTCCTCCCTCGGCGCTGTCGCCCGACCGGCCCCTGCTGGCCATCCCGTTCGGGCCGCGCCGTCTGCTGGGCGTCCTCACGCTCACCGCGCCCGGACCGCGCTTCGACGCCGACACCTGCGTCATGCTGATCGAACTCGCCCGCAGGGCGGGCATCGCCCTCGACCACGCCCGCCGCTACGAGCAGTACCGCGACACCGCCGAGAGCCTGCAACGCGCCCAGCTCACCGACCTGCCCGCCGTACCCGGTCTGCTGCTGGCCGCGCGCTACCTGCCCGCCACCCAGGGGATGAACATCGGCGGTGACTGGTACGACGCCTTCCTGCAGCCCGACGGAAGCCTGCTGATTGTCATCGGGGACGTCACCGGCCACGGGCTGCACGCCGCCATCGTGATGGGACAACTGCGCACGGCCCTGCGCGCCTACGCCATCGACAACGCCACCCCGGGCGAGATCCTGACACTGCTCCACCGCATGCTGCGCCACCTGCAACCGGAGCTGTACGCCACCGCGCTCATCGCCCGCGTCTCCCCGGGCGAGCGGGAAGCGGTCTGGGCGTCGGCCGGCCACCCGCCCGCCATCGTGTGCTCCGACGACGGCGGCGTGAGCGTCCTGCGGGACAGACCCGGCCCCATGCTCGGCATCCCCATCGACTGCGTCTACGCCGATCACGCCACCGCCCTGCCACCCGGCGGCACCCTGATGCTGTACACCGACGGACTGGTCGAACGACGGGCGCTCGGCATCGACCCCGGCATCGAACGCCTGGCGGACGCGCTGGGCGCACTCCCTGCCCCGGAGACGGAACAGGACCTCGACGCGGCCGCCGACACCGTGGTCACGCGACTCCTGCACGATTCCGCGCGCGACGACGACGTGTGCCTGCTCCTGTGCCACGCTCCGGCACGACGCCAGGATGACGAAACGCACACCGATCCGTCAGGAAGAAGCGAACCCGCTTGAACCGGTCTCCAGCGCGGTAGCGTGGAGGTCACCCCGCGAGAGAGTGGATGCCGTGAATACCTCTGATCCGCTTCCCTCAGCGGAGGCGCAGCTGCGCGCAGCCCCGCCCCACGCTCTGGTCGCCACCGCGGGCCGCCTGCTCGCCGACCGGGTCGGCGCCCAAGAGGTGATTCTCCTGCTGGCCGACTACAGCCTGTCGGTGCTGCAACCGGTCTCCCATCTGCCGCACACCGGCTCCCCGGTGCCCGCTCAGGACGGCCCGGCGGGCAGCGCCTTCGTCGCCCAGAGCCCGGTGGTCGAAGTGCTGCGCGAGCGCGCCGGCCACCTGGTGCATTTGCCCATCACGGTGCGCGGCGACCGCCTGGGCATCCTCACCGTGTGGCTGCCCGCAGGGGCGGCGGATCCGGACACCGTGCTCCAGCTGTCGGAGTTCGCCACCGCACTCGGCCACGAGGTCGCCACCGCGGGCCGGGACACCGACCTCTACCTTCAGGCCCGGCGCACCCGGCGCCTCACCCTCGCCGCCGAGATGCAGTGGCAGCTGCTGCCGGGACGCGGCTGCGCCCGTGCGGAATACACGATCGGCGCCCACCTGGAACCGGCCTACGCCATCGGCGGCGACAACTTCGACTGGTCGACGAGCGCCGACCACCTCGTCCTCACGGTCACCGACGGCATGGGCCAGGGCATCGAGGCCTCGCTGCTGACCAGCCTCACCGTCGGCGCCCTGCGCAACGCGCGCCGGGCAGGCGTCGGCCTGGCCGACCAGGCCTCGCTCGCCGACCAGGCGGTGTTCGCCCAGTACGGCGGCAAGGCGTACGCCTCCACACTGCTGCTGAGATTCGACCTGGCCACCGGCAGGGTGGCCGCGGTCGACGCCGGGTCGCCGCAACTGTTCCGTCAGCGGGACGGTCACACGGAGCGGATCGCGTTGGTGGCACAGCTCCCGCTCGGCATGTTCGAGGAGACGCTGTACGAGGAGCAGACCTTCCAGGTCGAGCCCGGTGACCGGCTGATCGTGGTCAGCACCGGCGTGCACGACACCCGCTCCGCGGCCGGGGACGCGTTCGGTGAACAGGCGCTGCGCCAGGTGCTCAGCGCCACCCGCCCTTCACCCCCGCACGAGACGGCGCGTGCGGTGGTCGCCGGGATGATCGAGCACTTCGGCAGCAGCGAACTGATGTCCGACGCCGCCGTGGTGTGCCTGGACTGGACCGGCCGGCCGGCCGCTGAGGCGGGCCGGCCGGATCACGGGCTGTAGGGGCGGTCCGCCCCCGGCAGAAGGCCGTCCTGCGCCTGCAGGAACCCCCGCATACCGCGGGCCAGTGCTTCCCGCTCGTCCGTCTCCATGCCGGCGAGGGCCTCAGCGAGGGCCCGCGTCCTGCGGGAGGCCACCTCGTCGAGGACCTGCTGACCGTGGCCCGTGAGGTTCAGCTGTACTTCCCGGCGCTTCAACGGGTGCAGTACGCGTTCCAGCAGACCGGCCGCCTCCAGCCGGTCGCACAGGCGGCTGGCGGTGGGCATCCCTATGTCCATGCTCTCCGCCAGAGTGGTCAGGTTGAGCCCCGGCGCGGCTCTCAGGATCTGCAGGGCCCGCAACTGGTGCGGCGACAGCCGCATCCGCGCTTCCTGCGCGGCAATCGACCACAGGGTCGTGAGACCGTCCACGGCATCGGCGATCTGCAGGGCGAGGGCCATGGCATCGTCGCCCGGCCCGCCTGCCGGGTCGTCCCCGGAACCGTCGAGACCAGTCACGAACGCATCACTTTCCGTATACGCCTGCCCATCAGGACAACACCCACATTCAAACGCGGTACCCGAGGAGCCGCCGAGCAAGCACCGCCAGCCGGGCCATCGTAGGGCCACGGGCGAGTGGGAACGCCGCTTTCCTGAGGGTTGTGCCGTGCGCTCGGCAGGGCAGGCTGCGGCCGGGGCGACCGGGGCGAAAGTTGTCCGGTGGCAATAGTTGTCGTGTACCGGCTACGCTCGGCGTAGGAGACATCACACGAAGGCCGTCGGGGCTGGATGGTCCGGCCAGGTGCGTCGGGTGATCCGGCCGGGTGCTCAGGGGGGAGCGGTGTGGCGCCGTGGAGACGCAGACGTCGTCAAGAGGGGCAGGAAGCGTCCGGAGCCGGGCACTCCGCCGACGTCCCGCCGCCCGGTGAGCTTCTGGCGGTCGAGCTGTCCCTTGAGGACTTCCGGGTGCTCGCCCAGGTGATCGAGCACGCCCGCTTATGCCTCACGACGCACAGCACCGGCGACGCCGAAACGATCCGCAACGCGAGTGGCGCCGAGTTGCTGCCCTCGCTCTACTCCCGGGCCGGTGCCGCGCTCGCCTGGGGCGTTCCCACCGTGCCGGTGCTCTTGTCCGAATTCCGGCATGTGGAGGCCGCGGTGATCAACATGGAGTCCTACGGCGGCCATGAGACCGTGCTGTGCGAGGGCTACGACCTGCTGAAGCGGCTCGACGAACTCAAGGGGCGCGCGCGGCCGGCTCGCACGGTGGACGGCGTGCTCACCCTCGCGGCGGCGCGGCCCTCCGCACCCTGCACCGGGTGCCCCTAGCAGCGTTTGGGCGGCCTGGCTCCGGCGCGCCGGCACGGTCTGGTGGACGTCAGGCGCCCGCGTCACCCTGCTGCGCGCGTTCGGCGGCGCGCTGCTTCAGCCGGGCCGCCTCCTTGCGGACCTCGGCCTGCGTGGCGCGCTCCTTCTCCAGCCACTCGGGCCGCTCCTGCTTCAGCGCCTCGATCTGCTCGGTGGTCAGCGCTTCCGTGACCCCGGCGCGGGCGAGGCCGGCGATGGAGACGCCCAGCTTCGCCGCGACCACCGGACGGGGGTGCGGACCGTTGCGTCGCAGTTCCCGCAGCCACTCCGGCGGGTTCGCCTGGAGCTCGTTCAGCTCGGCGCGCGAGACGACACCCTCCTGGAACTCGGCGGGGGTGGCGGGGAGGTACACACCCAGCTTCTTCGCCGCGGTCGCGGGCTTCATCGTCTGGGTGCTCTGGTGCGACTTCATGCAGTCCAGACTATCGGCCGCCGACGGGGCCTTTGACCACAGCCGGTAACCTGGCGGAATGACCGACTCGGCGGATTCCCCCTCGTTCCGGCTCGCGTACGTCCCCGGAGTGACGCCCGCCAAGTGGGTGCGGGTCTGGGAGCAGCGCTCGCCCGACGTCCCCCTCACGCTTCTTCAGGTGGAGCCCGCCGAGGCCGGCGACGTCCTGCGGGACGGCCGCGCGGACGCGGGTCTGGTCCGCCTTCCCGTCGACCGTACGGTCCTCAGCGCGATCCCCCTCTACACCGAGACCACCGTCGTCGTGGTCCCCAAGGACCATGTGATCACCGCGGCGGACGAGGTGACCCTCGACGACCTCGCCGACGAGGTGGTCCTGCACCCCCTCGACGACGTCCTCGGCTGGGACCGCCCGCCGGGCGAGCCCGCCTTCGAGCGCCCCGCCACCACGGCGGACGCGATCGAGCTGGTCGCGGCGAACATCGGCGTCCTGGTCGTGCCGCAGTCCCTGGCCCGCCTGCACCACCGCCGCGACCTCACCTACCGGCCGGTCACGGACGCCCCCCAGTCCAGCGTCGTGCTGTCCTGGCCGGAGGAGGCCACCACCGACCTGGTCGAGGACTTCATCGGCATCGTCCGCGGCCGCACGGTCAACAGCACCCGCGGCCGCACCCGCCCCCTGCCGGAGAAGGCAGGGAAGACCGAGAAGCCAGGGAAGCCGGAGAAGGCAGGGAAGACCGAGAAGCCAGGGAAGCCGGAGAAGGCAGGGAAGGCAGGGAAGGCCGAGAAGGCCGGGACGAGCGGAAGGGCGCGGAAGCCCGCGGCCGGCACCCGTGCGGCGGGCAAGAGCCCGCGCGCCCGCTCCGCCGGTGCCGCCAAGAGCGCCAAGCGGGGCAAGCCGCGCCGCCGGTCCTGACCACCGGCACGGCCCGCCCGCCGGTCACCGCCTCCGAGTGCCCGTCAGGCGGGTCCTGTGCCCCTACGCGACGTACGTCGCCCTCCCCGCCGTGGCCACGATCCGCTCGCCGTCCGCCGCGCTCAGCAGCCCCGCCGCCGTCCACGCGTCCACGGTCGCCCGCACCCGGGACACCAGCGCGCCCTTGTCGGCGAACGGCGCGCCCGCCCAGATCTCGTCGAGCAGCGTCGTGCGGTCCGCCTTCACCGGGTTGGCCACGCCCGAGTCGGTGCCCCCGAAGATCACACGGGGTTCGGAGCGCCGGATGTACGCGTGGGTGGGGTCCTCGGTGCCCTCGAAGAACGGGGCGAACTCCGTGCCGTCCAGTCTGTAATGGAGGGGCTTGCCGGTCACGGCGGTGAAGGTGGGCAGCAGGTCGCCGGACAGGGCGGCGTTGCGGTACAGCCCGAACGTCAGGTAGTCCGTCGAGGCGCTGCGGGCGACCAGGTTGACGGGGCCGTGGAAGAGGGTCTGGAGCGTCGGGTCGTCCGGGGCCTTCTCGACCCGCAGCCGGAAGGGGACGCTCACCCGCACGGTGTCGCCGCTGCGCCAGGTGCGGCGCACGGTGAAGTAGCTGCCGGGGCGCGGAGTTCCGTCGACGGCGCGGCCGTTCACGGTCACCCGGAACCCCGCGGTCGCCCAGGACGGCACGCGCAGCTTCAGCGCGAACGCGGTGGTGCGGCCGCGCACGGTGAGCGTGGTGCCCTGTTCGCGCGGGTAGTCGGTGTTCTGCGTGACGGTGACGCCCTGTTGGGCCCAGGTGAGGGTGGAGGGGCTGAAGAGGTTGACGTAGAGGGCGCTGCCGTCGGCCCGGGCGAAGTACACCGAGTCCTGGTACTTGGTGGCGCTCTCCATGCCGGTGCCCTCGCAGCAGGTCGTGCCCTGCTTGGGCGTGTAGTCGCGGACGTGGCCGGGCGAGAGGCCGATGAAGTACGTGACGAGGGGCTTCTCCGCGTCCGGCTTGTCCTGCTTGGAGCCGAGGACCTGGTTGTACAGGGCCCGCTCGTAGTAGTCCATGTACGCCGGGTCCTGCTCGTGGAAGAACAGGGTCCGGCTGAGCTTGAGCAGGTTGTAGGCGCAGCAGGTCTCCGCCGTGGTGGCGCCGAGCGTGCCCGCGATGACGTCCCGCGCCTTCCAGAACTCGCCGGTGCTGGTGCCGCCGATGCCGTACATGCGGTGCGGTACGACCATGCGCCAGAAGTTCTTCGCGGCGGTGAGGTAGCGCTCCTCGCCCGTCGCGTCGTACAGCCGGACGTATCCGGTGAAGATCGGGATGTGCTGGTTGGCGTGCAGTCCGTCGAGGACGTCGGTGTTCGCGGCGCACGCGTCGATGAGCCGGTCGAGGTCGAACAGCCGGGCCAGGGCGAGGTGTTCGGCCTTGCCCGTGAGGGCGTGCAGGTCGACGATGGCCTCGACGATGCCGCCGAACTCGCCGCTGGAGAAGATGCCCCACATGCGCTGGAGGGTCGCGTCGGTCAGCCGGGAGAGCCGGGAGTGCATCCAGTCGCACAGGCCGGACGCGAGGTCGAGGGCCCGCTCGTCGCCGGTGGCGAGGTGGGCGTCCAGCAGGCCGCGCAGGATCTTGTGCGCGGTGTAGTAGGGCGCCCAGACGCGGGTGTAGTCACCGCGGGTCATCGACTCCAGCTCGATGAACTGGGTCTCGGGGTACGCCGCGAGGAAGCCGGGATGGCTCGGCCCGCCCCAGGTGCGGCGCAGGGTGGCGGTCAGGCCGCGGCCGGAGGCGTCGGAGAAGGTGGACCCGTCGGTCTCGTCGAAGGCGTACGAGGCCAGGTCGCCGCGTCCGGCCGGGGCGTCGGCGGGACGGCTGTCCTGCAGGCCGGCGATCTCGGCGGGGGTCAGGGCGCGCGACCAGACGTCGAAGCCGCCGAAGGCGCCCGCGAAGACGGGGTCGGCGGGGAAGGCGGAGCGGCCCAGCCAGGCGTGGGCGGGGGTGCCGAGGCTCGCCGGGGTGAGGGTCATGGCGGCGTTGCGGGCCACGGCGGTGCCGTCGACGTACAGCGTGCCGGTGCCGTCGGCGAGGGTCACCGCGAGGTGGCTCCACCGGTCGAGGGGGAGCGGCGCGGTGCCGTCGATGCCCTGCTCGGCGCCGGGGCCGTCGGTGGTGAGGGCGAAGCGCGGGGCGCCGCCGCCGCTGCGCGCGGCCAGGTACAGGTAGCGGGTGGTGTCGTCGCCGCAGTCGAGGACGCGGGCCCACGTGCTCGCGTGGGTGGGCTTGACCCAGGCGGCGAGGGTGATCGCCGGGTTTCCGGCGAGGACGTTCCGGGGCAGGTCGACGTACTGGTACGAGCCGCGTACCTGCTCCGCCGCCCGGCCGAAGCGGCCCGCCGCGGGCAACACCACCGGGTCCCGGCGCAGCGCCTCGCGGACCTCGGCCAGGGCGCCGACCATGGTGCGGATCCGGTCCGCGTACAGCTGGTCGCCGGTGCTCGCGTACGCCTGGGACAGCATGGTGAGGAAGTGGCCGGTGTAGTGGCCGCGGAGGTTGCCGTTGGCCTCCCCGTCCAGGCCCTCCCAGCCGCCGGGGGCGACCGCGCCGCCGGTCGGGAGGCCGGCGTTGGCGCGGAAGACCTGGAGCAGCCGGTTCACGTCGTAGCCGCGTGCGTGGTCGAGCATCAGCTGCCGCTTGCCGGCGAAGAGACCCGGTCCGAGGGTCACGTCCTCGAGGGCGAAGGGGCGCAGCTTCCAGGCGGCCGGCGCGGGGAGGGTGGTGGCGGGGGCCGTGGTGGCCGCGGTGGTGGCGGTGGTGGCGCCCCCGGCGGACGCGGTGGCCGTCGTGGTGGTGGCGGCGAGGCCGGGGGTGGTCGCGGCGAGGATCGCCGACTGGAGAAGGGCGCGGCGGGAGAGGGGCGGGGCCATGGGTGCTGCTCCTCTGATCGACTCGGCATGTTCGGTATATCGAATGCTGTACGAGTAGCCGACCAGAAGGTAGAGGTGGGGTTCGGGTGAGTCAACGGTCCCGACCGATTCGGCCGGGACCGGTGGGCGGTGGGTGTCCGGCCGGAGGGGTCAGGACGCCGTGGCGGCGCCGAGGAGCCAGTCGAGGGCGGCGCGCGCCGTGAACTCCCGCTGACCGCCGCGGAAGACCAGGTCCGCCGTGGCGAACTCCGGGTCGCCGGCCTGCTCGGCGACGTACGGGACGGCGACGCAGCGCATGCCGGCCGCGTGCGCGGCCGCGGCACCCGGGGCGGCGTCCTCCACGACCACGCAGCCGGCCGGGGCCGCACCGAGACGGCGGGCCGCCTCCAGGAAGACGTCGGGGGCGGGCTTGCCGCGCCGCACCTCGTCGGCGGAGACGACCGTGCGCAGCAGGGCGTCCAGGCCGGTGGCGGCCAGGATCGCCGCGATGGCCTCGGGGGAGGAGCCGGACGCCACGGCCATCGGGACCTGCTCGGAGGCGAGCAGTTCCACGAACGTGCGCATCTCCGGGTAGACGGGCGTCGCCGCGCGGGCCAGCTCCAGGTAACGGCGGTTCTTGGCGGCGAACAGCTCCTCGGTGGGAGCGCTCAGGCCGTACCGCCGCTTCCAGTCCGCGATGGTGTCCAGCGTGCTGATGCCGACGTACCGCTCGTGGTCCTCCCAGGTGTAGCCCGGTACGCCGTGCTCGGCGAGGATCTGCCGGCCCGCCTCGTAGTAGTTCGGCTCGCTGTCCACGAGCGTTCCATCGAGATCGAAGATGACCGAGATTCCGCCGAGACTGTTCATGGGACCAGGATGCCAAGCGGGGATCGGCGGCCCGTCGGGCGGGAGCGGTGCGGTGCGCCCCGGCTCACGCGGTGCGCCCCGGCTCACGTCCTCGTCGCCCGTCCGATCGACTCCACCAGCGGCAGCAGCCGGTGCGGCACGCGTTCGCGCAGGGCCACCTCCGTGCGGGTGCGGACGACACCGGGGAGGCTGATCAGCTTCTGGATGACGTCCTCCAGGTGGGCGTTGTCGCGCGCCACGACCCGGGTGAGCAGATCGCCGCCGCCCGTGATGGAGAACGCCTCCACGATCTCCGGTACGCCGGCCAGCGCGTCGCCCACGTCGTCGAGGTGGCCCTGGGTGACCTCGATGTGGACGAAGGCGAGCACCGGATGGCCGAGGGCGGCGGGGGAGAGGGTCGGGCCCGTGCCGGTGATCACGCCCTCCCGCTCCAGCCGGTCCAGCCGGGCCTGGAGGGTGCCGCGGGCGACCCCGAGGATACGGGCGTACTCCCGCACGCTCGTGCGCGGCTGCTCCAGCAGCAGCCGCAGGATGCGGGTGTCCAGCTCGTCCACGGCCATGGTGCGCGGCCTCCTCCTCGATGATCTTGGCTGACTGTACCAATGGCCCAGATCGCCCACCGTCGGCTGCACCACTCGCCATGGTCCGATGGCCCGGTGCCGGACGCATCCTCTGACTTCCGTATGTACCAATGGCACAGTCGAGGCGGGGCGACTTGAGCCACTGGTGGCAGGGATGCTGTCATGGTGAGGTCGATGGCGCTGCGGATCCCGCGGCGCCTTTTTCGTGCCGATCAGCTCAAGGGGGCGGTAAGCAGTGCTGAAGAGGGTGTTCGTGGCTCCGGATCCGGGGCGGACGCGGCTGCGTTTCGCGACGCGCGCGGTCCTCGGCGTCGGCCTCGCGGTCGTCGTCTGCGGACTCGCCGGCCACTCCCTCGTCGGTGCCGTCATCGGTGGCCTCGCGGCATTGCTCGCCCTGTTCACCGTCACCGACGCCACCGTGCGCGGCCAGGCGGTCACCACCGCGCTGCTGCCGGTCGTCGGCCTGCCGGTGCTCGCCGTCGCGGCCGAGGTGCACGACCAGCGCGTGCTGCGCGACCTGTTCTTCCTCGCCGTGGTCGGCGCGGGCGTCTACGCCCGCCGCTGGGGCCCGCGCGGACACAGCCTCGGCGTGTTCGCCTTCATGACGTACTTCATCGCGCAGTTCCTCCAGGCCACCCCGCGCCACCTGCCCGAGCTGTACGCCGCCGTCCTGCTGTCCGTACCGACCGCGGCGGCCGTGCGGTTCGGCCTGTGGTGCTACGAGCGGCGGATGCCCCCCGTCCCCGCCGTCGCCCCGCCGGACGGCACCGGACTCGGCCGGATCACCACCCGCCAGGCGGTCCAGGCGACCGTCGGCGCGGCGTTCGCGCTGGTCGTGGGCCAGCTGGTGTCCGACGAGCGGTGGTACTGGGCCGTCGGCGCCACCTGGTGGATCTTCGTGAACACCACCTCGCGCGGCGAGACCCTGGTCCGCGGCTTCCGGCGCGTCCTCGGCACGGTGCTCGGCATCGGCCTCGGCCTGCTGGTCGCCGTCCCGCTGGAGGGTGCCGCCGTACCCTCCGCCGCCCTGATCGCCGTCTGCGTCTTCGGCATCTTCTACACGGCCGCGGTCTCCTACACCTGGATGATGCTCTGCGTCACCGTGCTGGCCGAGCTGCTCTACGGCCTCCTCGGCATGCTCGAACCCGCGCTGCTCGCGCTGCGTCTCGCCGAGACCGGCATCGGCGCGCTGGGTGCCGTCCTGGCGGTCCTCTTCGTCCTGCCCGTCACCACCCACCGGGTCACCGACGCCTGGATCCAGCGCGCCCTGCGCTCGGTGCACGCCTGCACCGCCGAGGCCGCCGCCCGGCTCGCCGGCGACCCGGCCGCCGACCCCGGCCCGCGCGTCGCCGAGCTGGAGCAGCAGCTCGCCCGGGTCCGGCTCGCGGTCGCCCCGCTGGTCCATCCGCTCAGCCCGATGCGCGGCCGCAAGCGGCGCGCCCGCCGGGTGCTCGCCCTGCTCGACGACTGCGCCCGCGAGGTCCGCGGCCTGGTCGCCGTCGCCGCCGACCCGGAGGCCTCCCACGACGCCCGGCTGGCCGCCGCCTGCTGGCGGGTGCAGGCCGCGGTCGAGGCGCTGACCGGCGGACCCGCGGAGCGCGAGATCGCCGGCCTCGCACCGCAGCCCCCGGCCGCCGAACCGGCGCTCGCCCACCTGCACGGCCTGGAGCGCGCGCTCGCCGAACTGGCCACACCCCTGCGCACGCCGCCGAAGTCCCCGCTGGTCGAGGCGTAGGCGCGGACGCCGTCGCCCTGGCGTCCGAGGCGGCGGCGGGCCCCGGCCGGTGAGGCCGAGGGACGGCCCTTCACCAGACCCGCACCCGTTTGGTCTAGACCTTCCCTGATCCGCTGCTACCGTCACCGCACAGGCCCAGGACCGAGAGGGGACAGCGGTGACGGACGGCGGACAGCGGCGGCGGGCGTACATCGGATCGTTCACGGCGGCCGGCGGCCCCGGAGTGGTGACGGCCGCCGTCGACCCGGACGGCGGCGCGCTCACGCTCCTCAACGCCGTCGACGGCCTCCCCGACCCCTCCTACCTCGCCCTGGCACCCGACGGGCGCATGCTCTACGCGGTCAGCGAGACGGCCGACGGCGCGGTGGGCGCCTACCGCGTGGACGGCGCGGTCCCCGAACCGGCCGGGGCGCCGGTGCGCGTCGGCAGCGGACCCACCCATCTCAGCGTGCACGCCGGACACGTCCTCACCGCCGACTACGGCTCCGGCAGCGTCACCGTCGTACCGCTGCGCGCCGACGGCACCCTCGCCACCGCCGCGTCCACGACGCTCCGGCACACCGGGTCGGGGCCCCGCACGCCCCGCCAGCGGGGCCCGCACGCCCACCAGGTGCTGCCGGACCCGAGCGGACGGTGGATCCTCGGCGTGGACCTCGGCACCGACTCCGTCCGCGTCGCCACCCTCGACGAGGGCGCTCTGGCATCGCACCGGGAGACCGCCCTGCGGCCCGGCTCCGGACCGCGCCATCTGGCCTTCCACCCCGAGGGCACGCACGCCTACGTCGTCAACGAACTCAGCCCCACCGTCACCGTCTGCCGCTGGGATGCCGAGGGCGGGGTCCTGCGCCCGCTCGCCGAGACACCGGTGCTGCCCGGCGCCCCCGCCGGTGACGCCTACCCGTCGGGCATCGCCGTCTCGCCCGACGGCCGCTTCGTGTGGACCGCCACCCGCGGCGAGGACGTGCTCTCCGTGTTCGCCGTCGAGGGGGACACGCTGCGGCTGACCGGCACCGTGCCCTGCGGCGGCCACTGGCCCCGCGCGCTCACCGCCTCGGAAGGGCTCCTGTACGTCGCGAACGAGCGCTCCGGCGATGTGACCTGGTTCGCCGTCGACCCGGCGACGGGGCGGCCGCGGCGCGCGGGAGCGGTGCGGGTGACGGCGGCGTCGTGCGTGGTCCTCGGCTGAGCCGGGGCATGCGTGAAGGGCCCGCTCCGGCGTGCGGAGCGGGCCCTTGACGTGTCGTTCGTCCTACGGCGGTGCCGACCGGGTCAGCGGACCGGTGCGCCCTGGGGCTGCTGCGGGGCGATGCCCAGGGCCGTCGTGTACTTGGCCAGGGCGAGCTTGCCGATCGCCGGGTACGGGCCCAGCGCCTCGGAGGCGGGGCACTCGGCCTCGGCGGCGGCCGCCTCGACCAGCGTGGTGTCGATCTCCGGGCCGATCAGGTACGGCGCGAGCGCCAGCTGCTGGGAGCCGGAGGAGCGCAGCTGCTCGGCTACGGAGGCGATCGAGCCCTCCTGGTCGAGCGCCGCGGCCATCACCGGCACGGCCAGGCGGGCGGCGAGCAGCATGCCGGTGATCCCGGCCGCCTGCACGGCCTCCTCGCCGCCGACGGCCGCCAGGATGATGCCGTCCGCGGCGGTCGCCACGGTGAACAGCCGGGCCCGGTCGGCGCGGGCCAGACCGGCCTCCGAGAGCCGCACGTGCAGCGCCTCGGCGAGCAGCGGGTGCGGGCCCAGCACATCGGTCAGCTCGGCCGCGACCCGGCTGTCCATGACGGCCTGGCGGACCTGGCGCAGCAGCGCGGCGTCCGGGCCGGCCAGCAGGGGAACGACGACGGCGACGGGGCCCTCGGGCTCCTTGGCGTCCGCGCCCGCGGCCAGGGCCTGCTCGTAACGGGCGGTGCGCTCGTCGGCGGCGTGCGCGAGCACGGCCTGCAGCGTGGGGAACTCGGTGTCGTCCCCGTCGACGTACCCGATACGGGCGTCGAGGCCGGGCAGCTCGGAGCGGGCGATGCTCACGATCTCCTCGGCGAGACCGCGCGTGGCGGCGCTGGGCGCGCCGGGCACCGCGAGGACGAGCGCGGGCGCGCCCTCGGGAGCCGCCAGGGGCTCGGGTCGGCGGTGCCGCCCGGGCTGGCGGGGGCGCGGCATTCGTACTGGCAGGCCGGACGCGGGCCCAGTGGAGGAGCTCATGGTGCCGCATGTTAGTGGCTTCCGTGGCTCCCCTGTTCGGGGAGGGTGCAGGTGAGCGGTATCCGTCCGGTTTTGTCTGATGAGTTACGCCGGGATCGGAACTGATCAGCGGGTTTTCGTCCGGGCGGGACGTACGGCGCCGTCCGGAGTGGCCGGAATGCGGCGGCCGGATCATTCCTCCGCAGGGGCCACGCAGAACAGTCTCGCGTCCCCCGGAAGGGTGAGGGCGCCGGTCGTGAGAGCGGTGGCGATCCGCACCGCGCCGTGCAGCGGATCGCCCGCCGCGGGCACGCACCGGGCGTGCGGCAGGCGCTTCGCCAGCTCCTCCCGTGCGGGCGCGAGCAGCGGCTCGCCCATCTTGAACAGGCCTCCGGTCAGGCTCACTTCCGGCGTGCCCTCGGCGGGGCAGACGGCGGCCGCCGCGTCGGCCATGTGCCGGGCCGCGGCGCGGAGGATGTCCGCGGCGACCGGGTCGTCGGCGGCGCAGGCCACCACCCGCGGCGCGAACGAGGCGAGGACGGCCGGGCGGTCGGTACGGGGGTACAGCGCGCCGGGGAGATCCGCCAGCGGGCCGAACTGCTCCTCGGCGCGGGCCAGCAGCCGTGCGGAGCCACCCGCCCGTCCGTCGTACGCCCGCAGCGCGGCCTCCAGACCGGCGCGCCCGATCCACGCTCCGCCGCCGCAGTCACCGAGCAGATGGCCCCAGCCGTCCGCCCGCCGCCAGCCGGTCAGGTCCGTGCCGATCGCGATGAGACCGGTGCCCGCGGCGATCACGGCGCCGGGCCGCACACCGAGCGCGCCGACGTACGCCGTGACGGCGTCCGCGGCGAGCGCGACCCGCCGGATGCCGAACTCCCGCCGCAGGGCGCCCGGCAGTTCGGCGCGCAGCGCGTCACCCAGCGTGCCGAACCCGGCGGCGCCGACCACGGCACAGCCCGGCTCCGCCACCCCCGTCCCGGCGGCCAGTTCCCGCACCATCGGCACCAGTTGCTCCATCAGGTGCCCGGCGTCGATCCCGCCCGCTCCCGTCCGCACCGGCACCCGCGACTCCCGCTGCCCGAGCGGCCCGCCGTCCACCGTGCCCACGACCACCCGCAGACCGGAGCCGCCCGAGTCCACGGCGAGGAACCCGGTGGAGGTCACGGCAGGCGCCAGTCCACCGGTTGGCCGCCCTGACGGATCAGCAGGTCGTTGGCGCGGCTGAAGGGCCGGGAGCCGAAGAAGCCGCGGTCCGCCGACATGGGGGAGGGGTGGGCGGACTCGATGGAGGGCAGGTCGCCGAGGAGCGGGCGGAGGTTGCGGGCGTCGCGGCCCCAGAGGATGGACACCAGGGGCTTGCCACGGGCGGCCAGCGCGCGGATGGCCTGCTCGGTGACCTCCTCCCAGCCCTTGCCGCGGTGCGCCGCCGGTTTGCGCGGGGCGGTGGTGAGCGCCCTGTTGAGCAGGAGCACGCCCTGCCGCGTCCAGGGCGTCAGGTCGCCGTTCGAGGGCTGCGGCAGGCCCAGGTCGGCCTGCAGCTCGCGGAAGATGTTGATCAGACTGCCGGGCAGCGGCCGCACGTCCGGGGCGACGGAGAACGACAGGCCCACCGCGTGCCCCGGGGTCGGGTAAGGGTCCTGTCCGACGATCAGGACCCTCACCTCGTCGAAGGGCTGCTGGAAGGCGCGCAGGACGTTCTGTCCGGCCGGGAGGTAGGTGCGTCCCGCGGCGATCTCCGCGCGCAGGAAGTCACCCATCTCGGCGATCTTCCCGGCGACGGGTTCGAGGGCCTTCGCCCAGCCCGGTTCGACGATTTCATGCAACGGTCGTGGTGCCACGGGCGTCACCCTACTGCCGTACGCCACACGGCGATCAACCGGTGGCCAACGCCCGGCGCCCCGGGCCGCCGCCCGCAGCACCCCCGGGACGGTCCACCCCGCCTCATCCGACCACCGCGGCCCGCACGCACAGCACGTCCGGCAGGTGCGCCGCCAACTGCCGCCAGCTGTCGCCGTCGTCGTCCGACGCATATACCTCGCCGTTGCGGTTGCCGAAGTAGACGCCCGCCGGGTCGGCGTCGTCCGTGCACATCGCGTCGCGCAGCACCGTGCCGTAGTGGTCCCCCTGCGGCAGACCCGCCGTCAGCGGCTCCCAGGTCCTGCCCGCGTCCGCCGTGCGGAACACCCGGCAGCGCCGGCCGGCGGGCACGCGGTCGGAGTCCGCGGCGATCGGGAAGACGTACGCCGTGTCCCCGCGGCGCGGATGGGCCGCGACGGCGAAGCCGAACGTGGACGGCAGGCCCTGGCCGATGTCGGTCCAGTGCGCGCCCGCGTCGTCGCTTCTGTACACGCCCCAGTGGTTCTGGAGATACAGCCGGTCCGGGGTGACCGCGTCCCGGGCGATCTTGTGCACGCACTGGCCGAACTCCGGGTCCGGATCGGGCAGGAACACCGCGGAGACACCGGAGTTGGACGGGGCCCAGCTCGCGCCGCCGTCGCCGGTGCGGAACACCCCGGCCGCCGACACGGCCACCGTCACCGACCGCGGGTCGCGATGGTCGGTGAGGACGGTGTGCAGGCCCTCCCCGCCGCCGCCCGGCATCCACCGCGAGCGCGTCGGGTGCTCCCACAGGGGACGGACGAGGGTGAAGCTCTCGCCGCGGTCCTCCGAGCGGTACAGCGCGGCCGGTTCCGTGCCCGCGTACACCACGTCCGGCTCCGCCGCCGCCGGGTGCAGCTGCCACACCCGCTCCAGCGAAGCCTCCGTGTCCTGCGGGAACTTCACGGCCGGCCGGGCGGGCTCGGTCCAGGTGCGGCCGAGGTCGTCGGAGTGGAAGACCGACGGACCCCAGTGCGCGCTGTCGCCGCCGGCCAGCAGGCGCGGGGCGGAGCCGCGGGTGTCGATGGCGACCGAGTACACGGCCTGCGCGTTGAAGTAGGGGCTCTCGTCGAACTCCCACGCGCCACCACCCCGCCGGCGCCCGATGAACAGGCCCTTGCGCGTGCCCACGGCGAGCAGTACCTCGGTCATGCCGATCACCTCCGCGACGTCTTTGTCCCAGACACCGGCCAGTCTGCACCCCACCACTGACAGTCACCCCTCGGAACGCCGTCGCCGCAGGTCACGGCGGTGTCGCCGGGCCGGTCCGAGCCGAGCCGGACTGGGCCGGGCCGGTCCGAGCCGGGCCGGACTGGGCCGGGCCGGACTGGGCCGGGCCGGACTGGGCCGGGCCGGACTGGGCCGGGCCGGACTGGGCCGGGCCGGACTGGGCCGGGCTCAGCCGGCCGGGCCGGGCGGCTACCGGGCCGCACCTCGCGGCACACCCGCAGCAGCTCCTCGTCGCCGAGCACGTCATGGCTGCCGTAGCCGCCCGTCCGCGCCGTGTACCGGGGCGCGTGGCCACTTTTGTCACCGCCAGGTCCCGCAGCGGCGCGGCGGCGGCGCCGTCCAGCGCGGCGAGACAGCCGGCGATCGACGGGCGGGTGTGCGGGTTCTCCTCCCCGGCGGCGCGCTCGAACAGGGACGGCACACAGGCCAGCGTCGAGTCGTAGACGTCCCCCAGGTCGTGCACCGCCCCGTACATCGCGAGTGCGCACCACGCCACTGACAACGCGGCCTGACCGGCCGGCGACCCGCGTGCGGGCGGTCAGCAGCCCCCGGGAAGAGCCCGGCCGAGGATCGCGTCGACATCGGCCGACGCGGGCAGCGTCCCGAACGCGTACCCCCAGTCGCCGCCCAGCCGGGTCGCGCAGAACGCGTCGGCGACGGCCGGCGGGGCGAACCGGACCAGCAGGGAGGCCTGAAGGGCGAGCGCCATCCGTTCCACGAGCCTGCGGGCGCCGAGGGGAGAGGCCTGCGCGAGGCCGTCCTTCAGCCCGGTGACGGCCGCGTCCAGCCGGGCGTCCGCGCCGCGCGCCAGGGCGAGTTCCGCGAACAGGGCATCGGCGACGGCCGGTTCACGGCCCAGCGCCCGCAGCACGTCGAGGGCGTTGACGTTCCCGGAGCCCTCCCAGATCGACAGCAGCGGCGCCTCCCGGTAGTGCCGCGGCATCCCGGACTCCTCCACGTAACCGTTGCCGCCCAGGCACTCCAGTGCCTCGGCCGTGAAGGCCGGACCCCGCTTGGTGACCCAGTACTTGCCGACGGCGGTCGCGATCCGGCGCAGCGCCCGCTCCCCGGCGTCCCCGCGCACCGCGCGGTCGGCGGCGCCCGCCAGCCGCAGCGTCAGGGTGGTCGCGGCCTCCGACTCCAGGGCGAGGTCGGCCAGGACGTTGCGCATCAGTGGCTGGTCGAGCAGCCGCGCGCCGAACGCGGTGCGGTGCCGCACATGGTGGCCCGCCTCCACCAGCGTCTTGCGCATCAGCGTCGCGGAGGCCATCACACAGTCGAGCCGCGTGCAGCTGACCATCTCGATGATGGTCTTGACGCCCTCTCCCTCCGGGCCGACCAGCCACGCGACCGTCCCGTCGAACTCCGGCTCGGCGGAGGCGTTGGACCGGTTGCCCAGCTTCTCCTTCAGCCGCTGGACGCGGAAGGTGTTGCGGGCCCCGTCCGGCAGCACGCGCGGGACGAGGAAACAGGACAGGCCGCCCGGGGCCTGCGCCAGCACGAGGAACACGTCGCACATCGGCGCCGACGTGAACCACTTGTGCCCGCGCAGCGAGTAGACACCGGGCTCGGCGGTGGGCGTGGCGGCCGTGGTGTTCGTCCGTACGTCGGACCCGCCCTGCTTCTCGGTCATTCCCATCCCGGCCAGCAGCCCCCGCTTCCGCGTCGGGACGCGCAGGCCGGGCTCGTACTCCCGGCTGGTCAGCAAGGGTTCGTAGACCCTGGCCAGCTCCGGCTCGCGGCGCAGGGCGGGGACCGCCGCGTACGTCATCGACGTCGGGCAGCCGTGACCGGCCTCCGCGTGCCCCCACACCAGCCCGCCCGCCGTGCGCGCGACATGCGCGCCGGGCCGCTCGTCCGCCCAGGGAGCCCCGGCCAGCCCTTCGGTGACGGCCACCTCCATCAGGTGATGCCAGCCGGGATGGAACTCGACCTCGTCGATCCGGTGGCCGTACCGGTCGTGGGTGCGCAGCACCGGCTCGTGCCGGTTGGCCAGGTCGCCCCACTCCTGCGCCTGCTCGCTCCCGGCCCGTCGGCCCAGCCGCCGGATGTCCTCCTCGGCCCACCCGGCGCCCTCACGGCGCAGGCCCTCCAGGAGGGCGGCGTCGTCCGACGCGTCGTACGGCGTGAGCGGCGGGGGTTGGTTGGTCACGGCGTGCGTGGCGGCGGGCCGGGCGGCATGCGTGGCGGCGTGGGCGCCGGCGTGCTGCTGCGGGTGCGCGACTGTCGAGGCCATGCCGGGAGTGTTGCACTCGCGCTGTGACCGCAGCAATAGTGCAACGAAGCCCGTGCGCCGTAGAGTACGAGCCCATGCCGACGAACGAACCCGAGCTGCGCCCGCTGTCCGCGCGGTCGGTGGTGCTGAGCCTGCTGCTGGGCGCGCAGCCGCCGGAGCTGCCGGCGAAGGACCTCGCCCGCGTGGTGGCCCCGTTCGGCGTCGGAGGTTCCACGCTGCGGGCCGCGCTCAGCCGCATGACGGCCGCCGGGGATCTGCGCCGCACCGGCACCGGCTACCGCATCGGCGACCGGCTGCTGGAGCGCCGGCGCCGCCAGGACGAGGCCGTACGGCCACGCACGCGCGCGTGGGACGGCGACTGGGAGATGGTGGTCGTCACCGCGACCGGCCGCGGGCCCGCCGAACGCGCCGAGCTGCGCACCCGGCTCACCGGTCTGCGCCTCGCCGAGCTGCGCGAGGGCGTCTGGTTGCGCCCCGCGAACCTGCTCCGCCCGCTGCCCGCCGAGCTGGATCCCGTGGTCCAGCACTACACGGCCCGCCCCGCCCTGCCCGCCGCGGAGCTGGCCGCGCGGCTGTGGCCGCTGGACACGTGGGCGGCTACCGCGCGGTCCCTGCTCGACCGGGTCGCCGACGCCCCCGGACCGGCCGGCCGGCTCACCGCCTTCGCCGCCGTCGTACGGCATCTGGTGGCCGACCCCGTGCTGCCCGGCCCGCTGCTCCCCGACGACTGGCCGGGCGCCGAGCTGCGCGCCGCCTACGCGGGCTACCGGCGGGAGCTGGCGGAGCAGGTGCACGCGCGCGTGGAGCCCCGCTGACCGGACGGTGCCCGCCCCGGACAGCGTGACGGCCGTACGAGGCGTCGTGCGGGGACGCTTCGTACGGCCGGGTCATCGCGGGATCACCGTGAGGTGACCGTGGACGTCACGCCTAGCGGTAGACGATGTCCGAGGCGGAGTACAGGCAGTTGGTGCTGTCCGGGCCGACGCCCACCGCCGTGTTGTTGTTGTACTTCTGGCACGGGACGACCTTGCGGCTCGCGTCGTTCAGGATCGTGATGTTCCGCAGCGTCGCCACGTCGTTGCGGTTGACGTTGATGCCGACGAGCCGCGCGGTGGTGCCCGTGCCGGTCACCTCGACGGTGTTGAGGTTGACCTTGCGGGTGTACTGCGTGGAGCAGTCGCCGCAGGACCGGTAGAGCGTCTTGAACTCCTGGACGGCGAAGTTGGAGATGTTCACCGTGCCGCCGCCGTTGTGCTGGAAGACCTTGTCGGCCGCCTTCTTCGCGCCGCCGCCGATGACGTGGTACGTCGCGCCGGTGCCGCCGCGGAAGGTGGCGGCGTCCTCGCCGACGTCCTCCCACCACACGTTCTGCAGTGTGCAGCTGCCCATACAGTGGATGCCGTCGGCGCCGGGCGCGCCGATGATGACGTTCTTCAGCGTGACCCCGTCGGCCAGCTTCAGGATCGGCTGCTGGTCCTCCGACTGGTCGCCTCCGCCCAGGGCGCCGCTGCCGTACAGGCGCTGCATCCCGTAGTCCTTCGAGGCGTTCAGGGTGATGGTGGCGCTCACCGGCTGGCTGCTGGTGGGGGTGGGCCAGGTGGCGGCGCTCGCCGACGGAGCCCCGGTGGTCATGATCATGCCAACCGAGACGCCGAGGGTGGCCAGCGCGCCGGTCAGCGCGCGCCGGCGGCGGGTGCGCGGAGGTGTCACAGATGCCATGTCCCGATTCCTTCTGTGGGGGCGGAATGGTCGTAGCTTGTTCGCTTACATGAACAGTGCCTGTCCACGTAAACGCAGAACGTGGTCCACGTGACCTTTTCAGCTCCTTGAGGCGCCGGCCGGTCACGCTCTTGAACGGACCGTAAAGGGCAAGCGCTTTCTGGTCAACGCCTCGCGCAGAACAGATTCCGCCACTCCCGCTCGGGGTGAACTCCCCTGCGGCGGCGTCCGTGTGACGGTGTGGGAGCGCTTCCACGCACAGACTGTTCACGATCACCCGAGCCGCGATCACGAAGGGACGACCACGTGTCCGCCACCCCCGGCAACACCGCGAGGAGACCCCTGCCCCCGGTACTCGTCGCGCTCTGCGCGCTGGTGCCGCTGCTGGCCGCGCTGCTGCTCGCCTCGCCCCCGGCCGCCGCCCGCGAGGGAGCCGCCCGCGAAGGAGCCGCGCGCGAGCAGGCCGCGCCGACCGCCACCCTCACCGAGGTCACCGGCTTCGGCGCGAACCCCAGCAACCTGCAGATGTACCTGTACGTCCCCGAGAGCGTCACCCCGGACCCGGCGGTCCTGGTGGCCGTCCACTACTGCACCGGCTCGGGGCCGGCGATGTACAGCGGCACCGAGTACGCCTCGCTCGCCGACCGCTACGGCTTCATCGTCGTCTACCCGTCGGTCACCCGGTCCAGCAAGTGCTTCGACGTCTCCTCGCCGCAGGCGCTGCGCCGCGGCGGCGGCAGCGACCCGGTGGGCATCAAGTCGATGGTCGACTGGGTGCTCGCCACCTACGACGCCGACCCGGAGCGGGTCTTCGCCACCGGCATCTCCTCCGGCGCGATGATGACCAACGTCCTCCTGGGGGTGTACCCCGACGTGTTCGCCGCCGGCGCCGCCTTCGCCGGGGTCCCCTTCGGCTGCTTCGCCACCACCGACGGCTCCGAGTGGAACAGCGCCTGCGCGAACGGCACGGTGACCCGCACCCCGCAGCAGTGGGGCGACCTGGTCCGCGGCGCCTTCCCCGGCTACACCGGCCCGCGCCCCCGGATGCAGCTGTGGCACGGCACCGAGGACGACGTGCTCCGCTACCCGAACTTCGGCGAGGAGATCAAGCAGTGGACGAACGTCCTGGGCGTGAGCCAGACGCCGGCGTCCACCGACACCCCCGCCACCGGCTGGACCCGGACCCGCTACGGCGCCACCGGTGACCGGGCCCCCGTGGAGGCGATCAGCCTCCAGGGCGTCGGCCACAACCTCTACGCCTACGGCACGATGGGCGCCCGCGTGCTCACCTTCTTCGGCCTCGACGGCCAGGGCCCCGCGCCGCAGCCGCAGCCGTCCGGCTGCAAGGTGAAGGCGACCACCAACGCCTGGAACACCGGTCTCACCGCCTCCGTGACGATCACCAACACCGGCAGCACGGCGATCAACGGCTGGAAGCTGGGCTTCACCCTGCCGGGCGGCCAGACCATCACGGGCGGCTGGGGCGCCACGTACGCACCGGCCTCCGGCGCGGTGACCGCGACGAACGCCGCGTACAACGCCACCCTCGCGCCCGGCGCGAGCGTCAGCATCGGCTACCAGGCGAGCCACACCGGCAACAGCGCGTCCCCAGGCGCCTTCACGCTCAACGGGACGGCCTGCGCGACCGGCTGAGTCCGGCCGGCGCAAGCCGCGCGGTGGCCGGGGGGCAGAGTCCCCCGGCCACTCGTGTTTCCCCCGCCTCCCACGGGTGACTGGGTGGTTTCCGGGAACTCGGGCCGGTGCACAGAGGCCATCTGCAGGGAGGCGGGGAGTGTCATGACACGGCTGAAGCCGTCGTCCGTCATCACGCAGCCGGTGCGGTTCACCGGTTCGGCGCTGCGTCGGATGCCCGGCATGGACAAGGTGAGCAAGGCGGCCGAGGGCACCCTGGACGCGGTCGGGATCGTGTCCCCGCGCGGGCGCCGGATCGCGGTCTACACGGGAGCCGGGGTGCTCGGCGCCGCGGGGGTCGTGGAATGGCCCGTGGCGATCGCGGGCGCGGCCGTGGCCTGGCTGACGCAGCCCAGGCCCGGCCAGGAGCGGGAACAGGGCCCCGGTGACGCCTCCCGGACGACGGCGCCCGGAGGCGGCACGGCGACCATGGGGACGGGCCGGAGCGACGCGTCCTCCGGCGAGCCCGCCGCGGAATCCGGCATGTCCGCCGCGGCGCCCGGTGCTCGTACGACGGCCTCCCCGGGCCGTACGACGGTCTCCGGGACGCGGACCAGGACGGTACACGGGACCGGCACGACGACCATCAAGGCGGCGACCGCCCACCGGCGCACGGCGGCCCGGCGACACACCGGGACCTCCGGCTGAGCCGAACCTCCGGAAGGCCAAATTTCCGGTAATGGGTATGAGCAGTTATCAACAGGCCGTAATAGGCATAAAGTCGTAAAAGCCCGCAAAGGTAGGGATTTGCAAGCGTAGAGATCCGCGAGAGTCGAGAAGCGAAAACAGTCGAGCACGAACCGAGGATGTGCGATGGGGTTGCTGACGGGGCCGGTGTCGGCTGTCTCCGGAGCCCTGCTGGCCGGGCCCCGGCTGCTGGCGCGCGGAACCGCGCCCGCCGTCGGTCTGGCCGCGGCGGCGGCGGCCGGGACGGCGCGAGCGGGAGTGCGCGGCGCGGACTCCGCGGTGCGGGTCGCGCGGGTGGCGCGGACCGCGGCACTGCCCGGACAGAGGCGTGACTGGCGCTCCGGACGGCGCGCCCACCTCGCGCTGCGGGCCGTCACGACGGACGGAAAGCGCGAGGCCGGCGAGGCGGCCCACGCCGCCCGGCGGGTCGCGGCCGCCCTGATGGAGCGGCCCGACGTCGCCTACGCGTACTGGGACGGCGGCCTGTCCCGCCTCGTCGTGGCCGCGACCGAGGCCGCCGTCGCCGACTCGGTGCTGGAGAAGGCGAGCGAACTCGCCGAACGGCACGGGCTCGCCCCCGACGACGAGTCCGTGGAGGAGTTCGCCCACCCCGGCGACCCGATCGGGGTGCGCACCGCGGTGGCCGCGCTGGGCGTGGACGCGCTCGGCATCGGCGCCGCGCTCGCCGCCTCCGCGCTGCGCCTGCCGCCCTCGCCCAAGTTCTTCTCGGCGGGCAACACCCTGCTGCGTGAGCACCCCCGGTTCCGCTCCTGGCTGCGCGGACGGCTGGGCGACTCCCGTGCCGACCTCGTGCTGGCCGCCGTCAACGCGGCCGTCCACGGCGCCGGCCAGAACCCCGTCGCGCTGGTGCTCGACGGCTCGCTGCGCACCTGCGGACTGGCCGAGACACTGGCGCGCGCGGCCGCCTTCGACGCCGTCCACGACCGGCTGTGCGTACCCCACCGCACCGGCGTGGCCATGGACCGGTTCCCCCGGCCGCCGCTGCGCCGGACCCCGGCCCAGGAGTACGCCGTGCACGCCGAGTCGGGCAGCCTGGTGGGCGCCCTCGCGACCCTGCTGGTCAAACATGACGCCTCCGAGGCCGCCGAGGCGGTGCTCGCCGGTTCCCCCAAGGCGGCTCGCTACGGCCCCGCCGCCTTCCACGCCGCCCTCAGCTGCGCCCTCGCCCGCACCGGCGTCCTGGTCCGCGACCAGCAGCGGCTGCGCCGCCTGGAGACGGCCGGGACGATCTTCCTGCACCCCAGCGCGCTGCGCACCGCCGACGGCGAGGCCGACCCGTGGGCCGAGCCCGTCCTCGACGCGGCCCGCCGCGCGAAACTGCGTGTCGTCGTGGGCGACGACCCCGCCCTCACCGACTTCGTCGGCCTCGCCGACCACATCGTGCCCGCCGGGCGGCCGCCCGCCGAGACGGTCGAGCGGCTGCGCCAGGACGACGGCTGTGTGATCACCGTGGCCCGGCCCGCCTCCCCCGATGACACCGAGGTCCTGGAGGCCATGTTCGCCGGCGACCTGGCCGTCGGGCTCGCCGACCGCGACGCGGCCGTCGCGTGGGGCGCCGACATCCTCACCCCGGACGGCCTGTCCGACGTGTGGCGGCTGCTCGTCGCCGTGCCCGCCGCCCGCGGGGTCGGGCGCCGGTCGCAGATCCTCGCCCGGTCGGGCGCCGCCCTGTCCGGGCTGCTCGTGGCCGTCGGCGAGGCCCGGCGGCAGACCAACCCGTGGCTGCCCGGACTGCGTCACGTCCCCGTCGACGCGGCCGCCGCCACGGCCCTGCTCGGCGGGGTGCGCGCGGCCCTCGGTGTCGCGCTGACCCGCTCCCCGCACCCACAGCCCCGGGTGGCCTGGCACGCCCTGGACTCCCGCTCCGTGCGGGCCCGGCTGGCCGACCGGCTGGAGACCGAGGAGAGCGTTCTGGAGCAGACCGTGGACCGGATGCGCGCGACGGTCACCACCGTCGGCCGCAAGCCGGTCATGGCCCCGGCGCGCTGGACGTTCCAGCTCGCCCGCGCGGTACGCAACGAGCTGGACGACCCGCTCACTCCGGTGCTCGCGGTCGGCTCGGCGGCGTCGGCGATCCTCGGCTCCGTCGCGGACGCCCTGCTCGTCGTCGGCGCGCTCGACCTCAACGCCCTGGTCGGCGGCCTGCAACGGCTGCGGGCCGAGCGGGCGCTGTCCGGACTGGTCGCCGAACAGAAGCAGAAAGCACGGGTCAGCGCCGACGGCTGGGCCGGTCCCCCCGGACGGCGGCGCGACCGGCGGCGGCCGGGCCCGCGCACCGTCGACGCCTCCCGCCTGGTGCCCGGCGACGTGATCGAGCTGAACGCCGACGACGTCGTGCCCGCCGACGCCCGCCTGCTGTGGGAGGACGGCCTGGAGGTCGACGAGTCCGCGCTGACCGGCGAGTCGCTGCCGGTCGACAAGCAGGTGGAGCCCACCCCCAGCGCCGCCGTCGCGGACCGCCGCTGCATGGTCTTCGAGGGCACGACCGTGGTGGCCGGACACGCGCGGGCCGTCGTCGTGGAGACCGGCGAGCGCACCGAGGCCGCCCGCGCCGTCCACCTCGCCGCGCGCACCCCCGCGGCCGGCGGCGTGCAGGCCCGGCTGCAGGAACTCACCAGCCAGGCGCTGCCGTGGACGATGGCGGGCGGCGCCGCGGTGACCGGCCTGTCGCTGCTGCGTGGCACCCCCATCCGCGAGGCGGTCAGCGGCGGCGTGGCCGTCGCGGTGGCCGCCGTCCCCGAGGGCCTGCCCTTGGTGGCGACGGTGGGCCAGCTCGCGGCGGCCCGGCGGCTGAGCCGGCGCGGCGTCCTGGTGCGCGCCCCGCGCACCCTGGAGGCGCTGGGCCGGATGGACACCATCTGCTTCGACAAGACCGGCACCCTCACGGAGAACAAGCTGCGCCTGGTCCGGGTCGCCGAGGCCGACGGCACCGTCCGCAGGCTCGACGAGGCGCGCGACTCCGAGGTGCTGCGGATCGCTGTACGGGCCTGCCCGCAGCCCAACGGCGGCGAGAAGGTCGTGCACGCCACCGACGAGGCCGTGCTGGACGCGGCCGGCCGCGACCCCGAGTGGACGCAGACCGAGGCCCGGCCCTTCGAGGCGGGGCGCGGCTACGCGGGCGCGGTGGGATACGCCGCGGACGGTGTGCGGGTGTTCGAGGTCAAGGGCGCCCCGGAGACCGTACTGCCCGCCTGCCGTGATCTGCCCGAGGACGCCGAGGAGACCGCGCACGCGCTGGCCCGTGACGGGCTGCGGGTGCTGGCGGTCGCCCGGCGCCGGCTGGCCGACGGCGAGGACGACGCCGAGGTCTGCGACGAGCCGCCGCACGACCTGGAGTTCGCCGGGCTGCTCGCCCTCGCCGACGTGGCCCGCGAGACGTCCGACGCCCTGGTGCGCGGGCTGCGCGCGGCCGGCGTACGGCCGGTGATGCTGACCGGCGACCACCCGCAGACCGCGCGGGCGATCGCCCTCGACCTGGGCTGGCCCGAGGACACCGCCGTCGTCACCGGCGACGACCTGGCCGCCGCGGACCGCGGCGAACGCTCCCGCATGCTGCGCGACGCGGACGTCGTGGCGCGCGTCGCGCCCGAGCAGAAACTGCAGGTCGTCGAGGCGCTGCGGGACGCCGGCCGGGTGGTCGGCATGGTCGGCGACGGCGCCAACGACGCCGCCGCGATCCGCGCCGCCGACATCGGCGTCGGGATCAGCGCCCGCGGCTCGGCGGCCGCCCGCAACGCCGCCGACCTGGTGCTCACCGACGACGACATGACCGTCCTGGTGGAGGCGGTCGGCGAAGGCCGCGCCCTGTGGCACAGCGTCGCCGACTCCGTCGCCATCCTGATCGGCGGCAACGCGGGCGAGATCGGCTTCGGCATCCTCGGCACGCTGCTCGCGGGCGCGGCACCGCTGTCGACCCGGCAGATGCTGCTGGTGAACCTGTTCACCGACCTGTTCCCGGCCATGGCCGTCGCGGTCACCCCGAAGCAGGACCCGGCCGAGACCGGCGCGGGCGGGCCGCTGGGCACCTCGCTGCTGGGCGAGCCGCTGATGCGGCAGATCCGGCACCGGGCGCTGACCACCTGCCTGGGCGCGGTCGCCGCCTGGCTGTTCGGCCGGTTCACCCCGGGCACGGCCCGCCGTACGACGACGATGGCGCTGTGCGCGGTGGTCGGCACCCAGCTCGCGCAGACCCTGCTCGACCGGCGCGACAGCCCGCTGGTCCAGGTCACCGCGCTGGGCTCCGCCGCCGCCCTGGTCGCGCTCGTCCAGACCCCGGTCGCCAGCCGGCTGGTCGGCTGCACCCCGCTCGGCCCGCTCGCCTGGGCGGGCGTCGCGGCGGCCATCGCCCTCGCGGTGGCCGGGCAGCGGGTCCTGCCGGACCTGGAGCGGACGGTGCAGCGGCTGGCCCGCACGGCGGGCGTGGGCACCACCGGCACGCCGGGGAGCGGGGAGAAGACCGAACGGGCCGGCAAGACGGACCAGTCCGCGCAGGCCGGGCAGGTGGGACAGGTCGACGGCGCGTCGCCGAAGCCGGCCGCGATCGAGGGCCGGGTCGTCACACCCTCCGGTGACTGAGGTGCGAACCCGCCCGCCTCAACCGGCGGGCGGGTGCGACGCAGTCGCCGGCGGAAGCGGGACGCGGACGGCTCAGACGGACCGGTGGTACTGGTCCGGCACCCGCACCTCGCCGCCCAGCTCGCGGGCCGCGTGCCGCGCCCACGACGGGTTGCGCAGCAGCTCACGGCCGAGGAGGACGGCGTCCGCCTCCCCGTTGGCGAGGATCTTCTCCGCCTGCCCGGCCTCGGTGATCAGGCCCACGGCGGCGACCGGCAGCGAGGTCTCGGCCTTCACCCGGGCGGCGAAGGGCACCTGGTAGCCGGGGCCGGTGGGAATGCGGACGGCGGGGGCGTTGCCGCCGGTCGAGGCGTCGAGCAGGTCGATGCCGTGCGCCTGGAGGTCGCGGGCGAGGCGGACGGTGTCGTCGGGGGTCCAGCCGCCCTCGTCCAGCCAGTCGGTCGCCGAGACGCGGAAGAACAGCGGCTTGCCGTCCGGCCAGACCTCCCGCACGGCGTCGACCACCTCCAGGGCGAACCGGGCGCGGTTCTCGTACGAGCCGCCGTAGGCGTCGGTGCGGTGGTTGGAGTACGGGGACAGGAACTCGTGGATCAGATAGCCGTGGGCGCCGTGGATCTCGGCGATCTCGAACCCGGCGGCGAGCGCCCGGCGGGCCGCGTCGGCGAACTGGCCGACGATCTCCCGGATCTCCTCGACCGTCAGCTCCGTCGGCACCGGGTGCCGCTCGTCGAAGGCGACGGGGCTCGGCGCGAGCGGCTGCCAGCCGTACGCGTCCGGGCCGAGCGGCGCCCCGCCCCTCCACGGCTGGTCGGTCGACGCCTTGCGCCCCGCGTGGGCCAGCTGGATCGCGGGGACGGTGCCCTGGCCGGCCAGGAAGCGGGTGATCCGGCGGAAGGCCTCGACCTGGGTGTCGTTCCACAGGCCCAGGTCGTACGGCGAGATACGGCCCTCGGGGCTGACCGCGGTGGCCTCGACGATGATCAGCCCGGTGCCGCCGGTCGCGCGGGCCGCGTAGTGCGCGAAGTGCCAGTCGTGCGGCACACCGGCCTCGGGTCCCTCGGGGGCCGCGGAGTACTGGCACATCGGCGCCATCCACACGCGGTTCGGGATCGTCAGGTCGCGCAGGGTGTAAGGCTCGAACAGCGCGGTCACGGCGGGCTCCATTCGTCACGGACCGAAGGTTCCTTCGTACGATAGCCATCGTAGTACGGCGGATGTCAAACTACGATGCCCCTCGTACAATGGAGCTCCCTGAGGAAGTGGAGCCGCCGTGACCACCGCAAGTGCCAGTCGCACCCTGCCCCACCCGGCGCGCGACGAGATCCGGCTGGAGCAGGTGCTGCACGCGCTGTCCGACCCGATGCGGCTGCGGATCGTGCGCGAACTCGCCGCCGACGGCGACGAGCTGTCCTGTTCGCACTTCGTGCTGCCGGTCACCAAGTCCACCACCACCCACCACTTCCGGGTGCTGCGCGAAAGCGGGGTCATCCGGCAGACCTACCGGGGCACCGCCAAGATGAACGGCCTGCGCCGCGACGACCTGGACGATCTCTTCCCGGGACTGCTCGACGCCCTCCTGGACGCCGCGACCCGCCAGACCGCCCGGCTCGGCGAGGCCGCCACCGGGTGAACCACCCGCGCGGGGGCCGCTCCCGCCCGGACACCGGCCGCGCGGGGGCGTTCGGTTCCCTTCGCCCCTAGGGGCGGTCGCCGCGCGCCGCGGTCAACAGCGCGTCCCAGTCGGGCAGTTTCACCACACTCCGCCCCAGCTCCGCCCCCAGCGCCGCCTCCGCCCGTTCGATGGCCTGCCAGCCCTCCCACTCGACCGGCTCCACGCCCTCGGCGCGCAGGACCGCCAGCGGGTCCTCGGGGAGGGGCCGGCCGGCCAGCACGGGGGCGTCCTCCAGCAGTGAGGTCACCGTCTCCTTCGCGCACGGCCGGTTGGTGCCGATCACGCCCGTCGGGCCCCGCTTGATCCAGCCGGCGACGTACTCGCCCGGCGACACCACCCCACCGCGCAGCACCCGCCCCGCCCGGTGCGGCACCGTGCCGCTGCCGGAGTCGAACGGCAGCCCCTCCACCGGCACCCCGCGATAACCGACCGACCGCAGCACCAGCTGTGCCCGGAGCACCTGGAACTCGCCGGTGCCCGCCACCCCGCCGTGCCCGTCCGGCACCGTCCGTTCGAACCGCACCGCGCCCACCCGCCCCGCCTCGGCGAGCAGTTCGACGGGCCGCAGGAAGAACCGCAGCCGGATGCGGCGCGGGGCACCGCGCGGGTCGCGCTCCGCCCAGCCCCGCAGCACCTCCACGTTGCGGCGCTGCGGCGCCGGCAGCGCGGACGGGTCGGCCCAGGCCGGATCCAGCGCCGGCTCCGCCGGGTCGACGGTCACCTCGGTCTCCGGCAGCGCGCCCAGCTCGCGCAGCTCCTTGGTGGTGAAACGCGCCTGGGACGGTCCGCGCCGCCCCACCATCTGGATCTCGGTCACCCGGCTCGCGGCCAGGGCGCGCAGCGCCGCGTCCGGCATGTCGGTGGGACTCAGCTCGGCCGCGCCGCGCGCCAGGATCCGGGTGACGTCCACCGCGACGTTCCCGACCCCGATGACCACGGCCGACCGGACGCCCCGGAGGAACCCGTCGTCGACGGCGTCCGGGTGTGCGCTGTACCAGGACACGAACCGCGTCGCCGACCAGCTGCCCGGCAGGTCCTCGCCGGGAATCCCCAGCCGCCGGTCGGTGGCGGCGCCCACGCAGTACACCACCGCGTGGTACAGCTCCCGCAGCCGGGCCGCCGGCACCCCGCCGGCGCCGACCTGGACGCCGCCGAGGAACCGCACCCGGTCGTGCTCCAGCACCGCGCGCAGATTGTTCTGCAACGATTTGATCTTCTCGTGGTCGGGCGCCACGCCGTAGCGCACCAGACCGTACGGGCACGGCAGCCGGTCGAGCACGTCGACCAGGGCCCGCGGTTCCCGCTCGACGACGGTCTGGGCGGAGTAGACCCCGCTCGGTCCGGAACCCACGACGGCGACACGCAGCACGGCGGAACTCCTTCGCCCCCGTATTCGCTGTCGGTTCCAGCATCCCACCGCCGGGGCTGCGCTGACAGGGTGCTGTGCGGGGAGCGGGTGCGTGTCCGTTCGTATGGAATGTGATCATGCGGTTACGTTCCGTGCGTGCTGGAAGCATCCTTTCTTGGTCTTTCCGACCGTCTGCCGGAGGACGGCGCGGTGTCCGTGTGGCCGGCGTGGGAGGTGTGGGAGGGCGGCGTCGTGACCGCCTGGTTCCAGGTGCGGCTGGCCTTCGCCGACGGGGCGGTGGTGGAGGCGCTGGCCGTCGTCGCGGACGGGAACGTCTCCCTGGAGGACGTACGGGCCCGGCCCGCGCTCGCCCTCGACGACCTCGCGGTGCTCGCCGACTGGCTCGAGGTGCCGCTGTTCGAGGCGTGCGGGATCGCGGCGGGGCCGGCACAGGGCCGGGGCCGGGAGGCGGACGAGGCGGAGATGGTGGGGGAGGGGGCGGCGGGCCACCGTGGGGCGGAGGTCAGCGAGGTGGACGTGAGCGGGGCGGGCGTCAGCGGGGCGGACGTGAGTGCCGTAGACATCGGTGTCGCGGGCGAGGGCGAGGGCGACGCGGGCGCAGGCGCAGGCGGGGAAGAGGGCGCGGACGCATCGGACGCATCGGACGCATCGGAGGCATCGGACGCAGCGGACGCCGCTGAGGCGGCGGGGCCGCGCCGGGCCCGGCCGCCGTGGCCGCGCGGTATCGAGGGCCGGTGGCTGGTCGCGCAGGCGTACCGGACCGCCCAGGAGGAGGGGACCGATCCGGTGCTCGCGGTGATGTGCGCGACGGGGCACAGCCGCCGCAGGTCGCTCCGGCTGATCGCCCAGGCGCGGGACGCCGGCTTCCTGACGCCCCGGCACGCCCGCCGCGGCTGACCGGCCCTCAGCCGGCGCCCGCCGGTACGGGGCGCGTCAGGGCGGCCGCCGGGGAGGGCAGGCGTGCGGGCGTGCGCGCCGGTGCGACCGCGGGCGTCAGAGCATCTGCCGCATCCGTGTGATCTCGCTCGTCTGCTGGGCGATCACGTCGTCCGCCATCTCCTCGATCTTCACGTTGTTTCCCTGGGACTTGGCGTCCGTGGCCATCGTGATCGCGCCCTCGTGATGGGTGATCATCAGCGTCAGGAACAGCTGGTCGAAGGCCTTGCCGCGCGCCGCGCGCAGGTTCCTCAGCTGGGTCTCGGTGGCCATCCCCGGCATGGCCCGGTGCGCGTGGCCGCCCTCGGCCTCCTCCCGCTTGCCGTGCTCGGCCAGCCACGCCTTCATCACGCCGATCTCGGGCTCCTGGGCGGCCGCGATGCGCTCGGCGAGCTTCTTCACCTGCGTGGACCCGGCGCGGTCCGGGGCGAGTCCGGTCATCTCCAGGGCCTGCGTGTGATGCGTGATCATCATGCGGGCGTAGTCGACGTCCGCCGAGTTGGGGGTGTCGTCGTCGGCGCGCTGCTGGGCGGCCTCCTGGGCGGAGAGGGTGCGGTTGGCCTCACCGGGCTTGCCGGGGACGAGCACCGAGGGGCCGGCCGCCCGGTCGGGTGCGGGCGTCGAGCCCGCGTCGCAGGCGCCGAGCGTGAGAGCGGCGAGTGCGGCGAGTGCGCTCAGCGGGACGGTGACACGCGACGCGCGGCGGAAGGGCACGACGACCTCCTGTGACGGGCGGTATGCGGGGTGCACTTCGTGAGTGCCGGTGACCGTCTTAACACGCCGGTGAGCACTGTCCGTTGAAAACATTCATTACATCTCTGTTGCCCCCTGTTGATCTGTCCATGATGACGACGATACTTCGGGGGTCCGTGAACCGTTCCCTTGCGAACGGCACAAGGGAGGAAGCAGTGACCCTGTTGAGCAGATCCCGAACACGGCGCAGACGCCTGGGAATCACCACGGCTGCCGCCGGGCTCCTGGCCGCGCTGATCACCGCACAGCCCGCGGTCGCCACCCCCGATCCCGGGGACTCGCCGGCCGCCGAGAAGCGGGTGTCGGAAGGCACCAGGCAGGAAGTGAAGGAGGCGGTGGAGAGCGGGGAGATACCCGGCCAGGACGAGATCGTCCACTCCGCCAACATCCAGCACCTGACGAACATCCCCAAGGACGTGCTGCCGGGCACCAACTCGGACCTGGCCTTCCAGGGCAAGTACGCCTTCGCCGGCAACTACGACGGCTTCCGCATCTTCGACATCAGCGACCCGAAGGCCCCGAAGACGGTCTCCCAGGTGCTGTGCCCCGGCTCGCAGAACGACATCTCCGTCTCCGGTGACTTGTTGTTCCTGTCCACCGACTCCTCGCGCAGCGACAGCAGTTGCAACAGCACCACCCAGCCGGCGACCGAGAAGTCCTCGTGGGAGGGCATGAAGGTCTTCGACATCAGCGACAAGAGGAACCCGAAGTACGTCGCCGCCGTCGAGACCGCCTGCGGCTCGCACACCCACACGCTGGTGCCCGAGCGCCGCAACGTGTACATCTACGTCTCCTCCTACTCGCCGAACGCCGCGTACCCCGACTGCCAGCCGCCGCACGACGGCATCTCCGTCATCAAGGTGCCGCGCAAGGCCCCCGAGAAGGCGGCGGTCGTCGGCTTCCCGGTGCTGTTCCCCGGTGAGGGTCCCGACGGCGGCGGCAACCCCGGCGCCCCCACGAACCCGGGCGTCTCCAAGACCACCGGCTGCCACGACATCACCGTGCTTCCTTCCAAGGACCTCGCGGCGGGCGCGTGCATGGGAGACGGCATCCTCTTCTCCATCGAGGACCCGGAGAACCCGAAGGTGATCGACCGGGTGCAGGACAACGTCAACTTCGCGTTCTGGCACTCCGCGACCTTCAACCAGAAGGCCGACAAGGTCGTGTTCACGGACGAGCTGGGCGGCGGTGGCGCGGCCACCTGCAACGCGGCCGTCGGCCCGAACCGCGGCGCGGACGGCATCTACGACATCGCCGGCAAGGGCGACCACCGCAAGCTGGTCTTCCGCAGCTACTTCAAGATCCCCCGCCACCAGGCCGACACCGAGAACTGCGTGGCCCACAACGGCTCGCTGATCCCGGTCAAGGGCAAGGACCTCATGGTCCAGGCGTGGTACCAGGGCGGCGTCTCCGTCTGGGACTTCACCGACTCCTCCCACCCGAAGGAGATCGCCTACTTCGAGCGCGGCCCGATCAGCACCGAGCGCCTGGTCGGCGGCGGTTCCTGGTCCGCGTACTACTACAACGGCCACATCTACTCGAACGACATGGCGAAGGGCTTCGACGTCCTCAAGCTCGACGACCGGCGGACGAACCCCGCCGAGCGGGTGCGGCTGAGCGAGCTCAACGTCCAGACCCAGCCGGACTACTTCGACTGATCCACCACCGGGGACCCCGTCGCGAAGAACCGTGACAGATCCCGCTCGCACTCCCCGCCGGACGTCTCCGCGTCCGGCGGGGAACCCATCTCCCAGTCCAGGCCGTAGCGCCGGAACAGCTCGGCGCGCAGCGGGGTGATGGGCATGCCGACGTTCGGCAGCACCATCGCGTAGACGGCGCCCATGAGTTGGGCCCGCAGCATCGGATAGTCGGTGGCGGCGTCCGACGAGGCGTGCCGGGCCACCGTGTCGCTCAGCAGCTCCGCGAGCCGCTGCTGCTCCGGGCAGCGCACGAACCCCTCCGCCTGCAACAGCCCCGCCATGTGCTGGCGCATCAGCACGGTCCGGTCGCGCGCCAGGCCGAGAATCGCGTCGATGGCCCGCGCCATCCGCTCCCGGCCGTCCTCGGTGCGCGGTTCGCGTTCCAGCGCCTCCTCCAGCGTGCGGTGCATCAGCCGGTGCACGGCCGACTGCACCAGCTGCCGCTTGCCGGGAAAGTAGTACGACACCAGTCCGCGCGCCGATCCCGCCCGGTCCGCGATGTCTCCCAAGGTCGTGGCGTCGTAACCGCGTTCACCGACCAGCTCGACCGCCGCCTGGAGCAGACGTTCCCGGGAACGGCGCCGCAACTCTTCATTGACCGCGGCGCTTCGAGGGGACATCCTGTAACTCCTGCGTTGACTGGCTGCCAGCCAACTATACTCAGCACGTCCCGACCGACCCGTTCCCGGGCCCGGCCGGGCAAGCTGTCCGCCTCGGGCGACGCGGGGGATCGTCCGAGGCGGACGGCAATTGCGGGGCTTTCTTCCCGCTCTGCCGGCGTACCACTGCAGGTTTCGCCTTTCGGCGACGCCCAGCGCGTCCCGGTCGCGGGTATCGGCCCCAGGCGGTCGCCCGCGGGTCAGGCGGTCAGGTCGAGGACCGGGCGCAGGCCCGCCGGGCGGTGGGCGGTCGGCAGGTGGTCCACGAAGTGGACCGTGCAGCCGAGGGCGGTGGCGCCTCCGTCGGCGTATCGGTTGTCGCCGACCATCAGGACGGCGCGCGGGTCGGCGTCGAGCGCGGCGCAGGCGAGCCCGAAGAGACGGGGGTCCGGTTTGCGGACGCCGTGTTCGAACGACAGGGCGTAGGTGTCCACGTAGCGGTCGAGGCCGTGGGCGCGGAAGACGGGGCGCAGGTCCCAGCCGATGTTGCTGACCACGCCGACGGGGATGCCGCGCTCGCGCAGACCGGCCAGCACGTCGAGGGCGTCCGGGTACGGGGACCAGGCGGCCGGGTTCATGTGGCGGTCGTACAGGGCGTCGTACAGGGCCGGGTCGGGCAGGGGCACCTGGCGGGCGAGGCCGGTGTAGGCGGCCCGGTGGTGGGCCGAGCCGAGGTCGCGCAGCTCCCAGAGCTCGCCGATCTCCGCCGGGACGCGGTGCGGGTGCGCGCCGCCCGGCAGCGCTCCCGCCGCCTCCAGCGCTCGCGCGGTCCCGGCCAACTCGGGCCCGGGAAGGGTGAGGCCCCGCCCGGCGAGCGCCGCGCGCAGCCAGGACTCGGCGGACTCGACACGGAAGAGGGTTCCGGAGAAGTCGAACAGTACGGCTGCCGTCATGCGCCGATCCTAGGGAGCCGCGGCCACGGCGTCAGGGGACCGGGGGATCGTGGCGAGGTTCGCTCATGGCCGCAGGCGCTGGTGCACGGCGACCGCCAGGGCCACCCAGGCCGCGCCCAGGAGCCAGCCGCCGAGCACGTCGGTCGGCCAGTGCACGCCGAGCCAGATCCGCGTCAACCCCACGCCGATCACCGAGACCACCGCCACGCCCACCGCCGTACGCCACAGCGCGGCACCCACGCCGTGGCGGCGCAGCAGCCACAGGAGCAGACCGCACACCACCACGGCGGACATGGCGTGACCGGACGGGAAGGCCGCGTAGTGGGCGGAGTCGACCGGGTCCGGCCAGACCGGGCGGGCGCGGCCCACCGCGGCCTTCACGGACTGCTGCAGCGCGGTGCCGAGCGCCACCGTCACCACCAGCCACGCCGCCGTCCACCGCGCTCCGAACCGCCACACCAGCGCGACCGCGGCCACCCCGCACAGGATCCGCATCGTGTTCGGATCCCACACCCAGTCCGTCAGGATGCGGCACGTCTGCGTCAGGCCCGGCGCGTCGACCGCCCAGCGGTGGGTGGTGCGGGCGATCTCGCCGTCGAGGGACAGCAGCGGCGCCCACTCGGCGGCGACCAGGGCGATCAGCAGCAGCGAGCCCAGTGCCAGACCGGTGCCCGCGCGCACGGCGCGGCGGTGCTGCGGAGGGCGGGGCGGGGAGTCGACGGAACCGGTGTGCATGGTGCGATCCTCGCCGAGGGGCGGGGTCGAAGGCCAACCCGGGCGCGTCGTGGGGCACGTATACCGCCACTCACGCCTCGGCCGCCGGCGCCAGGGACAGGTGCCAGAACTCGGCGTAACGGCCGCCGCGGGGCAGCAGTTCCTCGTGATTGCCCTCCTCGGCCACCCGGCCGGCGTCCAGGGAGACGATGCGGTCGGCGTGCCGGACGGTGCGCGTCCGGTGGGCCACCATCACCACCGTCCGCCCCGCCGTCAGGCGCTCGATGCCGACGTGCACGGCCCCGTGACGCCGACCGGGTCCAGCGCGGAGGTCACCTCGTCCAGCAGCACCACCGGCGCGTCCTTCAGCAGCGCCCGCGCGATCGAGACGCGCTGACGCTCCCCGCCCGACAGGCGCGCGCCGCCCTCGCCGACGCGCGTCGCCCAGCCGTCGGCCAGCCGCTCCACCACCTCGTCCAGCCGCGCGGCGGGCGGGAGGACGGCTCGCGCTCACGCGTGCCCGGCCGGCGGCCCGGAACGCGCGCGCACGCCGCTACGAGCACGCGCGGTACGGCCCGATCCCCGCTCCCGATCCTCGACTTCCGGTCCTGCGTGCCTGCGCGAAGCGGTCTAGCCCAGCGCTCGCAGCCCCGGCACGAACGCCACCAGCACCGGAACCACCGGCACGAGCGCCGCCGCCGCGGTCAGCCGCAGCCGGCGGGCGGCGGTGAGCCGGTCCGGGGGAGTGAGCAGGCGGTGCACCCGCCGCGGGACGTCCGCGTGCCCGGCCGGCGCGAGCGCGAACACGCCCCGGTCTTCGTTGAGTTCGACCAGCGCCAGCGCGGTCGTCAGCCGGCCGAAGCGCCGCGACGCCATGTCGTCGGCGGCCAGCTCCACCAGCCGGTGCATCTCGTCCCGGAACGCCGCGAACACCGGCACCTGCGGGAACCCGCCCGCCAGCGCCGCCGAGCAGTGCAGCAGCCAGTCGTGCCGGGCCCGCGCGTGGCCCTGCTCATGGGCGAGTACGGCGTCCAACTGGCGCCCCTTGAGGCGGCGCAGCGCCGCGGTGGTCACGACGAGCCGGGGAGCCGTGCCCGGCAGCCACCAGGCGTCCGGACGCTCGCCCTCCAGCACGACGAGCCGTCCCCGATCGAACTGCTCGCCGGGCAGCAGCGGGGCCCGCAGGGAGAGTTCGGCGCGCCGCCGGCGACGGCGGGCCCGGGCCCGTACCACCTCACGGACCAGCATGGCCGCGCTCCACACCCCGCCGAGGGCCAGCGCCACCGCGGTGGTCGCCGCCCAGGGGCCGGCCGCGCCGAGCGCGTACGCCTCCACCACCGCGCGGGGCGCCGGGGCGAACACCTGGCCCCGTACGGCCTGCCAGGCGGCCGCCGCGCTGAGGACCATCGACAGCGCGCAGCACAGCAGGACCGCCGCCACCACGCACTGCCACACCCACAGGGCCACCACCGGTTCGCGGTCCGGCCAGTCGGCGCGGGCGAGCAGCCGGGGTGCCGCCACGGCGGTCAGGGCGCCGAGCAGCAGCAATGCCGCGGGGACCATCATGGGAACAACCCTATGAGCCATGGCTACTGTGCGGTACGGCCCACTGCGCGAAGTGACGGAGACCACGACGGATTCCGCAGGCGGGTCACATCGTCAGCAGCATCGCCACCATGGCGATCGCCATCGACAACCGGCATGCCCGCGCCAGCTCCGGCCGGTCGGCCCAGCCGGGCGGTGCGGGGCCCGCGGCGACCGCGGCGGCCGGCACCAGCCGGGCCCCGGACAGCAGGACGTACCCGGCGAAGTACAGCAGCAGCGCCCCCGTCACCAGCGGCACGCCGGAGTCGCCGCCCCCGTGGTGGTGGCCGGGGGCGGACGATGCCATGGCGACCGCCATGTACACCATGGCCGCGGCTCCCATCAGGTGGTGCAGATGGTGGGCGCCGCGCCGCACCGCCCACAGGGCGTGCGGCACGGCCGCGCCGAACACCGCCGCGTAGCCGGCCCAGGCCCAGCCGGGCGGCGTGAACGCTGTCGACGGCACCGCCATCACGGCCATGCCGAACCCCATCAGGGCCTCGGCGCCCGCGGCACTGCGCTGTTCCTCCACGGTGCTGCGCATCCGCAGCAGGCAGTAGGCGCCGGTCGCCGCGCACAGCGCGACCATCAGCCAGCCGGACGAAGCCGGTCCGTGCACAGGCGCCTCCCCGCTCGACGTCGGTCCACGGGAAGCGATGCCCGGGCCGTCGGGCGCGCATACGAGCGCAAGGGTGTAGAGGGGGAGCGTGCGGCGGGGCGCGACCACAGAATTATTTACAGGTAAAACACCTGTTAAGTTTGTCGGTATGCCCGTCCGTCCCCTCCCGCTCGCCGGTGCCCTGCGCGTCGGCCGCCCGTCCGACATCTGGTTCAAGCCCGCGCTCAGCGTCGTCGTCTCCATGGCGCCGCCCAACCTGACCCTGCTGGCGCTCGGCCGCCTCGACCTGGTCATGTACACGATGGCCGGCTCCCTGTGCGCGCTCTACGCCCACAGCCGCCCCTACGCCGCCCGCGCCCGCGTCCTGGCCGGGGTGGTGCTCGGCATGCTCGGCGGGCTCGCGGTCGCCCTCGTCACCGCCTCGCTCACGGGCAACGCGCTCGTGCTCGTCACCGCCGGCGCGCTGCTCGCCGCCGCGCAGAAGGCGCTGTGCGACGCCACCCGGCTCGGCCCGCCCGGCAACGTGGTGCTCACCTTCGTCAGCTCCGCCGCCCTGTTCGCCCCGCAGAGCCTCGGCGAGGTGCCCGGCCATCTCGCGCTGGGCCTCGCGGCGGGCGCCTGGGCCTGGCTGGTGTGCATGGCGCCCGGCCTGCTCCGCCCCCACGGGCCCGAGCGCCGCGCCACCGCCCAGGCCCTGAACGCCGCCGCCGCGTACGCCGCCACCGGCGGCACCGGCCCCGGACACGCCCGCGCGCGTACGGCCGCCAACGCCGCCGTACTCGCCGCCCGGCAGGCGCTGCTCGCCGGCGGCGCACGCTCGGCGCCCGCACG
>NZ_JBFATR010000039.1:0-67171 GCF_040678395.1 Streptomyces sp. NPDC052687 | reverse complement strand
CGGCCCGGTGCAACGGGCCGCCGCGCGGCGGCTCTTGAGGTAATTGACGGGGATGCCAGGGGATTGCTGACGGAGGGTCAGCCGAGCGAACTCGCCCGCTCCTCGTCGCGCGGGGTCACGTCCCGCAGCATGCAGGTCAGCCGCGCGGTGCACACCCGCCGGCCCTCCTCGTCACTGATCACGATCTCGTACGTCGCCGTCGACCGCCCCCGGTGCACCGGGGTGGCCACACCGGTGACCAGGCCCGAGCGCACCCCGCGGTGGTGCGTGCAGTTCAGGTCCACCCCTACGGCGATCTTCGAGACGCCGCCGTGCAGCATCGACCCCACCGAGCCCAGCGTCTCGGCCAGCACCGCGGAGGCGCCGCCGTGCAGCAGCCCGTACGGCTGCGTGTTGCCCTCGACCGGCATGGTGCCCACGACGCGGTCCGCCGAGGCCTCCAGGATCTGCACGCCCATCCGCGTGCCCAGATGCCCGGCCGAGAACAGGGCGGGCAGGTCCACGCCCAGCGCCGCGTACTCCTCGATGACCTCTTGCGGGAACTTCACGGTGTGCTGCTCGCCCATGGGGCCCGGCTCCGTTCGTCTGTCGGTCGCTCTGGCTGAGCAAACGCTCAGTCGGTGGCCGATTGTTCCAGACGGACCACGACCGACTTGCTGGCCGGGGTGTTGCTGGTGTCCGCGGTGGCGTCCAGCGGCACCAGGACGTTGGTCTCCGGGTAGTAGGCGGCGGCACAGCCCCGCGCGGTGGGGTAGTGCACCACGCGGAAGCCCGGGGCCCGCCGCTCCACGCCGTCCTTCCACTCGCTCACCAGATCCACGTACGCCCCGTCCGCGACGCCGAGCGCGGCGGCGTCCTCCGGGTTCACCAGCACCACGCGGCGGCCGCCCCGGATGCCGCGGTAGCGGTCGTCCAGGCCGTAGACCGTGGTGTTGTACTGGTCGTGCGAGCGCAGGGTCTGCAACAGCAGGCGCCCCTCGGGCAGTGCGGGATACTCCACCGGCGCGGCCGTGAAGTTGGCCTTGCCGGTCGCCGTCGGGAAGCGCCGCTCGTCGCGCGGGGCGTGCGGCAGGGCGAACCCGCCGGGGCGGGCCACGCGCGCGTTGAAGTCCTCGAACCCGGGGATCACCCGCGCGATGCGGTCCCGGATCGCCGCGTAGTCCTTCTCGAACTCCTCCCACGGCACCACGCTGCGCTCGCCGAGCACCCGGCGGGCCAGCCGGCACACGATGGCCGGCTCGGACAGCAGATGCGGACCCGCCGGCTCCAGCCGGCCGCGCGAGGCGTGCACCATGCCCATCGAGTCCTCGACGGTCACGAACTGCTCGCCGCCCGCCTGGACGTCGCGCTCGGTGCGGCCGAGGGGCGGCAGGATCAGCGCCCGCGCGCCCGTGACGGCATGACTGCGGTTCAGCTTCGTCGAGACGTGCACGGTGAGCCGGGCACGCCGCATCGCCGCCTCGGTGACCTCCGTGTCGGGGGAGGCGGAGACGAAGTTGCCGCCCATGGCGAAGAACACCTTGGCCTCGCCGTCGCGCAGCGCGCGGATGGCGCGCACCACGTCGTAGCCGTGCTCGCGCGGGGGAGCGAAGCCGAACTCCTTCTCCAGGGCGTCCAGGAAGGCCGGCGCGGGCCGCTCGACGATGCCCATCGTGCGGTCGCCCTGCACGTTGGAGTGGCCGCGCACCGGGCACACGCCCGCGCCCGGACGGCCGATGTTGCCGCGCAGCAGCAGGAAGTTGACCACCTCGCGGATGGTCGGCACCGCGTGCTTGTGCTGGGTGAGACCCATGGCCCAGCAGACGATGGTGCGCTTGGAGGCGAGGACCATCCGCAGGGCCTCCTCGATCTCCTCGCGCGTGAGACCGGTGGCGGTGAGCGTGGCGTCCCAGTCGGCCGCGCGGGCGGCCTCGGCGAACTCCTCGAACCCGTGGGTGTGCTCGCGGACGAACTCCTCGTCCACGGCGCCCTCGGTCTCCAGGACCAGCTTGTTCAGCAGGCGGAACAGGGCCTGGTCGCCGCCGAGGCGGATCTGCAGGAAGAGGTCGGTCAGGGCGGCGCCCCTCAGCATGCCCTGCGGGGTCTGCGGGTTCCTGAACCGCTCCAGGCCCGCCTCGGGCAGCGGATTGACGCTGATGATCCTCGCGCCGCCCGCCTTGGCCTTCTCCAGGGCGGAGAGCATCCGCGGGTGGTTGGTGCCCGGGTTCTGGCCCGCCACGATGATGAGATCCGCCCGGTACAGATCCTCCAGCAGGACGCTGCCCTTGCCGACGCCGATCGTCTCGGTCAGCGCCGAGCCGGAGGACTCGTGGCACATGTTCGAACAGTCCGGCAGGTTGTTCGTGCCCAGCTCGCGGGCGAAGAGCTGGTACAGGAACGCGGCCTCGTTGCTGGTGCGGCCCGAGGTGTAGAAGACGGCCTCGTCGGGGGAGGAGAGGGCGGCGATCTCCTCCGCGATGATGTCGAAGGCGCGCTCCCAGGTGACCGGCTCGTAGTGCTCGGCCCCCTCCGGGAGGTACATCGGGTGGGTGAGGCGGCCCTGCTGGCCGAGCCAGTAGCCGCTGCGGCGGGCGAGGTCGGCGACCGGGTGCGCGGCGAAGAACTCCGGCGTGACCCGGCGCAGCGTCGCCTCCTCCGCGACCGCCTTCGCGCCGTTCTCGCAGAACTCCGCCTTGTGCCGGTGCTCCGGCTCGGGCCACGCGCAGCCCGGGCAGTCGAAACCGTCCTTCTGGTTCACGCTGAGCAGGGTCAGCGCGGTGCGCTTCAGGCCCATCTGCCGCTGGGCGACGCGCAGGGTGTGCCCGATGGCCGGCAGCCCCGCAGCCGCGTGCTGCGGCTCGGCGACCTGCGGCGCGTCCTGGACCGGGTCGGCCTTCGGTGGCTTCCTCGCCATCGCGCACTCTCCTTCGTACATCTGTGAGGTACGTCTCCGATCCTCGCACGGACCACTGACAGCGATCAGCCCTGAGACGGGGATGTACGGGGGTGTGAGGGCGGGAGTCGGGGGCGGGGGAGGGCGGTCCGCTTGCTTGCTGGGGACGGGCTGGCTGGCCGTGCGTGAAAGGGCTCGCCGTGCGTGAGGCTCGCTGTGTGTGAGGCGCGCGGTGCGTGGGGCGCGCCGTACGTGGGGCGCGCCGTACGTGGAGCGGGTCACACCGTGCGTGGGCGCGCGTACGTGGATTGGGTCACACCGTGCGTGGGGGCGCGCCGTATGTGGGACGGGCTCGCAGCCGTGCGTCGGCGGGGGTGCGCGCCGTGCGTCGAGCGAGGGCACGTGCCGTGGTGCGTCGAGCGGGGGCCTGCGCCCCCCACCCGCCGCGGGCCCCGCGCGCCCCCTGCGCTCACGTCTTACGGTGCCCACGTGCGGCGGGCGTGCCCACGCGCCCGGCGGCGGGCAGGGCGAGGCGCCCACTCCCGGCAGTCGCCGGCCCCCCGGCAGAGCGCCAGCCCCTCGGCAGGGCGCCGCCCCCCGGCGTGGGTCCGAGTGTCAGTGGGGCGTGGCAGGATCGGGGACGTGGCAGAGACAGCATCGAAGAAGACCGACAACCCCTCCGGCGGGAGCCGACCCCGGCTGATGCTCATGGACGGGCACTCCCTGGCCTACCGCGCGTTCTTCGCGCTCCCCGCGGAGAACTTCACGACCGCGACGGGCCAGCCGACGAACGCGATCTACGGCTTCGCGTCGATGCTGGCCAACACGCTGCGTGACGAGGAGCCCACCCACTTCGCGGTGGCGTTCGACGTCTCCCGCAAGACCTGGCGCTCGGAGGAGTTCACCGAGTACAAGGCGAACCGCTCCAAGACGCCGGACGAGTTCAAGGGCCAGGTCGAGCTGATCGGCGAGCTGCTCGACGCGATGCAGGTGTCCCGCTTCGCGGTGGAGGGGTACGAGGCGGACGACGTGATCGCCACCCTCGCCACCCAGGCCGAGGCCGAGGGCTTCGAGGTGCTGATCGTCACCGGCGACCGCGACTCCTTCCAGCTGGTCAGCGACCACACCACGGTGCTGTATCCGACGAAGGGCGTCTCCGAGCTGACCCGCTTCACGCCGGAGAAGGTCTTCGAGAAGTACGGGTTGACGCCCGCGCAGTACCCGGACTTCGCCGCGCTGCGCGGCGACCCGTCCGACAACCTCCCGGGCATCCCCGGCGTCGGCGAGAAGACCGCAGCGAAGTGGATCAACCAGTTCGGCTCCTTCGCCGAGCTGGTCGAACGCGTCGACGAGGTCAAGGGCAAGGCCGGGCAGAACCTGCGCGACCACCTGGAGGCCGTCAAGCTCAACCGCCGCCTCACCGAGCTGGAGCGGCAGGTCCAGCTGGACAAGACGGTCGCCGACCTGAAGCGCGCGCCGTACGACCGCAAGGCGGTCGCGATGGTCCTCGACACCCTGGAGATCCGCAACCCGTCGCTGCGCGAGCGCCTGCTCGCCGTCGACCCCGGGGCGCAGGAGGCCGAGTCCACCCCGGTGGTGGCGGACGGCGTGGAGCTGGACGGCCGGATCCTCACCACCGGCGAGCTGGCCGGCTGGCTCGCCGAGCACGGCACCGCCCCGCTCGGCGTGGCCACCGTCGACACCTGGGCGCTCGGCACCGGCTCGGTCGCCGAGATCGCCCTGGCCACCGCCTCCGGACCGGCGGCCTGGTTCGACCCCTCCCAGCTCGACGAGGCCGACGAGAGGGCGTTCGCCGCCTGGCTGGCCGACGCGGACCGCCCGAAGGTGCTGCACAACGCCAAGGGCGCGATGCGGGTCTTCGCCGAGCACGGCTGGACGGTCGCCGGGGTCACCATGGACACCGCGCTCGCGGCCTACCTGGTCAAGCCGGGCCGGCGCTCCTTCGACCTGGACGCGCTGTCCTTGGAGTACCTGCACCGCGAGCTGGCCCCCGCCGCGGCGGCCGACGGCCAGCTGGCCTTCGGCGCGGACGACGGCGCCGAGGCCGAAGCGCTGATGATCCAGGCCCGTGCCGTGCTCGACCTGGGCGAGGCCTTCGAGGAGCGGCTGCGGGAGGTCGGCGCGGCCGATCTGCTGCGCGACATGGAGCTGCCCACCTCCGCGCTGCTGGCCCGGATGGAGCGGCACGGCATCGCGGCGGACCGCGCCCACTTGGAAGCCATGGAACAGATGTTCGCGGGTGCGGTGCAGCAGGCCGTGAAGGAGGCCCACGCGGCGGTCGGGCACGAGTTCAACCTGGGCTCGCCCAAGCAGCTCCAGGAGGTCCTCTTCGGCGAGCTGGGCCTGCCGAAGACCAAGAAGACCAAGACCGGCTACACCACCGACGCCGACGCCCTGGCCTGGCTCGCCGGCCAGACCGACAACGAGCTGCCGGTGATCATGCTCCGCCACCGCGAGCAGGCGAAGCTCCGCGTGACGGTCGAGGGCCTGATCAAGACGATCGCGACGGACGGCCGTATCCACACCACGTTCAACCAGACCGTGGCCGCGACGGGCCGGCTCTCCTCCACCGACCCGAACCTGCAGAACATCCCGGTCCGCACCGACGAGGGCCGGGCGATCCGCCGCGGCTTCGTGGTCGGCGAGGGCTACGAGTCCCTGATGACCGCGGACTACAGCCAGATCGAGCTGCGCGTGATGGCCCACCTCTCCGAGGACGAGGGCCTGATCGAGGCGTTCACCTCCGGCGAGGACCTGCACACGACGGTGGCCTCGCAGGTCTTCTCGGTCGACCGGTCCGCGGTCGACGCGGAGATGCGCCGCAAGATCAAGGCGATGTCCTACGGCCTGGCGTACGGCCTGTCGGCGTTCGGTCTCTCCCAGCAGCTCAACATCGAGGCGGCGGAGGCCCGCGCCCTGATGGACACCTACTTCGAGCGCTTCGGCGGGGTCCGGGACTATCTGCGCCGAGTCGTCGACGAGGCCCGCGCGACCGGCTACACCGAAACCCTCTTCGGCCGCCGCCGCTACCTCCCGGACCTCAACAGCGACAACCGCCAGCGCCGTGAGATGGCCGAGCGCATGGCGCTCAACGCGCCCATCCAGGGCACCGCGGCGGACATCGTCAAGATCGCCATGCTGAACGTCGACCGCGCCCTGACCGAGGCGAACCTGACCTCCCGCATGCTGCTCCAGGTCCACGACGAAATCGTCCTGGAGATCGCCCCGGGCGAGCGCGAGCGCGTGGAGGAGATCGTCCGCCGCGAGATGGCCGGCGCGGTCCGCCTGCGGGCCCCCCTGGACGTCTCGGTGGGCGTCGGCCCCGACTGGGAGTCCGCAGCGCACTGACCGGCGAAAGCCCTCGCACGACCCCGCGCCCCGGAAGGGGCGCGGGGAACTGCGCGACGAGCCCCCACTCACCCGCACGAACCCTCCAACGCCGACCACCCCTCACAGGGGCGCGGGGAACTGCGCGGCCAGCCCCCACCCACCCGCACCCCCCAGAACACCGAAACCACCCAGACGCGACGGACCCCACCCCCGGACGGCCCTTTCACCCACGTGGCCCCCGCGAAAGCGCACCCCCCACGCGCCTCCCGTCAAGATGCCGCCATGGGTATACGCATGCTCAAGCACCACGGAGCGCCCCCGCTCCGACCGGTCCCGGCCATCGCGGCCGACGCAAGCACCGCCCGTCACCTCGCCGGCCCGGCCGCAACCCTCCGGCACGCCACCACATACCTCCGACGCCGGATCGCCCGAAGCGCACAGTCCGCCCCACGCCTCTCCCGCACCGCCCGCCCGCGCGCAGCGACCCGCCTGAGCGGCGCCGCACGCCTGAGCAGCGCGCGTCTGAGCACCGGCGCCCGCCTGAGCACGATCGCCCGCCTGAGCACCGCCGCGCGCCTTCGCGCAGCCGCCCGCCTGCGCGAGACCGCCCACGCCTGGCGGCCCTGGGCCGACCTGGCCCGCGGCTACCTGGCCCTCTTCCTCACCCTGCTGCCGCGACCCCGGCCGGCGTACACGGTCACCGTGTTCACCGCGACGGTCCCCGCCCTCAACGAGCCGCCGACCGGCTCGGGGACCGCTCCCCGCCCTCCACACCGCCACCGGAACCGCCAGACCCGCTAGGCAACTCGCCGGCCCCGGACCCGGTGGAACCGCCCCGCACCGGACCCGGGCGCCACACCCTGACAGCCAGGGCGTACAGCACCACACCCACCACCAGCCCGGCCCCCGCGCCGAAGCACACCGTCGGGATCAGCTCGTACGGCTTCGCCACGGCCCCCCAGTGCTCCCACCACCGCACTACCCGCCGCACCGCCGCGACGACCGCGCAGCCGCCGATCAGGGCCACGGCCCACCACCGGTCCCGCGACGACAGCGCCGGCACCCCCGAGGGCTCCCCGGCGGGGACCCGCCGCAGCGCCAGCCCGACGAACACGGCGATCACCCCCGCGGCCACCGCGGAACCGCCGTACTGGAGGTACCAGTACAGCGGCGACCCGGCGATCTCCCGGCCGAGCACCGGGAACAGACGCATGCCCCACCGGTCCAGGTGGGTGAACGCGTCCCACACCACATGCGTCAGCGCCCCGAGCGCCGCCGAGACGTACCAGCGCAGCACGAGACCGCCCGTCATGCGCGCGCGGGGCGCCCCGCACCGCAGCAGCGCGGCCGGGCGCGGCTGCCGGGCCCGCGGCACCAGCGCCACCAGCGGTTCCCGGATCAGCAGCCACAGCCCCACCAGCGCCCACGCCACCGCCACGTCGACCGTGAACACCCCGGGGAAGGAGTGGGTGACGTCACCGAACTCCATGGCCCGCGGCAGCGCGCTCGCCGCGTAGTAGGTCATGTCCGGCGCGAACGATCCGGCGACCAGCACCGCCGGCGCCAGACGCGCCCGCCCGGTTCCGTCGGTGCGGACGGCCGGCAGGACGGCTGCCGCGTGGCTGAGAGTGAACGGCAACGGGGCCCCCTGGAACGAATCTGACGGCCAGTATGCGATGGGTTCCGGCGAGCCGGGGAACCGTATGGGTGGCCGACGCGTGCCAAGTAGGGAAAACCGGGCACCAACGGGTGCCCGAGCACAAGAAGTTGTCGTAGGGTCGCGAGGGCCGACGTGCGGGGAGCGCGTCGAACGGTCAACAAAACCACAAAAACAGAACAACGCCAACAGAACGGGCAGACGCGGGCGCTGAGACGTCCGCTGGGAGGGGTTCACTTCATGGCGGCGCATTTCGGCAGGAGGCTGCGCAAGGGGGCGGCGAACACCGCCGTGGCCGCGGCAGCGGTCGCGGCCCTGGCGGCGTCCCAGGCTCCGGATGTGACGACCGACGGTGCCGGCAGACAGACCCCTTCCTCCGGTGCGCCCTCCCCGGACGCCCCCGCCGAGGAGAGCGCGACCGGCAACTCGCCGTACTACACGGACCTGCCGCCGCTGAACAGCCCCAACCCCTCGCCCTCCAGCGGCGCCACCGCCACCCCCGGCATCACCGGCGACACCGCGGCGGGCATACCCGCGACCGTCCTCGACGCCTACAAGAAGGCCGAGGCCACGCTGCGCGAGAAGAAGCCCGGCTGCAACCTGCCGTGGCAACTCCTCGCCGCCATCGGCAAGGTGGAGTCCGGTCAGGCCCGCGGCGGCCGGGTGTCCGCCGGCGGCACCACCATCGGCCGGATCCTCGGCCCGCAGCTCAACGGCGTCGGCTTCGCCAACATCAGCGACACGGACGACGGCGCCTACGACGGGGACGCCGCGTACGACCGTGCCGTCGGCCCCATGCAGTTCATCCCCTCCACCTGGGAGTGGGCGGGCCGCGACGGCAACGGCGACGGCAAGAAGGACCCCAACAACGTCTACGACGCCGCGCTCGCGGCCGGGCACTACCTGTGCCGCTTCGGCTGGGACCTGTCCACGGACAGCGATCTGCGCAGCGCGATCCTCAGCTACAACAACTCGACGGAGTACCTGAACACGGTCCTGTCGTGGCTGGAGTACTACCGCAAGGGCACCCACGAGGTCCCGGACGGCACCGGCCCGCTGCCCTCCGACCGCAGCGACGCCACCACCGGGCCCAGCCCGTCGCCGACGCCGCCCGCGACCCAGAGGCCGCCCGCCACGCAGAAGCCGAAGCCCACCCCGCCCTCCCCGGGCGACGGTTCGCAGACTCCCAGCGAGCCGCCGACGACCCCGCCGACCACCACCCCGCCCACCACTCCGCCGCCCACCACCCCGCCGACCCCGACCGACACGGTCCACCACCTGGAGGACGCGGGCACCGGGAAGCTCACCGCCATGGCGGGCGACGTGTTCGACGAGCGGATCAGCACCCGCGCGGAGACCAGGTCCGGCGAGGGCGTCGGCAAGGTCCGGGTCCGCTTCACCATCGTCGGTGCCACGGACGCCACCTTCCCCGGTGGCGAGACCGTCGCCACGATGGTGACCACCGACGCCGGCGTGGCCGTCGCGCCGCCGCTCCAAGCGGGCGAGAAGACGGGCACGTTCACCGTCCGCGCCACCGTCGTGGGCCGCTCGGTCCCCGGCATCGGCTACACCGCGACGGTCACCGCGCGGGCCGCCGACAAGCTCGTCCGCACCTCCGACACCGCGCTGACCTGCGTGGCGGGCGGCGAGTTCGCCGAGCAGGTCAAGGTCAAGGCGACGTACCAGGGCGCCGCCGCGGACGGCGTCGCCGCCACCGCCACGCTGATCACGTCGGCGGACGACCCGTCGGTCAACGACAAGGGCCCCTACTTCAAGGACGCCGACGGCACGGCCGTACGCACCCTGACGGGCCTGAAGACCGGCCCCGACGGACTGCTGACGCTGCCGAAGCTCTACGCCGACGACACGGCCGGCACGTTCCTGCTGCGCCTCACCACCACGGGCGGCGCGACGCTGACCGTGGAGCTGACGGTGACGGCGCCGCAGCCGTCGCCGAGCCCGTCGACGAGCGAGTCGGCCCCGGCCGGCGCGTAAGCGCACCGAGCCCGAGGCGAGGGCGCCCCTCCGCGGCGGCGGACGGGCGCCCTCGCCCTGTGCGCACACCGCCCACGCGGTACTGGGCCCACGCGGCACCCGGCACGCACAGCATCCGGCACGCACCCGCACCCGGCCCCACCACAGCCGCATCCGGCCCGCCCGCAGCCGCACCGGATCATCGCCTCAGCCGCGCGGTGGTGTGCCGGGTCGGCTCCGCCGTGGCCGGGTCCTCCGGCCACGGATGCTTCGGGTACCGGCCGCGCAGCTCCGCGCGGACGCCCCGGTAGCCGTCCTTCCAAAAGGAGGCGAGGTCGGCGGTGACCGCTGCCGGGCGGCCGGCGGGCGAGAGCAGATGCACCAGCAGCGGCACCCCGGCCACCCGCGGCGACTCCTGCAGCCCGAACATCTCCTGCAGCTTCACCGCCAGCACCGGCCGCTCCGGATCCGCGTAATCGACCCGTACGGCCGACCCGCTCGGCACCGTGATCCGCTCCGGGGCCAGTTCGTCCAGCCGCGCGGCCTCACCCGACGCCCAGGGCAGCAGCCGGGCCAGACACGCCCCGGCGTCGATCCGCGCCAGATCCGCGCGCCGCCGGGCCCGGCCCAGTTCCGGCTCCAGCCACTCGTCCACGCGCGCGTGCAGCGCGTCGTACGACACGTCGGGCCAGGGCTCGCCCAGGTGCAGCCGCAGGAACGCCAGCCGCTGCCGCAGCACCCCGGCCTCCCGGGACCACCGCAGCAGCCCGAACCCCTCCCGCCGCAACCCGTCGAGCAGCGCCCGCCGCACGAGAGCGGGGGCGGGCTGCGCCGGCGGCCGTACGGCGAGCTCCACCGCGCCCAGCCGCTCCACACGCCGGGCGACGACGTCCCCGTCGGCCCACCGGATCTCGTCACCCTCGGTCAGCAGCGCGCCGGCCGCCCGCCGCGCGATGTCCTCGTCGACGACCGCAGCGAGCCGCACGCGCGCGTGCCCCCGCCCGACGGGCCGGTCGGCCACCGCGACGGCGATCCACGGCGCGCCCCGCAACGCCGTGCCCTCACCCGGCTCGGCCCGCGTCCCGGACACCATCAGGTACGACCCGCCGTCCGCGCGGGCGACCCGCTCCGGGTAGGCGAGTGCGGCGACCAGACCGGCGAGCCGGTCCTCGCCCTCGCTCGTCCGGTCACCGGGCGTCGCGGCGCGGCCCGCCCCACCGTCCCCGCGGGCCGGCGCGCTCGCCCGGTCGGTGCCTTCCCCGGCCTCCTCGGCCAGGGCCCGCAGCCGGCGCACCTCCGCGCGCCACCGGCCCGCGTAGGCGTCACCGCCGCGCCGCGCTGCCCGCAGGGCCCCCGCGAGGTCGTCCCCGTACTCGCGCGGCGGCTCCTCGCTCAGCAGGGCCACGACCTCGGCGGCCCGCCCCGCCCCCACGAGCGGGGCGGCGTCCAGCAGCGCCCGGCCCAGCCGGGGATGCAGACCCAGGCGGGAGAGCCGGACGCCCCGCGCGGTGGCGCGCCCGCTCTCGTCCACCGCGCCGATCGCCGACAGCACGCGCCGCGCGGCCGCCATCGCCCCGCCCGGCGGCGGGTCGAGCAGCGCCAGCCCGCTCGCCTCCGGATCGCCCCAGCAGGCCGCCTGGAGCGCGAACGCCGTCAGGTCGGCCACCTGGATCTCCGGGGCCGGGAACCGCGGCAGACGCGCATCCTCGGCCTCCGCCCAGCAGCGGTACACCGTGCCCGGCGCCTCACGTCCGGCGCGCCCGGCCCGCTGCCGCCCCGCCGCCTGCGAGGCCCGTACCGTCGTCAGCGCGCTCAGCCCCCGCGCGTGGTCCACGCGCGGCTCCCGCGCGAGCCCGGAGTCGACGACCACCCGCACGCCCGGGACCGTCAGCGAGGACTCCGCCACCGCCGTCGCCAGCACCACGCGGCGGCGCGCGCCCGGCGAAAGCACCGCGTCCTGCACCGCCGCCGGCGCCCGTCCGTGCACCTGGAGCACCTCGACGTCCCCGAGATCCCCCAGCTGCGCGGCGACCCGCGCGATCTCGCCGACGCCGGGCAGGAAGCACAGCACGTCCCCCGGCCGCTCGGCCAGCGCCCGGCGCACCACCGACGCCACGTGCGTCAGCAGCGCCGGATCCACCCGCGTCCCGTGCGGCGGCCGCACCGGCCTCGGAGGCGGCGCCCAGACGGTCTCCACCGGGTGGGAGACGCCCCGCGCCTCGACCACGGGCGCCCCGCCCAGCAGCCGCGCCCACCCCTCGGCGTCGGTCGTCGCCGACGCGGCCACCAGCCGCAGCTCGGGCCGCAGGGCCTCCCGTACGTCCCACAGGAAGGCCGCCGCCGTGTCCGCGTCCAGATGCCGCTCGTGGCACTCGTCGAGCAGCACCACGTCGACCCCGGTCAGCTCCTGGTCGCGCTGCAGCCGCTGGAGCAGGACACCGGTCGTGACGACCTCCACGCGTGCGTGACGTCCCACGACCCGCTCCCCGCGCACCGTGTAGCCGACGCTCTCGCCGACCCGCTCACCGAGCAGCCACGCCATCCGCCGGGCCGCCGCCCGCGCGGCGATCCGCCGGGGCTCGGCGACCAGCACCCGCCGCCCCGGCCCGTCGCCCAGCAGCCCCGCCAGGGCGAGCGGCACCAGCGTCGTCTTGCCGGTGCCGGGCGGCGCCACCAGCACGGCGGCGCCGGGCCCCTCCAGGGCGTCGCGCAGCGCGGGGAGGGCACCACGCACGGGCAGGGCGTCCAGAGCGTCGTAACGGATCACGCCCCCAGTGTCGTACGACGGGGAAACGCCACCGGACCGGAGCGGCCCCCACGCGCGCGTGCCCGCGGCGCGCGTGCCTGCGGGCAAGCGTCGGACACCGGGACACGGCGCGGGGAGGACCTCAGTCCCGCTCGCACACGAAGATCGCCGTCCCCGGGATCAGCTTCCCGCGCAGCGGCGACCAGCCGCCCCACTCGGATGTGTTCCACGCGGGCCACTCCGGCTCCACCAGATCCACCAGCCGGAAGCCCGACGCCACGACGTCCCGGACCCGGTCGCCGAGCGTCCGGTGATGCTCGACGTACACCGCGCGGCCGACCCCGTTCTCGACGTACTCCTCCACGTACGGAGTGCGGTCGAAGTACGACCCGGAGACCGTCAGCCCCTCGGGGCCCGGCTCGTCCGGGAAGGCCCAGCGGATCGGATGGGTCACCGAGAAGACGAACCGGCCGCCGGGCCGCAGCACCCGGTGCACCTCCCGCAGCACCAGCCGCGGGTCCGCGACGAACGGCAGCGCCCCGTAGGCCGAGCACGCCAGGTCGAAGGAGGCGTCCGCGAAGGGCAGGGCGCTCGCGTCCGCGCACACCAGGGGGAAGGAGCCGCCGATGCGCAGGGCGTGCTGGAGCTGGCGGTGGGAGAGATCCAGGGCGACCGGGCGCGCCCCCTGGGCGGCCAGCCAGCGCGCGCACTGCGCCGCGCCCGCCCCGATCTCCAGGACGTCCCGGCCCTTCAGCTCCTCCGGCGGGCCCAGCAGCCCGGCCTCCACCTCGTCCAGGCCCTCGGGGCCCCACACGAACCGGTCGTCCCCGAGGAACGAGCCGTGCTCGATCTGGTACTCGTCCGCGTTGCGGTCCCACCAGCCCCGGTTGGCGCGGGCGCTCTCGGCGACGCCGGCATCACGCCGGGTGGCCTCCGGCTCGTCGGCCTCGGCGGGTGGTGCGGCCTCGGCGGATTCGGGCTCTTGGATGATGGGCTCCCTCGTCGTACTCTTCCGTCCAACCCGTCCCGGGGGTGTCACCGTAGGGGCGCGCCGGTGCCCGCGTGGCCTCACGGGACAAGTTTTCTGCCGGGAATGCGGCGATCCGCCCCGGGTGTGCGTCTTCGCGCATTGACCCTGCCCGGCTGCCCCCGTATGCTACAAGTTGCGCTGCGGGCCTGCGCACCTCAGACGTAGCAGGCTGCGCTCGCATCTGTTGTATGTCCCCTCGGTTGTCGAGGCGCCAACACCGGCTTCCGGCTGGTGAGGCGCTTCCTTGGCTGTCCGGCTTCTGCAGAGCGAAACGGGCTCCCGGCGTAGCAGTACCTACGACTTCAATGTCCGTACCGGAGCCCTTTCCCACATGACGAGCAGCACCGAGACCACCGCCACCACCCCGCAGGTAGCGGTCAACGACATCGGTAACGAGGAAGCCTTCCTCGCAGCGATCGACGAGACGATCAAGTACTTCAACGACGGCGACATCGTCGACGGCGTCATCGTGAAGGTCGACCGGGACGAGGTCCTGCTCGACATCGGTTACAAGACCGAAGGCGTGATCCCGAGCCGCGAGCTCTCGATCAAGCACGACGTCGACCCCAACGAGGTCGTCGCCGTCGGTGACGAGATCGAGGCCCTCGTCCTCCAGAAGGAGGACAAGGAAGGCCGCCTGATCCTCTCGAAGAAGCGCGCCCAGTACGAGCGTGCCTGGGGCACCATCGAGAAGATCAAGGAAGAGGACGGGATCGTCACCGGTACCGTCATCGAGGTCGTCAAGGGTGGTCTCATCCTCGACATCGGCCTCCGTGGCTTCCTCCCGGCCTCCCTGGTCGAGATGCGCCGCGTCCGCGACCTCCAGCCCTACGTGGGCAAGGAGCTCGAGGCCAAGATCATCGAGCTGGACAAGAACCGCAACAACGTGGTCCTGTCCCGCCGTGCCTGGCTGGAGCAGACCCAGTCCGAGGTCCGCCAGACCTTCCTCACCACCCTCCAGAAGGGGCAGGTGCGGTCCGGCGTCGTCTCCTCGATCGTCAACTTCGGTGCCTTCGTGGACCTGGGTGGCGTCGACGGTCTGGTCCACGTCTCCGAGCTGTCCTGGAAGCACATCGACCACCCGTCCGAGGTCGTCGAGGTGGGCCAGGAGGTCACCGTCGAGGTCCTCGACGTCGACATGGACCGCGAGCGCGTCTCCCTGTCGCTGAAGGCGACCCAGGAAGACCCGTGGCAGCAGTTCGCCCGCACCCACCAGATCGGCCAGGTCGTGCCCGGCAAGGTCACGAAGCTGGTTCCGTTCGGTGCGTTCGTCCGCGTGGACGAGGGCATCGAGGGTCTGGTCCACATCTCCGAGCTGGCCGAGCGCCACGTGGAGATCCCGGAGCAGGTCGTCCAGGTCAACGACGAGATCTTCGTCAAGGTCATCGACATCGACCTCGAGCGCCGTCGCATCAGCCTCTCGCTGAAGCAGGCCAACGAGTCCTTCGGTGCCGACCCGACGGCGGTCGAGTTCGACCCGACCCTGTACGGCATGGCCGCGTCCTACGACGACCAGGGCAACTACATCTACCCCGAGGGCTTCGACCCGGAGACCAACGACTGGCTGCCGGGCTACGAGAAGCAGCGCGAGGAGTGGGAGCGCCAGTACGCCGAGGCGCAGGCCCGCTTCGAGCAGCACCAGCAGCAGGTCATCAAGTCCCGCGAGGCGGACGCCCAGGCCGCTGCCGAGGGTGGCGAGGCCGCCGCTCCGGCCGCGACCGGCGGTTCGTACTCCTCCGAGGGCGGCGACAACTCCGGCGCCCTGGCGTCGGACGAGGCGCTGGCCGCGCTGCGCGAGAAGCTGGCCGGCGGCCAGAGCTGAGCGCAGCCCGCTGAGCACGGCTCCCTGAGGGCCGGCCGATAACGGGCCGAGGGCCCGCATCCCATCCGGGGTGCGGGCCCTCGGTGCGTCCGGGAACCGTCCCGCGACGCGGCCGTCGCGACGCGACCGTCCCGCGACGCGGCCGTCGCGCGCGTCCGCCCCGCGGCCGCGACCGTCCCCGGCGTCCCAATGAGGCCACCGCGCGGGGCAGTTGACGGGCAATTGCCGCTCGACTCGTACGGAGGGGAATGCCCATGTCCCTCACCACGTTGTTCCGTACGAACACGAGGAGGAGCGGTCACTGTGCTAGATCCACAGGGTTTGTACACGTGGGAGCCGAAGGGCCTGGCCGTCGTCGACATGGCGCTCGCCCAGGAATCGGCCGGTCTTGTCATGCTCTACCACTTCGACGGATACATCGACGCGGGCGAGACCGGCGACCTGATCGTCGACCGGCTCCTCGACTCGCTGCCGCACCAGGTCGTCGCCCGCTTCGACCACGACCGGCTCGTGGACTACCGAGCCCGCCGCCCGCTGCTCACCTTCCGGCGCGACCGCTGGGCCGGGTACGAGGAGCCCACGCTCGCCGTCCGGATCGTCCAGGACGCCACCGGGGCGCCCTTCCTGCTGCTGTCGGGACCGGAGCCGGACGTGGAGTGGGAGCGCTTCGCGGCGGCCGTCGAGCAGATCGTGGAACGGCTGGGCGTACGCCTCGCCGTGAACTTCCACGGCATCCCGATGGGCGTCCCGCACACCCGCCCGGTGGGCCTGACCCCGCACGGCAACCGGGCCGACCTGGTGCCCGGCCACCGCAGCCCCTTCGAGGAGGCGCAGGTGCCCGGCAGCGCCGAGTCGCTGGTCGAGTACCGCCTCATGGAGGCCGGTCACGACGTCCTCGGCGTCGCCGCGCACGTCCCGCACTACATCGCCCGCTCGCCCTACCCCGACGCGGCGCTGACCGTCCTGGAGGCCATCACCGCGGCCACCGGGCTGGTCCTGCCGGCCATCGCGCACTCCCTGCGCACGGACGCGTACCGCACGCAGACCGAGATCGAGCGGCAGATCCGGGAGGGCGACGAGGAACTGACCGCCCTCGTCCAGGGCCTTGAGCACCAGTACGACGCGGTCGCCGGCGCGGAGACGCGCGGCAACATGCTCGCCGAGCCCGTGGAGATCCCCTCGGCGGACGAGATCGGGCGGGAGTTCGAGCGGTTCCTCGCGGAGCGGGAGGGGGACGGCTGAGGCGGCGCGTGCTCCCGCGTGGGCGGGGCCGGAGCGTGGGAGGGCTGGGCGGGTGACCGGGTGACCGGGTGACCGGGGGATCGGGGGATCGGGGGATCGGCGGAGGTTTCCGCCCCCGCCCGTGCGTGGTCACCGGCAGGGCCTAAGCTTCCGCTCATGCTGACTGTGGGGCTGACCGGCGGGATCGGGGCCGGCAAGAGCGAGGTGTCGCGACTGCTGGTGGAGTGCGGTGCCGTGCTGATCGACGCCGACCGCATCGCGCGCGAGGTCGTGGCGCCCGGGACTCCCGGCCTCGCCGCGGTCGTCGAGGCCTTCGGGACGGACGTACTGGCTCCGGACGGCGGCCTCGACCGGCCCAGGCTGGGCGCGATCGTCTTCGCGGACCCCGAGAAGCTCGCCGTGCTCAACTCGATCGTGCACCCCCTCGTCCGGGCCCGCTCCGAGGAGCTGCAGGCCGCGGCGGCGGAGGACGCCGTCGTCGTGCACGACGTACCGCTGCTCACCGAGAACGGCCTGGCACCGCTGTACGACGTCGTGATCGTCGTCGACGCCGCCCCGGAGACCCAGCTCGACCGGCTCGTCCGGCTGCGCGGCATGACTGAGGAGGACGCCCGCGCGCGGATGGCCGCGCAGGCCGGCCGGGAGAAGCGCCGGGAGATCGCGGACATCGTGATCGACAACGACGTACCGCTGGAGGAGCTGGAGCGGCGGGTGAGGGAGGTGTGGGCGGAGCTGGTGCGCCGGGCCCGCGCGCCGAAGGAAGCGGGCGGGGAGTAGCGGTGGGGTGGTTTGCCCTGGGGGTGCTCTGGATGTGCCCTGGGGTGGTGGCGCCGCGGGAATAGCGGCGTCGTGCCACGGCGTTGAACGGGTGCAGCAAGGGAAGGAATGTGCCGTGCCCGAGACCAGCGGTTCGACCGGACGTTCACCGTCACCGGAGACGCACGTCATCGACTTCCGTGCCGCCGAGCAGTTGCTCGCCGCGCGGGACCCGCGCGGCGCGGTGAAGCTGCTCGACGGAGTCATCGCCGCCCACCCCGAGAACACCGCCGCCCGGCTGCTGCGCGCCCGCGCCTTCTTCGCCGCCGCGCAACTGCGTCCGGCGGAGCTGGAGTTCACCATCGTGCTGGAGCGCGAGCCGGACAACGCGTTCGCGCACTTCGCGCTCGCTCGCACCTACGAGCGCCAGGGCCGTCCCGACCAGGCCAAGCGCCACTTCCGGCTGGCGGCGGCGCTGGACCCGAACCCGCAGTACCTGAAGGCGGCCCGTTTCGAGTAGGGCCGGTCTCCTCCCCCGGTTGCCGTGACGGCGCACGACCGCGGGGAGCGCTGCCGTACGGCCGCTACCGGCGCCCGGGGCCCTCCGGCGGCCGGTACGGCGGGACGTCCGGGCCGGGCTGATAGTGCGGGCCCTGACGGATGTGGCGCAGGACCACGAGCATGTCGATCGTCGCCACCAGCCACAGCACCCCACAGGCGATCGCCCAGCCGACCCGCCCGGCCAGGGCGAACGCGGCCGTGCCGAAGACCGCCCAGACCAGCCCCCACACGCTCAGTCAGAACCGCGCCCGCAGCGCACTGCGCGCGGTCACCGGCTCACTGCCCGTACGCATCCGGACCACCATCCTCCTTGCAACGTACTCCGGCGTGCCGCCTCGCTCCAGCGCGGTTCCGACCGGTGTGAGCAGGGCTTCACGCGGCGCGGCCCGGTGTCACTCGAACGGGTGGTATGGGGGGAGGGGGGAACGGACGTGCGGGGCCGGGCCGTTGGCCGGGTATGGAGCTGAGGATGCGAGCGGGACATCAGGGGACGGGGCCGGGGCCGATCACCCCGGACGGCTGCGCGGTGGAGCTCTACACCCGGCTTCCGGTCGGGCCGGAGCCGGACATCATCGCCTCCGCCGTACCGGCGGGCGCGCGTCTGATCGAGCTGGGATGCGGGGTGGGGCGGATGACCCATCCGCTGGTGGAGCGCGGTTTCCGGGCGACGGCGGTGGACGAGTCCCCCGAGATGCTGGAGCACGTCCGCGGGGCGCGTACGGTCCTCAGCGCGATCGAGGACCTGGACCTTGGCGAGACCTTCGACGCGGTGGTGCTCGCCTCGTTCCTCGTGCACGCCGGTGACGAAGAGATACGGCGCGGGCTGCTCCGGACCTGTCTGCGGCACGTGGCGGAGGACGGCTGTGTGCTGATCCAGCGGGAGGGCGAGGACTTCCACACCGACCTGCCGCGCGAGCGGGTCGACCCCAGCGGGTTCACCGTGCGGATCGTGTCCTCCGAGCCGGTCGGGGAGGGGGTGCGCTCGGTGCGCGCGGAGTACGTGTTCCCGGACGCGACCTGGACCCAGACGTTCCGGGCGCGGCCGCTGACGAAGGAACAGTTCGAGGAGGCGCTGGGCGAGGTGGGGCTCAGGGTGGACAGGTATCTGACGGAGGACCGGATGTGGGTGAGGGCGGTGCCGGTGGCGGTCGGGTAGTGGCTGGTGGGCGGATGGGGGCGGACGGGGGCGTACGGGGGGCGGGCGTACGGGGCGCGCACTTCATGGCGGAGAGTTGCGGTGCGGCGATGGACTCGCGGTACGGCGATAAGTTTCCCTACGGCGATGAGTTTCCCTGCGGGCCGGGGTCTGTCTCTGTGACGACAGCACGAACCGCTTCCCGCAGGAGACCTCCATGTCCCGGACCACCGCTTCCCACCCCGCCACCGCCACCGGCACCCCCGCCAGAGCCGCCACCGGCACCGGCACCGCGCCGGCCTCGCGCGGCGTTCGCGCGGCCCGTATCGCCCTGCGTGCCGTGCAGGTGCTGCTGGCCCTCTTCTTCGCCGTCGCGAGCGCGCTGCCGAAGCTGGTCGCACACTCCTCGGCCGTAGAGCCGTTCGAGCGGATGGGCTGGGGGGACGTGGGGATGTACGGCATCGGCGCGCTGGAACTCGCTGGAGCCGTAGCCCTGTTGATCCCCCTGCTTCAGTCGGTGGCGGCGCTGGCACTGAGCGGGCTGATGGTGGGCGCGTTCGTCGTCCAGCTGACCGTCTTCGACGGGGAGCACGCGGCGACACCGCTGATCCTGCTGGTGCCGCTCACCCTCGTCGCCTGGGCGCGACGAGGGCACACCGCGGAGCTGCTGCGGAGGCTGCGGCCGGTGCGGCACTCGGTGTGACCGTGCCGGTCATCACCCTCCGGGGCGGCCGCCGAGGCCGCCGAACCCGCCGAGGCCGCGGAGGCGTTCCAGCTCGCGACGGTCGCGCTTGGTCGGCCGGCCGGCGCCGCGGTCGCGGATGCCGGCCGGTGCCACGGCCTCGCGGGGCGGGGGCGGCGGGCTGTTGTCGATGTAGCACTGGGCGGCGACCGGGGCACCGACGCGCTTGCGGATCAGACGCTTGACCACGACGATCCGCTCGCGCCCCTCCTGCCGCAGGCGCACCTCGTCACCGATCCGTACGGAGTGGGCCGGCTTGACCCGCTCGCCGTTCACCCGGACATGCCCGCCCTTGCAGGCGGCGGCGCCGAGGGAACGGGTCTTGACCAGCCGTACCGACCAGATCCAGCTGTCGATCCGCACGTTCTCACCGTTCGGGGGAGCCGCGGCCTCGGCGGCGGCGATCGCAGCGGCGACCTTGGGATCCGGGGCGTTTTCGGGGCTCGCGGGCGCGGGGGAGCCCTCGGGTGCGGCGGCCTCGGAGGCCGGGGCGCTCACGGGTGCGGGGTCCCCGGCCTGCCGGACCTCATCGCCGGCGCTCAGCCGACGGTCGTCCTGGCGGTCGTCGCCCCTGTTCCTGTCCGTACGCTCGGAAGCCATGCCCCGACCTTAACGCCGTCACCCGTACCGTTGAGCCATGGACAGCCTGGCCGACCTGGACGCGCGGATCGCGGGCTGTGCGGCGTGCCCGCGGCTGGTCGACTGGCGGGAGGAGGTGGCCCGCGCCAAACGCGCCGCCTTCGCGGACTGGACGTACTGGGGGCGCCCCGTCCCGGGCTTCGGACCGGCGGACGCCCGGCTGCTGATCGTCGGGCTCGCGCCGGCGGCGCACGGCGGCAACCGCACCGGCCGGATGTTCACCGGTGACCGCTCGGGGGACGTGCTGTACCGGGCGCTGTACGACGTGGGGCTCGCCTCCCAGCCCACCTCCGAACGCCCCGACGACGGCCTGGAGCTGTACGGGGTGCGCGTCACCGCGCCCGTGCACTGCGCACCGCCCGCCAACAAGCCGACGCCCGGGGAGCGGGACACCTGCCGCCCCTGGCTCGTCCAGGAGCTGCGGCTGCTGCGCCCGACGCTGCGGTCGGTGGTCGTCCTCGGCGCCTTCGGCTGGCAGGCGGCGCTGCCCGCGTTCGCCGAGGCGGGGTGGACGGTACCCAGGCCGCGCCCCGCGTTCGCCCACGGCACGCACGTCCGCCTCACCGCTGCCTCCGCTGCCACCGCCGCCTCCGCTTCCGATGCCACCGCCGGCTCGACCGGCCGCGCCGCCCCGGCCGCCCCCGATGGCCTCGATCTCTTCGGCTGCTTCCACGTCAGCCAGCGCAACACCTTCACCGGCCGCCTCACCCCCGAGATGCTGCGCGAGGTGCTGCGCACGGCGGCGACCGCGGCCGGACTGCCGTAGCCGAAAGGGTTCCGGGCCGCTGTACGGAAAGCGCCGCGACACGGCCCGTGCCGCGGGGTTACGGTGCCCGGATGCCTCTCTACCCGGAGACCGAACCGTACGACCACGGCATGCTCGACGTCGGTGACGGCAACCGCGTCTCCTGGGAGACCAGCGGCAACCCGCACGGCAAGCCCGCGCTGGTGCTGCACGGCGGGCCCGGCTCCGGCAGCCTCCCCTCCTTCCGGCGCCTCTTCGACCCCGCCGCCTACCGGATCGTCCAGCTCGACCAGCGCGGTTGCGGGCGCTCGACGCCGCACGCGAGCGCGTACGAGACCGACATGAGCGTCAACACGACGGCGCACGTGATGGCGGACCTGGAGCTGCTGCGCCGCCACCTCGGGATCGAGCGATGGCTGGTGTGGGGCGGGTCGTGGGGCTCGGTGCTGGGGCTGCGGTACGCGCAGACACACCCCGGAGTGGTCTCCGAACTGGTGCTCACCGGGATCGCCACCGGGTCCAATCCCGAAGTGGCGCTGATGACCAGAGGCTTGGGCAAGATCTTCCCGGAGGCCTTCGCACGCTTCGTGGCGCTGGTGCCCGAGGACCAGCGGGACGGCAACCTCGCGGCGGCCTACAACCGGCTGCTGGAGTCCCCGGACCCGCGCGTGCGGGAACGGGCGGCGCGCGGCTGGACCGACTGGGAGACGGCGATCGTCCCCGCCCCGCCGCGCTCGGTGGAACGCTACGAGGACCCGGTGTTCCGCATGGGCTTCGCCCGCACCGTGACGCACTACTGGGGCAACGACCACTTCCTCGGCGACGGCAACGACGAGGGGGTCGTCCTGCGCGACGCCCACCTGCTGAAGGGCATCCCCGGCATCATGGTCCAGGGCGCTCTCGACTTCGGGAACCTGCTCGGCGTCTCCTGGCGCCTGCACCAGGCCTGGCCCGGCAGCGAACTGCGGATCGTGGACGAGGCCGGGCACAGCGCGGGCGCGCCCGGCATCGCGGATCTGCTGGTCGAGGCGACGGACGTGTACGCCCGGCACCGGGGTGTCCGGCACTAGGGCGCCCGGTTCCAGGGTGCCCAGCACCAGGGTCTCCGGCGACAGAGGCCGACGGCAGAGGCAAGGTCACGCCTCATCCGAGGACGCCCGTTCCGTACGCGCCTGATACGCCTGATCAGGGCGCCAGACATACCGCACGTCCGGCTCCCGCTCCTCGTTCCCGCTGCCGTCCGTCCACTCGACGGCGACGAAACCGTGACGCTCGTAGAAGCGGTGGGCGGGTGTGTTGACCTGGAAGGTCCACAGGTCCAGGCCGCGCGGCCGGCGCTCCTTGGCGAGGGCGACGAACCGGTCACCGAGACCGTGGCCGCGCCAGTCGGGGGCGAGGTAGAGCTGGGACAGCTCCGCCTCGTCGAGCACCATGACCCCGACGAGTCCGGTCCCGTCCGCGGTCTCGGCCACCCAGGTCTCCTGCCGGGGCACCACGACCGCCCGGAACCAGTCGCGGACCTCGTCGTCGGAGTGCGCCCGCACGACACCCGGCAGCGCGGCGGTGAAGGACCGCAGCCATACGTCGGCGGCGGGGCGGGCGTCGGCCGGGGCGGCCCGGCGCAGAACGACGGCCGGCGTCACGGCCGTATCTCCCCGGAGACCCGCGCCTCACCGGAGACCCGCGCCTCACCGGAGACCTGTGCCTCGCCGGAGACCCGTGCCTCTGCCGGTGCCCGGGTGTCCGTGTGCTCCGGGACGACGGCGGTGGCGGTGATCTCCACCAGCTGACCGGTGTAGCCGAGGCAGGCCACGCCGATCAGGGTCGACGAGTGCGGTCCGGTGCTCAGCCCGGACGCCTCCACCACGTCCCACACGCGGGAGAGGACCGACGGTTCGTCGCTCACCACGTACACGTCGGTCGCCACGACATGCGTCAGATCACTTCCCACGGCCGCCAGTTGACGCTCCAGATTGGCCATCACCTGCCGTGCCTGCCGGACCGGGTCGCCCTCGCCGACGAGCTTCCCCTCGGCATCGAGCGGGACGGACCCGGCGAGGAAGGCCAGCTTGGCGCCGGCCTCGACGACGGAGGCGTGCGCATAGCGCGGGGGTGGGAAGAGTTCGGGGACGGTGACGCGCTGGATCACGAGCGCTCCTGAGCCGGTCGGGACTTACGGCGGGTGATCAGTCGATCATCCAGGCGTCGGGACGCGCCCGCACCCGAATTCGGCCCGCGCAGCGGCGCCGCCGGGCGTCGTCCTTGCCGAGGCCCGCCGTGCCGGGGCGACGACGCGTTCGCCGCCTGCGCAGCGCCGTCGTCCGCGCCTCGGCGGTGCGCCGGGCCGCGGCGGCAGCGATGGCCCGGAACTCGTCGCCGCGCTCGGCGGCTTCGACGCGCTCGACGCGATACAGGCGGATCTGCCGGGCCGTTCGGAACAGCGGGTGGGGGCGCAGCAGATCGGGCTCACCGAGGAGCCTGCGGACCAGGGCGGCGGTCCAACCGCGCGCCCGCAGCCCGGCCATGGACAGATGCGTCCGGGTCTGCCGCCCCGGCTGGGGCCGCCGCGCTTCCCGGACCTGCCGGGCCCGTCCGGCGCGCTGCGGTTCGCCGTCCCGAGGCGTGTCCTGCGGCGGCGGCGTCGTCATCATCACTGTTCCCCCTGTCGTCATCACCCTGCGTGACGTACGACTTCATTGATAACGCGCCCCACTGACAATCGAGTCCGGCGAGCGGTACGGGCTGCTGACCGTCGTGCGGGGGCCCCCGACCCGACATGCGGGGACTGAGGCAGAGGAAAGACAGGGCGGACCCCCGAAATCCGGTGCGAAACCGCATCCCCGCGCGTAACCTGCCCCCCTCGCTGTCCCTTCGGTGCGGCCGCAGGCCCCAGCCCGACAGCAGCCAGGCCGCCGCACCAGGTACGCACGACGTATGACGACCGCCCGGAGCCGCCCATGCCCGCCCTCACCGACGCCGCCTTCCTCGACTTCCTCGCCGACCACCTCGCCGCCCTCCCCACCGTCCAGGCCGTCTCCCTCGGCGGCTCCCGCGCGCAGGGCACCCACCGCGCCGACAGCGACTGGGACGTCGGCATCTACTACCGGGGCCCCTTCGACCCCGCCGACCTGCGCGCGCTGGGCTGGGAGGGCGAGGTGTCCGAGATCGGCGGCTGGGGCGGGGGCGTGTTCAACGGCGGCGGCTGGCTGACCGTGGACGGCCGGCGCGTGGACGTCCACTACCGGGACCTCGACGTGGTGGAACACGAGATGGCGGAGGCCGAGCAGGGCCGGTTCCACATCGAACCGCTCCTCTTCCACCTCGCCGGCATCCCCAGCTACCTGATCGTCGCCGAACTCGCCGTCAACCAGCCCCTGCGCGGCACCCCGCCCCGCCCCGCGCGCTACCCCGACCGGCTCCGCCGCGCCGCCACCGACCGCTGGCACGGCCTCGCCCGCGCCACCCTCGCCTACGCCGAGGCCAACCACGCCCCCGCCACCCGCCACACCGAACTGGCCGGCGCCCTCGCCGTCGCCGCGACCCAGACGGCCCACGCCGTACTCGCGGCCGCGGGCGAGTGGGTGACCAACGAGAAACGTCTGCTGGAGCGAGCGGGATTGCGAGAGGTGGACCACATCATCGCGTCGCTGGGAGCGGCGAACGCGGACGCCATGATCGAGGCGGTCGGAAGGGCGGCAGCACTCTTCGACGCGCGCGTGCAGGAGGCTCGGGCCACGAGCGCATGAGGCGCGGATCCGCCTCGCAGAGTCCGTCACCCACCCGACCGTCACACCCCCGAAACACGCCCGTCCCACCCCCTCCAACAACGGCCCCTACCGTGGGCAGCACACTCACCGCCCGGCCACCGTCGCCCGAAGGCACATCCCGCCCTCGTCTCGGCAGGAGCCCTGTTGTCTCGTCTGTTCCGCCTGTTCCGCCCTTCCCGTGTATTCCGCCCGTTCCGGCGGCCGGCGGTCGCGCTGCCCGCCTGGCTCGCCCACGCGTTGCGGGCTCAGCGGGGGCCCGTGGTGTGGGGTGCGGTGGGGCGGGGGGCGCTGGCGGCGGGGCCGTTGGTGGCGGGGGCGCTGGTGGTGGGGCGGGGGTCCGCCGGGGTGGTGGCGGCCATCGCGGCGATGCTCGCGGGGATCAACGACCGGCCCGGGAGCAGGCGGGCCGCCGTGAAGCGGCTCGGGGTGCCGGCGCTGGCCGGGGCGGCCGGGATGGTGGCCGGGACGTACGCGGGGGAGTTCGGCGGGGCGGTCACGCTGACGGTGGTGATGGCTTTGCTGGGGCTGCTCGCGGGGTGTGTCAGTGCCGTGGGGCCCGTGGCGTCGGCGGCCGGCACGCAGGTGCTCGTCGCCTGCGCCGTGGGCGCCGGGATGCCGCTGCCCGAACCGGGATGGGTGCGGGGGCTCGTGTTCCTCGGCGGGGCCGGGTGGCTGCTGGTGCTGCGGCTGGTGCTGCCGTCGCCGGGCGCGTTCGCCGGGGACTACCGCTTCGACGGGGAGCGCAGCGCCATCGCGGGGGTGTACGACGCCGTCGCCGATCTGCTGGAGGCCGTGGGCGGACCGCGGGCCACCGCCCGGCGCGCCGCGCTCACCGCCGCCCTCGACCACGCCCAGGACGCCCTCGCCGGACCCCGGCTGCGGCGGTACGCCGGGTCGGGCGCCGAGCGGCGGCTGCACGCGCAGTACGCCGCCGCGCTCCCCCTCGCCGAGGCCGCCACCGCGCTCGCCTGGGCCGCGGAACCGGTCTCCGCGCGGGCCGCCGAGGCGCCCCGGCGGCTCGCCGCCGCCGTCCGCCGCGCCACGCACACGGGACCGCTGCCCGCCCCCTCGCGCTCCGCGCCCGCCCTGCGGGCCCTGGACGACGCGCTGCTGCGGGCCGCCGAGGCCTTCGACCGGGGCGACGGCGACGCCCCGCACCGCCGTCGGCGCACCGCGCGGCAGCTGCTGCGCGTGGCGTTCGGGACGGGCGGCCGGGAGTACGGGACGCGGGTAGCCCTGTCCTTCGGGGCCGCCGCGGCCGTGGCGCAGGCGTTCCACCACGTCCACTGGTACTGGCTGCCCGCCACCGCCGTGTTCCTCGTCAAGCCCGACCTGGGGCCGCTCGCCTCACGGGTGCTGTGCCGGGCCGCGGGGACCGTCCTCGGGGCACTGCTGTTCGCCGGACTCGCCGGGGTGCTGCCCCAGCCCGCCGGGCTGGTCGCGGTCGTCACGGTCAGCGGGGCGCTGATCCCGGTCGCCACCCGGCACTTCGCCGCGCAGACCGCCGTCGTTACCGTGCTCGTGCTCGCCCTGGTGATGCTCGGCGGCGAACCGCAGGCCTCCGCGAGCCGGATCGCCGAGACCCTGCTGGCCTGCGCGATCGTCCTGATCGTCGGGCATCTGCCGATGCCGGGGGAGCGCGGCGGCGGGGTACGTGCCCGGCTCGCGGCGGCCGGCGGGGCCGCGCACGCCTACCTCACCCACGTCCTGACCGGCTCCGCCGACCGGCCCGCGCGGTGGGTGCTGCGCCGCGAGGCCTATCGCGCCCTCGCCGAGGCCCGTACGGCCATCGCCGTGGCCTCCGCCGAACTGCCCGCCCTCGCCCGGCACACCGAGGGCGCGGACCGGGTGGCGGCCCTGCTGGAACGGTTCGTCGACACCGTGACCGCCTGCGCCGTGCACCTGGACGACACCGGACGGCTCACCCCGCTCCACGTCCACCGGCTCGACCGGCTCCTCGGCGACCTGGAGACAGCCGACGGCCTCGGGGTTCTGGACGGCCTCTGTGGCCAGCGCGGCCGGCTCCGCGCGGCCGCCCTGCCTCTCGCCGGATAGCCGGGAAAGCCGGACGGCTGGCCGGGAGACCCGGACGGCTGGCCGGGAGACCCGGACGGCTGGCCGGGAGACCCGGGCAACTGGTCGGAAAGCCGGACAGCCGTCGGACGGGAGCCGACGGACGGCTCGGGGCCGACCGGTCGGTGACCCTAGTCGACCCGCACCCACACCGGCGCGTGGTCCGAGCCCGCAGCGTCCCGGCGGCCGGCCGGGTCCTCGCTCACCGAGGGCAGCCGGGGAGCGGTCTCGGCGGGCAGTCCGGTGCCCGCGACCGCGATCCGGCGGGCCAAGCGGTGGCTGACGAGGACGTGGTCGATCAGTTCCGGGCGTCCGGAGTTGATCCGCGAGTAGCACTGTCCGGCCGGAATGAGCGGGGCCACGTTCCACAGCCGGGCCGCGTCTCCCCGGTCGGCCCGGTCGAACCCGGGCGTGCCGATCTCCGAACCGGGCGGCCCGAGCAAGAGCTGGGTGGTCCCGGCCTGCACCTCGTCGTTCAGGTCGCCCAGCACCACCACGTCCCGTTCCCGGCCGTCGCCCGCCAGCAGCGTGTCGGCCAGGGCGCGCAGCGCCGCCGCCTCGCAGGCCCGGCGGTGCAGCGCGTAGACGCCGTAGCGGGCGCGTTCGCCCTCGTCGTGCGGGTGGAAACGGTTCACCGGGTACGACAGCAGCTTGGACTTCAGGTGCGCGACCGCGGCGCACACGCCCTCCGTCTCCACGGCCAGCAGGCCCCGCCCGGCCGCCTCGGTGGTCTGCCCCGTGTCGTCCGTCTGCACGGGACGCAGCATGTCCGGGAAGGCCGTCGTGTCGGCCAGCAGGCGCAGGGGCGTACGGCTGAGGAAGCCGACGCGTATGCCCCGGCTGTCGGGATGGGTGGAGACCGCGGTGTGCCACTCGCCGTCCAGCATGCCGACCAGGTCGGCCAGCGCGACCGGCTCGCCGATCTCCTGCACCCCGAGCAGGTCCGGGTCCAGCTCGGTGATCACGGCGGCGAGGGAGGCGAGCTTGGCCTCGTACGCGGTCTGGTCGCGCGGGCCGAACAGCCCGCCGGGCCGGTAGAGGTTCTCCAGATTCCAGGTGCCCACGAGCATGCCGGGCTCCTTTCGCAGAGCCGGGTGGCGGGTTGTGGTGAGGCCAGGGTGGCTGCCCGGGCCGCCCCACGACAGGGACCGGAACCGGATGCGCGATCCGGCTCACGTCGCGGTACCACCCCGCCGTACGTTGGCGTGATGACGACTTCTCCCGCCGACCTCATCATCACGGGATGCACCGCACTTGTGCATGTCGAAGGCCGGGCCGACCACGAGCGGATCGCGTTCCGCGACGACACCGCGATCGTCGTGCGCGACGGCGTCATCACTGCCGTCACCGGCACCGCGCAGGTCACCGGGGTGCCGGCCGCCGAGCGCATCGACGCGCGCGGGCAGGTCGCGCTGCCCGGACTGATCAACTGCCACACGCACGCGCCGATGGCCGCGCTGCGCGGCGTCGCCGAGGATCTGCCCACCGAGGAGTGGTTCAACGACGTCGTCTGGCCCGTCGAGTCCAACCTCACCGCGCGGGACGTCGAACTCGGCGCCCGGCTGGCCTGCGCGGAGATGATCCGGGGCGGGGTGACCTGCTTCGCGGACCACTACTTCCGCATGGACACGGTCGCCGCCGTCGTCGCGGAGTGCGGCCTGCGCGCCCAGTTGGGCCAGGTCTTCTTCTCGTCCCAGGGACCGCGGGGCCGGGAGGACTCGCTGGAGTTCGCGCTACGGCACCGGGGCGGCGCCGGCGGCCGGATCACCACCGCCCTCGCCCCGCACGCCCCCTACACGGTCGACGACGCCGACCTCGCCCGCACCGCCCGGCTGGCCCGCGAGCACGGACTGCCGGTGCACCTGCACGCCGCCGAGAACCGCGACCAGACCGAGGCAAGCCTCACCCGGCACGGCGTCACCCCGATCGAGGTCCTGGAGCGCACCGGCCTCCTCGGCGCCGACGCGCGCGACGCGCCCGACGCGCGCCACGTGCCCCAGCCGCCGGAGGCGTCCCACGCGCCCCCAACGCTCCACGCGCCGGACGCGCTCCACGCGCCGGACGCGCTCCACGCGCCGGACGCGCCCCACCCGCCGGACCTGCCCCACGCGCCCGCCGCGCCCGCCGTGCCCGCCGTGCCCGCCGCGCCCGTCGAGGTGCTGATCGCGCACGGCACCGGCATCATCGAACGCGACCTGCCCGTCCTGGAACGGGCCGCCGGGCGGGTCGCCGTCGCCACCGCACCGCGCGGGTACCTGAAATTCGCCTGGCCCACCACCACGCCGGTACGGGCCCTGCGCGCGGCCGGCGTTCCCGTGGGGCTCGCCACGGACGGCGCCGCCTCCAACAACTCCCTCGACGTGTGGGAGTCCATGGCGCTCACCGCCCTCGTCCAGAAGTCCGCCGAGGGCGACCCGCGCTGGCTGACCTCCCGTCAGGCCCTGCACCACGCCACGCTCCAGAGCGCCCGCGCGGTCGGTCTCGACGGCGTCGTCGGTTCCCTCGCGCCGGGACACCGCGCGGACATCGTCCTCGCCGATCTGACCGGCCCGCACACCCAGCCCGTCCACGACCTCGCCGCGACCCTGGTGCACAGCGCCCGCTCCTCCGACGTGCGCACCACGATCGTCGACGGCCGCGTCCTGATGCGCGACCGCGAGCTGCTGACCCTGGACGTGGCCTCCGTCGTACGGGAGTTGGGGGAGCGGCTGCCCACGCTCCTCGACCGCGGGCACGGTCGACGGGTCCAGCGGTACGACACCTGACGGGAACGTACGTACGACACCCGGCGCGAGACGACGTACGGCCCGCGGCGGTGAGCGACGCACGACGACCCCCCGGCGCGGCCCCGACCGGAGAAATCTCCTGCCCGCGCGATGAGTGGAGAAGGCACTCACGCGCGCGGGAGGCGCTCGACGCGCAGCGGAGCGGGCTGCCGATGGCGAAGGTGCCCCCGGCCGGCAGGAAGCGTGGGAGGAACCGAAGGGGCGTGCGTCGGCCTTCGGGGCGCCTGTGGGCGATGAGGCAGTCCGGTATCACGACCAGTGCGGGGAGAGACACGCCGAGTAGCCGAAACCACCCGTTTGCCGAGACTTGCCTCACGCACTGCCGTGAACGAGTGTCAACTAGGTCTCAGTCCCGTCACCGAACGAGGCGTTTATCTGTCGCCAGGCGTTAACTCATACAGGTACGACGCTTTCTGGAGGTGCAGGGTGAACGGGCGAATGGTGCTCGAGCGCTTTCCCGCCGGCGGTCCGCGTGGATCGTGGCCGGCCGAGGAGTTCGCACACGCGCGACGTCTGGAGGGCATGCCGGCGGAGGTCGTCATGGACCTCTCGACGGATACGTTTCTGGTGATCGTCCGCGAGCCCGTCCCTGCGGAGGTGGCAGCGTGACCGCGCGGGGTGCGGTGACTGCACTGCCGGGTGACCGCGCCGGGTGCGGTGACTGTGCTGCCGGGTGACCGCGCGAAGTGCGGCGAGCCCGTCACCGGGTGACCGCGCGTGAGCCCTCGGCCCCCTGGCGCGGCGAAGTCGCTCGGTCGGCCGAAGGGGATCGTGAGTCCCCGCGGTGCCTGCCGAAGCCGGTGCTGTCGTGCTACGCGCTGACCACCTGCGACCACGTCGGCGTGGTGCCCGTGAGCTGGCACAGGGCGAGGTAGAGCGGGATCGGCGGGGTGTACGGAAGCTCGCCGTCCGGTCGGTGGATCAGGCGCGGTGCGTCGGAGGTGATCGCGTCGACCGTGTACCGCGCGGGCGCGGGCCACTCCAGGGCGTAGTCGGAGTCCGACGGGACGAGCCACCACCAGTGGGTGTCGTCGGCGTAGACGCATCCCACGCGGGGCAGCCGGGGCAGGACCTGTGGCCCGAAGCGGGCGGGCATCGCGACGGCGTCGCAGCCCAGCGGGGCGGTCATGCCGTCCGGGACGGACAGCGGGCGGGGCGAGCCCGGCGTGTGCAGGTCGCGCCGGAGGCGGACCAGCGTGTCCAGGCTGCGCACCCGCCCGCCGCCGGACGCGGGTGTCACACGCCCCCCCAGGCGTGGCCGCGTCCGAACGGGGGGACTCCCGGGTCCCCCGTTCGCCGGTATGGCGTGTGGCGCGCACGTGTGCGCTCCGGAGCGGCCGGGGTACGGCCGCGGCCGCGTCCCTCGGACGGCAGCAGATCCTGCGCCTCCGTCTCCTCCTCCTCGCCGGGGCCGCCGTCCGTACGGCCCGGCTTGGGAGGGGCGCCCCAGCCCAGGTCCGCGCGCGGGGCCTGTGCCTGGCGGGGCAGCTCGGCCCAGACGAGCAGACCGGGACCGTGTTCCTGGGCGCCCCAGGCATGGCTGAGCGCGTCGACGAGAAACAGTCCCCTCCCGTGCTCCTCGTCGGCCCGCTGCGGGGAGGGGCAGGGTTCACCCGGTGCGCACCCCTGGTCGCGCACGGCTATGCGCACCAGGTCGTCGCCGTCGTGCAGCTCGCAGACGACGACGTCGCTCGCGGTGTGCACTATGGCGTTGGTGACCAGCTCGGACACCACCAAGGCGGCCGAGTCGCAGGTGTCCTCGCAGACCGACCAGTGGGTCAGCCGGGCCCGGGTGAGGCGTCTGGCCTGCGCGGCGGAGCCCGGATGTGCGGCCAGTTCGAAGCGGAACCGGCGCTCGGCGGCGCCCTGGGAGGGAACGGCTTCCTCGCCCGCTCTCGACCCGGCTGGTCGAACGGGGACATCGCCATCGCCACCGAGGCCGAGAGGCCGGCCTGCGGCGGAGTCTGTTCCTAAGGGCGCGGACGGAATCACGCTTGCCACTATCTCCCCGGCGCGGACACTTGGCAAGCGTCACTCTGAAAATTGCAGAGTGCCGTATGACTCTCTGAACGGTCATGGCACACTGCTCGCAACAGCACGTCGCGCGGCGCCACTTGGGATCGCCGAGGGTCCGCCCACCTGATTCCGGCTGTTTTCGGCCGTTTGAGGTGGGTTTCGACCGGCCAGTCGAGCCGGCCGGGACGGACCCTCGCACGGGTCTTCGAATGGCGCCGCCGGGCTGTCCGGAAACCCTTGACTGGAGGTGGAGCGTGAGCGAGCCGCGGTCCGCACCGACGGTGGGCCAGGTCGTCCTCGGCCGGCGCCTGCTGGACCTGCGGGAGCGCGCCGGGCTCAAGCGTGAGGACGCCGCTCGCGTCCTCCACGTCGCGCCCGCCACGGTCCGCCGCATGGAGACAGCCGAGGTCGCCCTCAAGATCCCGTACGTCCAGCTGCTCCTGAAGGCCTACGGCGTCCCCGAGGACGAGGCCGAGTCCTTCGTGCGGCTCGTCGAGGAGGCCAACCAGCCCGGCTGGTGGCAGCGGTTCCACGACATCCTGCCCGGCTGGTTCTCGATGTACGTCAGCCTGGAGGGCGCCGCCAGCCTCATCCGCAGCTACGAACCGCACTTCGTCCCCGGCCTGCTCCAGACCGAGGACTACGCGCGCGGGGTCCTGACCTCCGGAGCCGTCGGCCAGACCCGGCCGGAGGACATCGAGCGGCATGTCGCCCTGCGCATGCAACGCCAGGAACTGCTCACCCGTCCCGACGCCCCGCGCCTGTGGATGGTGATGGACGAGACGGCCCTGCGCCGCCCGGTCGGCGGCCCGGAGGTGATGCGCGCGCAGATCGACAAGCTGCTCGAGGCCACGAAGCTGCCCCATGTGACGTTGCAGGTCATCCCGTTCTCCACGGGGCCGCATCCCGGCACCTACGGGCCGTTCGTGCTGTTCCGATTCGCCATGCCCGAACTTCCGGACATGGTCTACAGCGAGTACCTGACCGGCGCCGTCTACCTCGACGCGCGCGCCGAGGTGGCGACCCACCTGGAGGTCATGGACCGCATGGCGGCGCAGGCCGCCACGGCACAACGCACGAAGGAGATCCTGCGGGATCTCCGCAAGGAGCTGTAATGGATCGCATCACGTCCCAACCCCAGCCGAGAGTCCGCGCGGAGCGGATCTACAACGGCATGCCCGCGCGGGAGCTGGGCAGCGAGGGCTGGCACAAGCCGTGGAGCGGTGGCAACGGGGGCAACTGCCTGGAGGCGATGAAGCTCGCCGACGGCCGGATCGCCGTCCGGCAGTCCACCGACCCCGACGGGCCGGCGCTGATCTACACCACCGACGAGATGACGGCGTTCATCGAGGGGGCCAAGGCGGGGGTGGCGGACTTCCTGCTGTCGTGAGCCGGCCCCGGTGGCCTGATTGCTTTTCAGCTTCTGTCTTGCGTCTCTGTCTCTGTCTCTGTCTATTTCTATCTGTTTTCTGTCTGTCTCTGCGTGACGTCTCTGCTCGGCTCGCCTTCACGGACCGGTACGAGAACTTGAATACTCAGTGCGGCGCCCGGTGCGCCGCCGGACGCTTACGGAGTGCCGTATGACCGGGCAGGACCCTGCCGGTGCCATCCGGATCGACACCGCCAAGCCGCATCCCGCGCGGATGTACGACTGGTATCTCGGCGGCAAGGACAACTACCCCGTCGACGAGGAGATGGGCCGGCAGATGCTGGCCCTCGATCCGCGCGTGCCGGTGATGGCGCGCGTCAACCGCGCGTTCATGCACCGGGCCACCCGCTGGCTCGTCGGGCAGGGCGTACGGCAGTTCCTGGACGTCGGCTCCGGCATCCCGACCGAGCCGAACCTCCATCAGATCGCCCAGGGCATCGCACCCGACAGCCGGGTCGTCTACTGCGACAACGACCCGATCGTGCTCGCCCACGCGGCGGCCCTGCTGCGCGGTACCCCGGAGGGTGCCACCGAGTACCTCCAGGCGGACGTGCGCGATCCGGACGCCATCCTGGAAGGCGCCAGGAAGGTCCTGGACTTCGGCCGGCCGGTGGCGCTCTGCCTGGTCGCGCTGCTGCACTTCGTCCCCGACGAGGACGGCGCGCACGACCTGGTGCGGCGCCTGCTGGCCGAACTGCCCTCCGGCAGCCACCTGGTGATCACCCATGCCACCGCCGACTTCACCCCGGAGGAGTCGGCCGCGGCGACCGCCAAGCTCAAGGCGGCGGGGGTGACGCTGGCGCTGCGCTCCCGCGCGGAGTTCACCCGCTTCTTCGACGGCCTCGACCTCGTCGAGCCCGGCGTCGCCGTGGTCAACGAGTGGCGACCGGAACTGGGTGAGCCGGTTGCGGGGGAGGAGGACGGGGTGATCCCGGGGTACGGGGCGGTGGGGCGCAAGCCCTAGGAGACGGGCGCGGGTGCGGGCGTGAGCGCGGGCGGGGGAGGGCCGCCGTGCACGTCCTGTGCCGGAGAGGGCGCCTGGACGCCCCTCCCGCGCCTCCGCCCCCGTCGCGTCAAGGCGGCGGCAGCACCCCGCACAGCGCGTCCAGCGCCGCGCCGTACGCGTGCTCCGACGGCGTCGCGTACCCCACGACCAGACCGTCCGGCGCGTCCATCGGGGCCTCCGGGTGGCGGAACGCGGCCAGGCCGTCGAGGGCGATGCCCTGCCACGCGGCGGCCTTGACGGCGGACGGCTCGGTGTCCGGCGGCAGCCGCAGCACCGCGTGGAGCCCCGCCGCGACACCGGTGACCTCGATGTGCGGGGCCCGCTCGGCGAGCGCGGCGACGAGCCGGTCCCGACGGCCGCGGTACCGCTGCCGCATCCGGCGCACATGACGGTCGTACGACCCGCAGGCGAGGAAGTCGGCGAGGCTCAGCTGGTCGAGCACGCTCGCCCAGCCCTCCCGCTCGCCCTTGGCCGCGAGGACCCCCTCGACGTACCGCTCCGGCAGCACCAGCCAGCCCAGCCGCACCGCCGGCGACAGGCTCTTGCTGACCGAGCCGAGGTAGATCACCCGCTCCGGGTCCAGGCCCTGCACCGCGCCGACGGGCTTGCGGTCGTAGCGGAACTCCCCGTCGTAGTCGTCCTCCAGGACCACGCCTCCACGCGCGCGTGCCCAGTCGACCACGGCGGCCCGGCGGGTGGGGTGCAGCGGGCCGCCGGTCGGGAACTGGTGCGCGGGCGTGAGCAGAACGGCCCGCTCGCCCGCCAGCAGATCGACCCGGGCGCCGTCCTCATCGAGGGGCAACGGGACCGTGCGGACGCCTCCGGCGGACAGCAGGCCGCGGTGGAAGCCGAGCCCGTACGACTCGACGGCCAGCGGGCCGCGGAGGACGGACGGGGCCCCGCTGTGGCCGTTCGGGTGGAACAGCAGCCGCAGCGCGTGAGCGAAACCCGAGCAGATCACGATCCGGTCCGGCTCGGTGCGTACCCCGCGTGCCCGTGCCAGGTACTCCGTCAGCGCCTCGCGCAGCTCCCGGCGCCCCGCCGGATCGCCGGGCCCGAACACCTCGTTGGGCGCCTGCTGCAGGGCCCTGCGGTAGGAGGCCAGCCAGGCCGCGCGGGGGAACGCCGACGCGTCCGGGGTGCCCTGGCGCAGGTCGTGTCGGGGCCCACGCGCGCGTGGAGGTGCTTTTCGGGGCACGCGCGCGGCGCGGTTCGCGGTGCCGTTGCTCGCGGTGCCGTTCCTCGCGGTGCGGTTCGCAGCGCGGTGCGTACCGCGGTTCGCGGTGCGGTTGAGGGGTTCGGCGCGTTCGGCGACCCGCGTGCCGGACCCCTGACGGGCGGTCAGCCAGCCCTCGGCGACGAGTTCCGCGTACGCGTCGGCCACCGTGTTCCGCGCCACGCCGAGGTCGGCGGCGAGCGAACGGTAGGGCGGCAGCCGGGTGCCCGGCGCGAGCCGGCCGCTGCGCACGGCCTCGCGCAGCGCGCGGATGAGCGCGGCCCGCCGCCCGCCCGGTCCCGACAGCTCCAGGTGCAGGTCGGCACCGATCCGCTCCGCCTGATTGACCCACGAATCAGCCATGGAAATGCACCCTACAGCCGGTCTTTGCGGACCGTAGCGTGAAGCCATGACGACGAACGCGACACGGACGAACCCCACCGGCGCCCCGACCCTCCCGGCCCCCCGGCCCCTGCCCGAGAAGCGCCCCCGCCTGGACTTCGCGCGGTCCGCCCCGAAGGCCTTCCGCGCCCTCGTCGGCTTCGACGCCGCCGCCCGCGCGGGGCTCGATCCGGCTCTGGTCGAACTGATCCAGATCCGCGCCTCCCACCTCAACCACTGCGCGTACTGCCTCCACATGCACACCGGCGACGCGCGCCGGGCCGGCGAGAGCGAGGAACGGCTGCACATGGTCGCCGTGTGGCGCGAGGCCCGGCACTTCTTCACCGAGCGCGAGCAGGCCGCCCTGGCTTTGACGGAGGCCGTCACCCTCGTCGCCGACCACGGCGTCCCCGACGAGGTCTACGCGGAGGCCGCCGCCCACTTCGACGAGGAGGAACTCGCCCAGGTCATCGCGCTCGTCCTCACCATCAACACCTGGAACCGGATCGCCCTGGCCACGGCCAAGACGGCGGGCACGGACGAACGCGGCCGCCGCTGAGCCGGGCGGCTCCGCGGACGCTGGTCCCGGCGGCCGCCCCAGCCCCGTGGCGCGCTGCCCAGGAGCCGGGGCCAGGCGCCGGGGCCGGGCGCGGGGCCGGACGCCGGATGCAGGCACCCGGGCCGGGCGCCGAAGTCCGACGCCGACGCCGGGGCCGGGCGCCGGATGCAGGCGCCGGGACCGGGGGCCGGATGCAGACGCCGGGCCGGACGCCGGGTCAGACGCCGGGTCAGACGCCGGAGCCAGGCGGCCGCCACCCGGACGCCCGCCCCAGGCGTCGGACTCCGGACGCCGGATCCGGGGCTGCCCGCCCGCTACACGTCCATCGGCCGGTCGTACGGTCCGATGGGTGCCGGCAGCCGGGTGCTGCCCGTCAGGTGGCGGTCGACGGCCGCGGCCACCGCCCGTCCCTCCGCGATCGCCCACACGATCAGCGACTGTCCCCGGGCGGCGTCACCGGCCGCGAACACGCCGGGCACATTGGTCGCGAAGCCCTCGTCGCGCGCGATGGTGCCGCGGGGGTCGAGGGCCAGGCCCAGCTGATCGACGATCCCGTCCTCCCGGTCCGGCCCCGAGAAGCCGAGCGCGAGCAGCACCAGGTCGGCGGGGAGCGTCCGGACGGTCCCCGGCAGCGGGCGGCGCCGCTCGTCCACCTCGACCAAGTGCAGCGCGCGCACCCGCCCGTCCGCGTCGCCCGTCAGGCGCAGCGTCGACGCGGCGAACAGCCGGGCGTCGGCGTCGGCCGCCGGCGCCGTCCGCAGCGCCGCCGCCTCCTCGTGCGCGGCGGACAGCCGGTAGACGCGCGGTACGTGGGCCAGGGCTCGGTGTCCTCGTCCCGCTCGGTGCCCGGCTGCGCGTAGATGTCCAGCTGGGTCACGGACGCGGCACCGTCCCGCACGGCGGTGCCCAGACAGTCGGCCCCCGTGTCCCCGCCGCCGACGATCACCACGTGCTTCCCGGCGGCGGACAGCGGGGACGTCTCCAGATCGCCCGCGCACACCCGGTTGGCCAGCGGCAGGTACTCCATCGCCTGGTGCACCCCGGCCAGCTCCCGCCCCGGCACCGGCAGCTCCCGCCACGCCGTGGCCCCGGTGGCGATCACCACCGCGTCGTAGCGGGCCCGCAGCCCGGCCGCGTCGACGTCCCGCCCGACCGCCGTCGAGGTGCGGAACCTCGTCCCCTCGGCCCGCATCTGCTCCAGCCGCCGCTCCAGATGGTGCTTCTCCATCTTGAACTCGGGGATGCCGTACCGCATCAGGCCGCCGAGCCGGTCGTCCTTCTCGTACACCGCGACCGTGTGCCCCGCCCGGGTCAGCTGCTGGGCGGCGGCCAGGCCGGTGGGGCCCGAGCCGATGACCGCCACCGTCCGCCCGGACAGCCGGTCCGGCGGGCACGGCGGCGCCCACCCCTCCTCCCAGGCACGGTCCGCGATCGCGCACTCCACGTTCTTGATGGTCACGGCCGGCTGGTTGATCGCGAGCACACACCCCGCCTCGCACGGCGCCGGACACAACCGGCCGGTGAACTCGGGGAAGTTGTTCGTCGCGTGCAGCCGGTCCGCCGCCGAGCGCCAGTCGGCCCGCGCGACCAGGTCGTTCCACTCCGGGATCAGGTTCCCCAGCGGACAGGCGTGGTGGCAGAACGGGACACCGCAGTCCATGCACCGGTCCGCCTGCTCGCCGATGATGGGCAGCAGCGCTCCCGGAACGTACACCTCGTGCCAGTCCCGCACCCGTTCCCCGACGGGTCGGCGGGGCCACTCCTCGCGGGGCGTGGTCATGAATCCCTTGGGATCGGCCATGGCCGGCTCCCCAGCTTCCCGGCGTACGTCCTCGCGCACGCGTGCGGCGGCCGTGCGTCCTCGCCGGCACTTTTCGGACACGGACACGATACGTCCCCTTTGCCGCCCCCGCAGGGACTCGGAATGTCGGGCCGTCGAACCGTCGAACCGTCGGGCTGTGGGGCCGTCGGGCCGTCGGGCCGTCGCGGTGCGTCAGTCAGGTCAGCGCGAGGACGTAGGCGAGCGCGGCGGCGGCCGAGGCGACGGTGCGCACGTGGTTCCACGCCGTCCACTCCCGCACGTACGACGACCAGTACGCGGCGGCCTCCGCCGTACCCGGTTCCAGCCGCGCCAACGCGTCGTTGCGCGGCACGTTCGCCACCACGGTGACCCCGAACGAGCCGACCAGATACGACCCGCTGCCCAGCAGCAGCTCCACCGCCCCCTCGTCCGGCCACACGACGAACGTCACGACCGCTGTCACCGCGCACAGCACCGCCGAGCCGAGGAAGACGGCCATGAAGGCCGGCCGCACGGCCGCCACGTTCACCGCCCGCATCGCGGCGGCACCCTGCGCGGGCGGCAACGCGGCCAGCCCGCGCATCACGAACGTGGAGAACGCGCAGAAGACACCGGCCACCAGGCCGGTCCCGAGCACCCCCAGCACCACCAGCAGGAAGTACGGACCGTCGATCATGTCGCCCTCGTCTCCCCTCTCCGACCATCGGCCGCGTGGTGCCGCCTCCGCCGTCCCGGCCAGTCAATCCCGCCCCGGCCGCCCGCGACCATGCCCGAACGCCGCACGCGCATAAGCGAACGTCCAGCCACGGGTCCGTGAGCGATCGGCCGGCCCACGTGTCCATGAGCGATCGACCGGGGGGCCGTACCTCCCTGCCTGAGCCGGTGTCCAATGCCGCGCCGGGCCCCCGCCCCCTCCCCGCCCCCCCGCCCCCTCCCCGCCCTCCCCTCCGCCCCGCCCCGCCCCGTCGCGTCACCTGGCAGACTCGGTCTCCGCCTCCCGCCACGCCCGCAGCACCGTCTCCACGGCCGCCGCGATCCGCTGCCGCGCCTCGTGCCGGGGCACCCCGCTCATGAGGAGCCGGTCGTACGGCGTGTCCACATGCCGTACGGAGGCCACGACCGCCGAGGTCACCGCACCCTCGGACAGGGCCCGTCCCGCCGCGCTGCGGCCCACCCGCCCGCTGCCCCGCACCGAGGCGTGGGCGGCGATCTCCCGCGCCCGCTCCGCCGGACATCCGGGGAAGAGCCGCCGTATCGCGGTGGCGAACGCCTCGGTGAACCGCGCGTCCTGCTCCGTACGCCGCCGCGCGTCCCGCATGCGCCGGCGGCGCCGCGCCTCCGCGTCCGCCAGACAGCGCCGCTCGGCTTGGGCGAGCCCCGCCGCCTCGACCAGGACGCCCTGCCGCTCGTAGCGCCCCTTGCGCCGGTTGAACCGTACGACCACCACCGACAGCCCGCTCTCCTCCCGTGCCCGGCGGGTCAGCGCCGTGTCGCCGCGCGGCAGGAACACCAGATGCCCGAGGTCGGCGCAGTCCAGACAGCGCGGCACCCCGTCCTCCAGGACGAGCATCGGCAGCGGCCCGCGCCGGCACGCGGCACACCGCTTGCGCCTGAGCGGCTGGACGGCGAGAAGCCCCGCACCGGCCGGGGGAGTTGCGGGTACGGCCATATCCGGTTCATGCCCTCGCCCCTCCGGTGTCTATCCGCGGCCTGCGCCCGCACCCCCCTCCCCCCGGCTCCCCGCCCGTCTGCGCGCGGAGCGCGATGGCGCGGCCGACCGGGCGTTGCCCACCCGGGCGATGCCCACCCGGGCCCGCCGACCGCGCGCTGCCGCATCATGGGCGGTGTGCGACTCGAACCGATCACCTGGGACCGGCTCGGCGATCTGCTGGCCGAGCGGCTGCTGGACCTGAAGCCGGGCGACGGCGGCGCCTGGCCGCGCGTCGCCATCGACGGCGCCCCGGCGGCCCGGCCCGGGGACCTCGCCGACCGGGTCCACGAGGCGTTGCGGCTGCGCGGCCGGCCCTCCCTGGTGGTGAGTACGGAGGGCTTTCTGCGTCCCGCCTCGCTCCGGCTGGAGCACGGCCACCGGGACGTGGACACCTACTACGACGGCTGGTTCGACACCGGAGCCCTGTGGCGCGAGGTCTTCGGCCCCCTGGAACCCGGCGGCGACGGCCGTGTCCTGCCCGACCTGTGGGACCCGGTCACCGACCGCGCCACCCGCAGCCCTTACGTCCGACTCCCGCCCGGCGGCGTGCTGTTGCTGCACGGCCCCCTCCTCCTTCGGCACTGGTTCCCCTTCGACCTGACCGTCCATCTCCTCCTCTCACCGGGCGCCCTGCGCCGCCGCACCCCCGAGGCCGACCACTGGACCCTCCCCGCCTTCGAGCGCTACGACGAGGAGATCGACCCGGCCGGCACGGCCGACGTGCTGGTGCGCACGGACGACCCGCGCCGCCCGGCCTGGCGGGGCTGAACGGCGAGACCCTGGTCCCAGGGCCCTCGTCCCGGGACCCTCGTCCTGGGGCCCTCGTCCCGGGGCCCTCGTCCCGGGGCCCTGGTCCAGGGGCCCTGCTCCGGGTGCGGGTGCCGGTCCGCGCGGTCAGAATGAAGTGCGCCGGGACCAGCGGTGCCTCCTGCGCCGCGCCGGCCGTCCGGCACCGGGAGGTACCTCATGACCACTGCCGGAGACATCATGCACCGCGGTGCCCAGTGGATCCCCGCCCACGAGACCCTGGACCGCGCCGCCCAGCTGATGCGCGAACTCGGCGTCGGCGCCCTGCCCATCAGTGACGAGAACGAACGCCTCTGCGGCATCCTCACCGACCGTGACATCGTCGTCGGCTGCGTGGCGGTGGGCCACGACCCGGCCAAGGTAACCGCGGGCGAGATGGCCCAGGGCACGCCGCGCTGGATCGAGGCGGACGCCGACATCAGCGAGGTGCTGCGGGAGATGGAGGACCACCAGATCCGCCGGCTGCCCGTCATCGACAACAAACGCCTCGTCGGCATGATCAGCGAGGCCGACCTGGTCCGCCATCTGCCGGAAGACCAGATCGCGGAGTGGGCCGAGCGGGTCTACGCGAGGAACTGACCGCCGCGCCGGTCCCGCTGCCGCGGCGACCGGTGACCGCGACCGGCGCCTGGCGATCGGTGACCGCGACCGACGGCCGGCACCCCCCGCCCGCAGCTCCCGCGCACGCAGCTCCCGCGCTCAGAGCCAGCCGTTGCGCCGGAAGCCGCGGTACAGCGTCAGACACGCCAGCGATATGACACCGATGACCATGCCGTAGCCGTACCGCCAGTGCAGTTCCGGCATGTGGTCGAAGTTCATGCCGTACATGCCGCACACCATCGTCGGCACGGCGACGATCGCCGCCCACGCCGTGATCTTCCGCATGTCCTCGTTCTGCGCGACCGTGACCTGCGCGAGGTGCGCCTGGAGGATCGAGTTGAGCAGTTCGTCGAAGGCGGCGATCTGCTCGGCGGCGCGCAGCTGGTGGTCGGAGACGTCGCGGAAGTACGCCTGTATCTCCGGGTCCACCACCCGTATGGGAAGGCCGGCCAGGTCCTGCAGCGGCCGGCCCAGCGGGACCACGGCCCGCTTCAGCTCCAGCAGCTCCCGCTTGAGCTGGTACATACGACCGGGATCGGCCCGCGCCCCGTGCTCCGCGAAGACGTCCGTCTCGACCTGGTCGATGTCCTCCTGCACCGCCTCGATGACGTGCAGATAGTCGTCGACGACGTTGTCCGCGATCGCGTGCAGCACCGCCGAGGGGCCCTTGGAGAGCTGGTCGGGCCGGGACTCCAGATCCTCGCGCAGCGGACCCAGCGAGCCGTGCCGGCCATGGCGCACGGTGATCACGAAGTCCTCGCCGACGAACACCATGATCTCGCCGGTGTCCACGACCTCGCTGGTGGCCGTCAGCTCCTCGTGCTCCACGTAGCAGACCGTCTTGAACACGGCGAACAGCGTCTCGTCGTACCGCTCCACCTTCGGACGCTGATGGGCCTCGATCGCGTCCTCCACCGCGAGCGGATGCAGGTCGAAGAGTTCGGCGACGCCCGCGAATTCCTCGTCCGTCGGCTCGTGCAGGCCGAGCCAGACGAAACCGTGGCCGCTCTTGCGGACCCGACGCACGGCGTCGTCCAGGTCGCCGCCCAGGGGAACCCGGACGCCGTCCTCGTATGCCACGCAGTTGACGACCGAGGAGCCCAGCGGGGAGCGGGCGGGGTGGCTCAGGTCGACGCGCGGGCGCCGCCGGGCCAGCCGTGCCACTCTGCGGAGGCCGCCGACCCTGCCGAGGCTCGTCACCTTCCGCAGATTCCCTGCCATGGACATCTGGATCTCCTTGCGTGGACCCTCACGTCGCGTTTCCGCGCTTTCGCGCCAGTGTGCCAGGGGCGCGAGCAGGGCGGGGAAGCCTGGGGAAGGCATGGGTTCCGTTTTGTTCCCGCCTGTGGACAACGGGACTTCGGGTACCGCCGGAGCGTCGCCCACTCTCGGCAAGTCCGACAAATGGGATGATCGCGGCATGACGCTGACCGACGGGAATCTCCTTCCATACCAGCAATCCGGGGCGACGGAGCGCTCGGCCGCGCTCGCCGCCCTGTTCGACCCCACGACGTTCCGGCACCTCGAAGGGTTCGGCGTCGGACCCGGCTGGCGCTGCTGGGAGGTGGGCGCGGGCGGCACGACCGTCGTCTCCTGGCTCGCCAAGAGGGTCGGCCCCACCGGCAGGGTCGTCGCCACCGACGTCGATACCTCCTGGACCGTCGGGGCCGCCCGTCCTCCGGTGGAGGTGCGCGTCCACGATGTGAGCGCCGACGAGCCGCCGGGTGAGGGCTTCGACCTCGTGCACGCCCGGCTGGTGCTCGCCCGGGTGCCCGACTGCACACGCGCGTTGCGGTCGATGGCCAAGGCCCTGCGCCCCGGCGGACGGCTCCTCGTCGAGGACGTCGACCTCGCCCTGCAACCGCTGGTCTGCCCCGACGAGCACGGGCCCGCGCAGCAACTGGCCAACCGGCTGCGGCAGGCGCTGCGCCAGCTCCTCGCCGCCCGCGGAGCCGACCTCGCCTTCGGGCGCGCCCTGCCGCGTCTGCTCCGCGCGGCCGGGCTGCGGCGGGTCGAGGCCGAGGCCTACTTCCCCGTCACCGCGCCGGCCTGTGCCGTGCTGGAGTCCACGACGATCCGTCAGATCCGCGACGACCTGATCGCCGCCGGCCTCGCCACCGCCGAGGAGATCGACCGCCACCTCGTCAACATCGCCGCCGGCACACTGGACCTGGCCGGCCCGCCGATGATCTCGGCGTGGGGCCGCAGGGCGTAGGGGCAGGGTCCGCTCCCGCTTACGGTTCGGAACCACCCACGACGCCCGAACCGCTTACGGCACCCGAACCGCTCGCGATGCCCGAACCGCTTACGCCGCCCGAACCACTCACGACCGAACCACTCAGAGCGCCCGTACCACTCGCGCGACCCACACCCCTTCGCCCCGCACACCCTGGAAGCGCACGCACCGCTCCCGCCCTCCCGACCCGTTCGCGAGCGCACGCACCGGGCCCGCCCTCCCGACCCGTTCGCGAGCGCACGCACCGGGCCCGCCCTCCCGACCCGTTCGCGAGCGCACGCGAACCGCTCCCGCCCGCCCGCACCACCAGGAGCCCACGGGAACCGCGCCCGCCCCGGCGCCACGCCCCCTCAGCCCACCCCGGGCGGCCTGCCCCCCACCCGCTCCACCGCCCGCGCCCCCGCCGCGCAGCCCGCCCGTGCCGCCTCCTCGGGCTCCGCGCCCGCGAGCAGCGCGGCGAGGAACGCGCCCGTGAACGCGTCCCCGGCGCCGGTCGTGTCACGAGGCGTCGCCGGTACGGCGGGGACCCGCGCGGTCACCGTTCCGGACCGCGCCACCAGCGCGCCCTCGGCGCCCTGCTTGACCACCACCAGCGGAACCCGCCGGCTCAGCTCGGCAGCGGCGGCCACCGCGTCGCGCGAACCGGTGAGCAGCCGGGCCTCGTCGCGGCTGGGCAGCAGTACGTCGACCCCGTCGACGAGCGACAGGAAGCGCTCCGCGCCCAGCTCCGCCAGGAAACCCGCGGAGGCCGGATCCAGGCTCACCGGCACCCCACGCGCGCGTGCCGCCGCCAGGGCCGTCGCCACCAGCGCCCGGCTCGGCTCGGAGAACAGCAGGTAGCCCGACAGGTGCAGCCGTACGACACCGTCGAGCAGCGCGTCCGACCAGTCACCGGGGCCCAGCCGCAGGGACGCCCCGCTGTCCGTCAGGAACGTCCGCTCGGCCGCCGCGTCCGTGTCGACGAGGCAGATCACCGTGCCCGTGGGCGCCTCCGGATCGACGACCAGCCGCGCGGACACCCCGCAGGCCGCCAGCTCCCGCTCGTGCCAGGCGGCGGCGTCCGCCCCCACCCGGCCCAGCAGCCGCACCTCCGCGCTCCCCGAACGAGCCGCCCAGCAGGCCACGTTGGCGCCCGCCCCGCCGGGCACGGTGCGTACCACGGCCGCCGTGTCCGTACCGGGCGCCAGGGAACCGCTGTGCCGGGCGACCACATCGGTGACGACGTCCCCGACGACGAGCAGCGCGCCCGCACCGGGGGACCCCGCCCCCGCCGTGCCGTCCGCCCCCGTCACGCCCCGGCCCAGGCCGCCGCGATCCGCGCCGCCAGCCGTACGTTGCCCCGCACCGCCGCCAGGTTGGCGCTCAGCGAGGCCCCGTCCGTGTGCCGCACCAGGTAGTCGAGCAGGAACGGCGTGACCGCCTGACCGGTGACGCCCTGCTCCTCGCAGGCGCGCAGCGCGTCGGCGAGCACGCGCGCGTGCAGCCCCGGATCCAGCTGCTCGGCCTCGGGCACCGGATTGGCCACGATCAGCGCCGACTCCGGCAGCGCGAGCGCGTCCTGCGCCCGCATCACCCGCGCCACCTGTTCCGGACTGTCCAGCGTCCAGTCCACCGGATGCCCCGAGTCCGACAGATAGAAGCCGGGGAACCGGTCCGTGCGGTATCCGGCCACCGCCACGCCCAGCGTCTCCAGCCGCTGCAACGTGGCCGGCACGTCCAGGATCGACTTCACCCCCGCGCACACCACCGTGATCCGGGTGCGGGCCAGCAGACCCAGGTCGGCCGACTCGTCCTGCGTCACCGTCCACTGCCGGTGCACCCCGCCGAGCCCGCCGGTGGCGAACACCCGCAGGCCGGCCCGGGCCGCGAGCAGCGCCGTCGCCGAGACGGTCGTCGCCCCGCTCGCCCCGCGGGCCGCGGCGAGCGCCAGATCACGGTGGCCCAGCTTGCGGATCCCGTCCCCGCCCGCGATCCGCTCCAGCTGCTCCTTGTCCAGGCCGACGTGCGGCCGGCCGTCCAGGACGGCGACGGTCGCGGGAACGGCGCCCTCCTGCCGTACGGCCTCCTCCAGCTCCCGCGCCACGCGCAGATTGCGGGGGCGCGGCAGCCCGTGCGCGATGATCGTGGACTCCAGGGCCACCACGGGGCGACGCGCGGCGAGCGCCTCGCGCACCTCTTCCGACACGACCAGCTCCGGCACCTGCGTCACGCGACCGCCTCCCGTCCGTCGGTTCTCCCTCATCTCTGGCGGGCGGCGTGTCCTCTCAAACGCTTGCGGCCTGTGGGGGACACCACCAGCCTGGGGCGCATGACCGAAAACTCGACACGTCTCGACCATGTCGTCCTCTGGGTGCGCGACCCGGTCGCCTCGGCGACGTTCTACGAGACGGCGGTGGGCCTCACCCCGCTGCGGCTCACCGACTTCGTCGCGGGCCAGGTCTCCTTCCCTTCCGTCCGGGTGAACGAGGAGACGATCCTCGACCTGGCCCCGCTGACCATGGCCGAGCGCATGACCATGCTCCCCGGCGCCCCCGAGAGCGCCGGCCACCCCGTCAACCACGTCTGCCTGTCCCTGCCGCCGGACGCCTTCGACGCCCTCCTCGCGCGCCTGCGCGCACACGAGGTGCCCGTGTCGGAGATCTCCCACGATTCCTACGGCGCACGCGGCCCGGCCAGGCGCAGCTTCTACTTCCGCGACCCCGACGGCAACGTCTTCGAGGCCCGTCACTACACGTGAGACCTCCGGCGGACGTCTCAGAACAGCGGCTCGGGCAGCACGCCCTCCAGCGCCAGCAGCTTCCGCTTGGCCTCCAGACCGCCGCCGAACCCGCCGATCCCGCCGTCGCGCTCGACGACCCGGTGGCAGGGCACGACGACCGGCAGCGGATTGGCGCCCATCGCGGCCCCCACCGCCTGGGCCGCGCCGGGCTGACCGACCCGGTCCGCCAGATCGCCGTAGCCCACCACCGAGCCGTACGGCACGCCGACGGCCAGTTCGCGCAGCACCTGGCGGTTGAAGCCGGAGATCAGCGACCAGTCCAGCGGCAGGTCGAAGTCCCGCCGGGCGCCCCGGAAGTAGGCCTCCACCTGGCGTATCGCCTCGGCCAGGAGCGGGGAGCCGGGCGCGTGGACGGGCTCGGTCCCCAGCCGGGACGCGAGCCGTTCCAGCGCCTTGTCCCGCACGGCGTCCGTGGCGTGGAACACCACGTTGACCAGACCGTCACCGGTCGCGGCCAGCAGCAGCGGACCGATGCCGGTGCCGACCACGGCCCACACCACACCCACGTCCTGCCGCCCGTCCCGCCCATCGCTGTTCATGCGACCCACCGTACGACCCGCCACTGACAACGCCCGCCCGCCGACCCTCCGTCCATCCCCGCCCGCCGGCCCTTCGTCCTTCCCCGCTGCCGGCCCGCCGTCCCTGCCCGTCCGCCGGCCCGCCGTCATTCCCCGCCCGCCGGCCCGCGCGTCACTCCCCGTCCAGCGCCTCCCGCACCACGTCCGGCCGGTTGGTGATGATGCCGTCCACCCCGTACGCGGCGACCGTCCGCGCGGTGTCCGCCGAGTCCACCGTCCAGGTGGACACCTGCAGCGCCCGGCCGTGCGCCCCGGTGAAGGCGTGCACCGAGGCGACGTAACCGGTGGACAGGGCGCCGTACGGCGGGTTGACCTGGTCCACGAACGTCGCGTACCCGGGAAGCTCCGCGATGGGCGGTGCCCCCAGGAACCCCGTCCGTACGGCGGGACGCAGCTTGTGGACGGTCCGGATGCTGTCCGCGCTGAAGCTCTGCACGACCAGGCGCCCCGTCACATGGCTCCGGTCGAGCCAGCCCTCGTTGGCCAGCACCTTCAGGGTGTCCCGCTCGATGCCCGGATACAGCTCCGGCTTCTTGATCTCCAAGAGCAGCTTCTGGTGGTGGGACTCGACGCGGCGCAGATACTGCTCAAGCGTCGGTACGCGCGCGCCCGCGTACGCCGGACCGAACCAGCTTCCCGCGTCCAGGCGGGCGATCTCGGCGGCGGTGAAGTCGCCGACCTTCCAGGGAGCCCGGTCGGGGAAGACCGTCTCGACGTCGGTGGTGCGCTGCAGACTGTCGTCGTGGATCACCACGAGTTCGCCGTCCCTGGTGCGCTGGACGTCGTTCTCGACCCACTCGACGCCCAGCTCGGCCGCCTTGTCGACGGCGGCCAGGGTGTTCTCCGGCGCGTGGCCGGAGGCGCCCCGGTGGGCGATCACGGCGGGCCGCTGCGCCGCGGCCTCGGCCCGTGCGTGGGGAACCGGGAACAGCAGTGCGGCGGTCCCCAGGAGCGAGGTGATCGTGGCGGTGGCTGCGCGCGGGTGCATGCGTACTCCTCGCGTCGAGCGGTCACGGACAGCTCAACTGTGACAGCACAGGGTCAACGCGAGGGGGGTGCGGGATGGCCACCGATTGAATGGTGTTGCCGAACGCCCGTCACCTGGGCCGCACAAGTGGGGCGAGGCCGTGTTTCTTTGCCGGAAAGTCGTTCGACCATTCCGGTGGGAGTCATACTCTCTGCCTCGACCCTGACCGCTTGGGCGGTTCTGGGAGGGGGCGCATTTCAGGAACTTCCGGGATGGAAGAGGGCGGAAGGGCAGCCGCGCATGCAAGGCACGGTCGACGGATTCAGCTATGGCCTCGTCACCCCGCTGGTGGCCTATCTCATGGCCTGCCTCGGCGGTGCCCTCGGCCTGCGGTGCACCACCAGATCCATGCTCGTGGCCGGATCGTGGCGCTCCGGCTGGCTCGCCCTCGGCTCGGCGGCCATCGGCTCCGGCATCTGGACCATGCACTTCGTGGCGATGATGGGGTTCACGGTCGAGGAGGCGCCGATCCACTACGACAAGCCGATCACGTACGCCAGCCTGGGCGTCGCCATCGTCATGGTCGGCATCGGGATCTTCATCGTCGGCTACCGCGGCGCCACCGGAACCGCCCTGTTCACCGGCGGCACCATCACGGGCCTGGGCATCGCCTCGATGCACTACCTGGGCATGGCCGGAATGCGGCTGAACGGGCAGCTGGAGTACAACACCCTCACCGTCGCCGCGTCCGTCGTCATAGCGATGGCCGCCGCCACGGCGGCCCTCTGGGCGGCCGGACAGGTCCGGGGGTTCCTGTGGAGCATCGGCGCCAGCCTCGTCATGGGCCTCGCCGTCAGCGGCATGCACTACACCGGCATGGCCGCCCTCAGCGTCCACCTGCACGGAGGCACCGGCGGACCGGCCACGGGCGACTCGCCCGCCACCCTGCTCGCCCCCATGTTGATCGGCCCGCTGGCGTTCCTGTGCCTCGCGGGCGTCGTCGTGCTGTTCGACCCGCTGATGGTCATGGGCAAGCCCGACTGGCCCCGCCCGGAGAACAAGCCGGGCGTCCCGGCCCACGTCCCCGTCCGCAACCAGGGCGGCCGCTTCCCGCTGAGCGCCCGCCGCCGCCCTACCGGCCGCCGCACCCGCACCCCGCAGGACCACTGAGCCGGAGAACCGCTGATCAGAGCCGGTTGTCAGTGGAGGGTCGTACGGTGGATGACATGCGGCCCGTTTCCCAGATCGAACGTACGGTGGCGCCCTTCGAGGTCGTCAGCCCCTACCAGCCGAGCGGCGACCAGCCCGCGGCCATCGAAGAGCTCGCCCGGCGCATCGAAGCCGGCGAGAAGGACGTCGTGCTGCTCGGCGCGACCGGCACCGGCAAGTCCGCCACCACCGCGTGGATGATCGAGAAGCTTCAGCGCCCCACCCTGGTCATGGCGCCGAACAAGACACTGGCCGCCCAGCTGGCGAACGAGTTCCGCGAGCTCCTGCCGAACAACGCCGTCGAGTACTTCGTCTCGTACTACGACTACTACCAGCCGGAGGCGTACGTCCCCCAGTCGGACACCTACATCGAGAAGGACTCCTCGATCAACGAGGAGGTCGAGCGGCTGCGCCACTCCGCGACCAACTCGCTGCTCACCCGCCGCGACGTCGTCGTGGTCGCCTCGGTGTCCTGCATCTACGGCCTCGGCACGCCCCAGGAGTACGTGGACCGCATGGTCCCCCTGCGGGTCGGCGACGAGATCGACCGGGACCAGCTGCTGCGCCGCTTCGTGGACATCCAGTACACGCGCAACGACCTGGCCTTCACCCGAGGCACCTTCCGGGTCCGCGGCGACACCATCGAGATCTTCCCGGTCTACGAGGAGCTGGCCGTCCGCATCGAGATGTTCGGCGACGAGATCGAGGCCCTCTCCACGCTCCACCCGATCACCGGCGAGATCGTCAGCGACGACCAGCAGCTCTACGTCTTCCCGGCCTCCCACTACGTCGCCGGCCCCGAGCGCATGGAACGGGCGATCAACGACATCGAGAAGGAGCTGGCCGAGCGCCTGGCCGAGCTGGAGAAGCAGGGCAAGCTCCTGGAGGCCCAGCGGCTGCGCATGCGCACCACCTACGACCTGGAGATGCTGCGCCAGATCGGCACCTGCTCCGGTGTCGAGAACTACTCGATGCACTTCGACGGCCGTCTGCCCGGCTCCCCGCCCAACACCCTGCTGGACTACTTCCCGGACGACTTCCTCCTCGTCATCGACGAGTCACACGTCACCGTCCCGCAGATCGGCGCCATGTACGAGGGCGACGCCTCCCGCAAGCGCACCCTCGTCGACCACGGCTTCCGCCTCCCCTCCGCCCTGGACAACCGCCCCCTGAAGTGGGAGGAGTTCCAGGAGCGCATCGGCCAGACCGTCTACCTCTCCGCCACCCCCGGCACCTACGAGCTGTCCCGCGCGGACGGCGTCGTCGAGCAGATCATCCGCCCGACCGGCCTCGTCGACCCCGAGGTCGTCGTCAAGCCCACCGAGGGCCAGATCGACGACCTGGTGCACGAGATCCGCACCCGCGTGGAGCGCGACGAACGCGTCCTGGTCACCACCCTCACCAAGAAGATGGCCGAGGACCTGACCGAGTACTTCCTGGAACTCGGCATCCAGGTCCGCTACCTGCACAGCGACGTCGACACCCTGCGCCGCGTGGAACTGCTGCGCGAGCTGCGCGCCGGTGAGTACGACGTACTGGTCGGCATCAACCTGCTGCGCGAGGGCCTCGACCTGCCCGAGGTGTCCCTGGTGGCGATCCTCGACGCCGACAAGGAGGGGTTCCTGCGCTCCGGCACCTCCCTGATCCAGACCATCGGCCGCGCGGCGCGCAACGTCTCCGGCCAGGTCCACATGTACGCCGACAAGATCACCCCGGCGATGGAGCGCGCCATCGACGAGACCAACCGCCGCCGCGAGAAGCAGATCGCTTACAACAAGGCGAACGGCATCGACCCGCAGCCGCTGCGCAAGAAGATCAACGACATCGTCGCGCAGATCGCCCGCGAGGAGGTCGACACCGAGCAGCTGCTCGGCAGCGGCTACCGGGCCAAGAAGGACGGCCGCGCCACCAAGGCCCCGGTGCCCTCGCTCGCCGAGCACTCCACCAAGGGCGCGAAGGCCGGCAAGGCCAAGGCGGCCAAGGGCAAGGCCAAGGAGACCGTGCCGACGGACCGCCCGGCGGCCGAACTCGCCGAGCAGATCGAGGAGCTGACCGCCCGGATGCGGGCCGCCGCCGCCGATCTCCAGTTCGAGATCGCGGCCCGGCTGCGCGACGAGGTCTCCGAGATGAAGAAGGAACTGCGCCAGATGAAGGAGGCGGGCCTGTCCTGACGCCCGACGGGCGCCGGGAACCGGCGCCCCCGCAGCCCCGCCGGCCCCGCCACCGGCTGGGCTGTGTTGCAAGACCGACACAAAGTCCGGGCCGGGGTACGGCACTGTCAGTGCCCCTGCGTAGGGTTCAGGTCAACCGCGGCATCGCGGCAACAGGGGACTGCTCGAGAGGGGAATCAGCGCGTGACCGTCAACATGACCAAGGGTCAGGCCATCAGTCTGCAGAAGAACGACGGCGGCAGCCTGACCGCGGTGCGCATGGGTCTCGGCTGGCAGGCGGCCCCGCGGCGTGGCCTGTTCGGCTCGCGCACCCGCGAGATCGACCTCGACGCCTCCGCCGTGCTGTTCGCGGACAAGCAGCCGGTCGACGTCGTCTTCTTCCGCCACCTGGTGAGCGACGACGGCTCCGTGCGCCACACCGGCGACAACCTCGTCGGCGGCGTCGGCCAGGGCGGCGACGACGAGGCGATCCTCGTCGACCTCCAGCGCCTGCCGGTCCACATCGACCAGATCGTCTTCACCGTGAACTCCTTCACGGGGCAGACCTTCCAGGAGGTGCAGAACGCGTTCTGCCGCCTGGTCGACGAGACCAACGGCCAGGAGCTGGCCCGCTACACCCTCGCGGGCGGCGGCGCCTACACGGCCCAGATCATGGCGAAGGTGCACCGGGTGGGCACCGGCTGGTCGATGACCGCCCTCGGCACCCCGGCCAACGGCCGTACCTTCCAGGACCTGATGCCGTCCATCCTGCCGCTGCTCTGACGCGGCCCGGCGAGCGGCACACCACACACCTACACAGCGACAGCAGGGGGACGAAGGCGATGACGGCCGAGCTGGTGCGGGGGCAGAACCACCCGCTCTCCCAGGCTCGTCTCGAGATCAGGGTCTCGGCCGCCACGCCGGTCGTGGCCGCGGCGACACTCGGCGACGAGAACGGAAAGGTCCACGGCGCCGAGGGGGTCGTCCATCCGGGCGCCCCCACCCTGCCCGGCCTGGAGGTCTCCCGGCAGGCGGCCGCCGCCCACCGTCTCGCGGTGGACCTGGACGCCATGCCGGACACCGTGCACCGGGTCACCGTGCTGCTCGCCCTGCCCGCCGGCACCCCGGGCGGCCCCGCCCGCTTCGGTGCCGTCGCCGCGCCCTCCGTCGCCGTCACCGGACTCGACGGCGACGAGATCGCCACCTTCACCCTCACCGGCCTGGAGGCCGAGACGGCCGTCGTCGCCCTGGAGCTCTACCGCCGGCAGGGCGCGTGGAAGGTGCGCGCCGTCGGCCAGGGCTACGCGGGCGGCCTGGCCGCGCTCTTCGCCGACCAGAGCCTGCCCGAGGCCCACCGGCTCGCCGCCGCCGTCGACGAGGCGGTGGCGCGGGGCGCGGCCCGCTCGATCGCCGCGCCCCCGCCGCGTACGGCGGACTCCGACCGCACCCGGCAGACTCCCGCCCCCGCCCTCGGCCCCGACCCGAGCGGGTCGCCCTACGGCACGCAGAGCCCTCAGGGCACGACCGGCCCCACGCCCGGCTCCGCCGCCGACCCGGCACCCGCCGACCCGTCCGGCCTCACCCAGCAGACCGCGCCCACCACGGGGCCCACCGCCGGACCCACCGGGTCCATCGCCGGACCCACCTCCGGGTCTACCGCCGGATCCACCGGGACCACCACCGGCGGCCCGATCGACTACCACCACCCCCGCCGGCGCACCACCGCCCCGCCCCCGCCTCCGCCGGCCGCGCCCCCGGCGGCACCCGGGCAGCCCGCGCGCCCCGTCGCGGGCGACGCGACCGGCTGGACGATGGACGAGCGGCTCTACAACCAGGTGTGGGGCATGTTCGAGGACCTGGCCCGCGCCACGGCCGCCTTCCGCAGCGCCGTCGACTTCGCCGACTCGCGCATGGAGAAGGAGCTGGAACAGGTCCTCTCCGATCCGCGCAGCAGGATCGGCGGACAGGCGGACGCCGCCCGCGAGGCGGCCCGCGCCAAGCACACCCAGCTCGTCGACCAGGCCCGCCAGGCCCTCGACCGGGACGTTGCCCAGCTCACCGCCGAGGCGGCCGTCGTCGAACCCGCGCTGCCGCCCGCGTACGCCCGCTGGGACAACCCCGTCTGGCACGGCTACCGGGTCCCCATGGAACTGCCGATGGCCCTGCGCCTCGGTGACCTGCACCTGTCCGAATGCGCCCAGCTGCGCATACCCATGCTGGTCCGGCTGCCGCTGGAGCGCGGCCTGTGGATCGACAGCGGCCGGACGGGCTCGCTCGACGGCTCGTTCGCCGACGCCCACGACACGCGCCGCATGGCGATGGAGTCGGCGGTCGCGCACGTGGCCCGGCTGCTCGCCGTCCATCCGGCGGGCGAGTTCAGCGTCTACGTCATCGACCCGGCCGGGACCGGCGCCCAGGCGCTGGCACCGCTGGTGCAGACCGGTGTGCTCGCGGCGCCGCCCGCCCTGGGTGCCGCCGGAGTGGCGGAGATCCTGGCCAGGCTGACCCAGCGGGTCGACCTGGTGCAGATGGCCGTCCGCGGTGGCGCCGCCGACGCCCTCCCGCCGGACCTCGACACCGCCCAGCACCTGCTCGTCATCAACGACTTCCCGCACGGCTTCGACGACCGGGCCGTCACCCAGCTGCGCTACCTCGCGGACGAGGGCCCCTCCGTCGGCGTCCACCTGATGATGGTCGCCGACCGCGAGGACGCCGCGGCCTACGGCCCGCTGCTCGACCCGCTGTGGCGTTCGCTGCTGCGGCTGACCCCGGTGCCGGACGACCACCTCGCCGACCCGTGGGTCGGACACGCCTGGACCTACGAGCCGTCGCTGGTGCCGCCCGGCAGCCAGGTGCTCCAGCAGGTCCTCACCCAGGTCGCGGCGGCCCGCCGCGCCTGGCGCCGATGACCCGCACCGGCCCCCGCCGTCCGCCCGCACCGGCCCCCGCCGCTGACCCGCACCCACCACCGTGCCAAGCGCCAGTAAAGGACTCTGACCAGCGCTTTTGGCCCTTCTTTTACTGATCACTTTACCTTTCCTTGGTGATTGGGTAGTCTTATCCGCACGGAGGGGAGTACTCCCTGTCTGCTGCGGCGACCCCGTCAATACGGATCCGGCCGGATCCCGGGGCGTCGGCCCTTCACCGGGTGGAAGAGACCTCCGGCAGCGCGACGACGCTGACTGTTCTGTTCGCCGTTACGTACTGCCGGAGGCGCAGTGGAAGTTTCCGTGACCCTGTGGGTCCTGACGGTCGTGGGCCTCGCCGCCCTGATCGCGGTCGATTTCTTCATCGGCCGCAAGCCCCATGACGTATCCATCAAGGAAGCCGGGATCTGGACCGTCGTCTGGATCGTCCTGGCCGCCCTCTTCGGCCTCGGTCTGCTCGTCTTCGGCGGCGGTCAGCCGGCCGGCGAGTTCTTCGCGGGCTTCATCACCGAGAAGTCGCTGAGCGTCGACAACCTGTTCGTCTTCGTCCTGATCATGGCGAAGTTCGCGGTCCCGTCGCAGTACCAGCAGCGGGTCCTGCTCATCGGCGTCCTGATAGCCCTGGTGCTGCGCGCGATCTTCATCGCCGCCGGCGCCGCGATCATCGCCAGCTTCTCGTGGGTGTTCTACCTCTTCGGCGCCTTCCTGATCTGGACCGCCTGGAAGCTCATCCAGGAGGCCCGGGCCGACGAGGAGGACGAGGAGTACGAGGAGAACAAGCTCCTGAAGGCCGCCGAGCGCCGCTTCGGCGTCGCGGACCGGTACCACGGCACCAAGCTGTGGATCCAGGAGAACGGCAAGCGGGTCATGACCCCGATGCTGGTCGTGATGCTCGCCATCGGCACCACCGACGTGCTGTTCGCCCTGGACTCCATCCCCGCGATCTTCGGCCTCACCCAGGACCCGTACATCGTGTTCACCGCCAACGCCTTCGCCCTCATGGGTCTGCGGCAGCTGTACTTCCTCATCGGCGGCCTGCTGAAGAAGCTGGTCCACCTCTCGTACGGTCTGTCGATCATCCTGGGCTTCATCGGTGTGAAGCTGGTGCTGCACGCCCTGCACGAGTCCGGCGTCCACGTCCCGGAGATCAGCATCCCGGTCTCCCTCGGCGTGATCTGCACCGTCCTGATCGTCACCACGATCACCAGCCTGATGGCCTCCAGGAAGCAGGCCGCCGCCGAGGCGGCGCAGGCGGAGGACACGCGGATTCCGAAGGACAGCATTGACGCCTGACCCCCGTCGGTCCCTCAGCGCACCCGGCACCGGGAGCGGCGCGGCGCCTCGCCGACGTCGCTCCCGGTGCCGCGTCGTGTCCGCGGGCGCCGAGACACCCATCGGTCACCGCCCGCGCGGGACCGCAAGACCCCCAGGAGAGCGATCGGCACCAAGCGACGACGAGACCGAGCGACGAGCACCGAACGCGAGGAGGAGATGTGGCAGCCGGCCGCAAGGACCACCTGACCAGCGCAAGGGGACCGCGGAGCGGCCCGCGGACCGGACCGCGGAGCTTCGGCCCGACCCCGACGGGAAGCCCCCTGCCGACTGGAATGCGAAGCCCCGGTCCGTCTGCGACGATCGCGGCATGATCGCTCGGCTCAGGTCGCTCACGCGCCGGTGGACGTCCCTCGTGCCGGTGCTCGGGGTGATCCTGCTGATCTTCACCTGGGGACGTGATCTGCCCGGCCCGCTCGTGGCGCTGGTGACCTTGGTGCTGGCCGGCGCGGTGCTCGCCGCCGTGTACCACGCGGAGGTGGTCGCGCACCGGGTCGGCGAGCCCTTCGGCTCACTGGTCCTCGCCGTCGCCGTCACCGTCATCGAGGTCGCCCTGATCGTCACCCTGATGGCCGACGGCGGCGACAAGGGCTCCACGCTCGCACGCGACACCGTCTTCGCCGCCGTCATGATCACCTGCAACGGCGTGGTCGGCCTGACGCTCCTGGTCGCCTCCCTGCGCCACCGCACGGCCGTCTTCAACCCCGAGGGCACCGGCGCGGCCCTCGCCACGGTCGCCACCCTGGCCACCCTCAGCCTGGTGCTGCCGACCTTCACCACCAGCAAGCCCGGCCCGGAGTTCTCCGGGCTGCAGCTCACCTTCGCCGCGATCTCCTCCCTCGTGCTGTACGGCCTGTTCGTTGCGACCCAGACGGTCAGGCACCGCGACTACTTCCTGCCGATCACCCGGCAGGGCGAGGTGATAAGCGAGGACCACCACGCCGACGCGCCGTCCGCGCGCACCGCCCGGATCAGCCTGGGCCTGCTCGGCCTCGCCCTGATCGGCGTGGTCGGCCTGGCCAAGGGGGTGTCGCCGACCATCGAGTCCGGCGTGGCGGCGGCGGGGCTGCCGCACGCCGTGGTCGGCGTCATCATCGCCCTGCTGGTGCTGCTCCCCGAGACCATCGCCGCCCTGCGCTCCGCCCGCCGCGACCGGGTGCAGACCAGTCTGAACCTGGCCCTCGGCTCCGCCATGGCCAGCATCGGACTGACCATCCCCGCCGTCGCCCTGGCTTCCGTCTGGCTGTCCGGGCCCCTCGTCCTCGGGCTCGGCGCCACGCACATGGTGCTGCTCGCCCTGACGGTCGTCGTGGCCTCGCTGACGGTCGTACCCGGCCGCGCCACCCCGCTCCAGGGCGGCGTTCACCTGGTGATCTTCGCGGCGTATCTGGAGCTGGCGATCAATCCATGACCGGCGCCGGCTTCGCCACCGCGCCCGGCACGGGCCGGGTCTCCGGCAGCAGCGCGAAGCACCCCAGGCTGAGCAGGGCGATCCCGGTCAGATACGCCCCCACGCCCCACGGCACCCGGCCGCCCTGCTCGGCCAGCGCGGTCGCCGCGATCGGGGTGAGCGCGCCGCCGACCACCCCGCCGAGGTTGTAGCCGACGGCTGCGCCGGTGCAGCGCACCCGCGGCTCGTACAGCTCGGGCAGATAGGCGGCGACCACCGCGAACATCGTGATGAACGCGAGCATCGCCCCGAGGAACCCGGCGAACATCAGCAGCGGCTCTCCGGTCGCGAGCAGCCCGACCAGCGGGAACATCCACACCGCGGCGGCCGCGCAGCCGGCCAGGCACATCGGCCGCCGCCCGTACCGGTCGCCGAGCATGGCCGCCGCCGGGGTGAGCGCGCCCTTCACCACCACCGCGGCCAGGACGCAGGTCAGCATGACGCTCCGGCTCACCCCGAGCCGCTCCGTGGCGTAGGCGAGGGACCAGGTGGTGACGGCGTAGAAGACCGCGTAGCCGACGGCCAGCGCGCCCGCGGTCAGCAGGACCAGCCGCCAGTGGTCGCGCACCACCTCGGCGAGCGGTACCCGCGCGGGTTCCTCGATCTCCAGGAAGCGAGGGCTCTCGGCCAGCGACGAGCGCAGCCACAGGCCCGCCGCGGCGAGCACCCCGGCCGCCCAGAACGGCACCCGCCACCCCCACTGGGCGAACTGCGCCTCGGACAGGGTCGCCGACAGCGTCAGCATCGAGCCGTTGGCGAGCAGGAAGCCCACCGACGGACCCACCTGCGGGAAGCTCGACCACAGGGCGCGGCGCTCGGGCGGCGCGTGCTCGACGGTCAGGAGCACGGCCCCGCCCCACTCCCCGCCGAGCCCCAGCCCCTGGAGGAAGCGCAGGGTGACCAGCAGCAGGGGAGCGGCGACCCCGATCGCGTCGTACGTCGGCAGGCAGCCGACCGCGACCGTCGAGGCGCCCGTCAGCAGCAGCGAGACGACGAGGACCGGCCGGCGGCCGTGCCGGTCCCCGATGTGCCCGAACAGCACCGAACCCAGCGGCCGGGCCACGAATCCCACGCCGAACGTCGCGAACGCGGCCAGGGTGCCCGCCAGCGGCGAGACGGTCGGGAAGAACAGCGGTCCCAGGACCAGCGCCGCCGCTGTCCCGTAGACGAAGAAGTCGTAGAACTCGATGGCGGTGCCGGCCAGGGCGGCCATCGCGAGCCGCAGCATGGAGGGCGCCCTTACGGTGCGTACGTCGTGCATGGACCGTCAACTACCCACAGTGACCGGCAGTTACGGGGGCGTGTGGAGGTGGCCGGTCGTCGTCAGTACGTGACCGCAATGCGCCGGGCCGGGCCGGGCCGTCGACGCGGATCGACGACATGCGCATGGCGCGCAGGACGGCCTCGCGCTGGTCGGCGGCGTAACGGGCCGCCTCTTCGGGGCTGTTGGGGTGGGTTCAGGACCAGGTCCTCGCGCGGGCCGTCAGCAGGGCGGAGAACTGCCGCAGCAGCCCGCGCTCACCCATGTTGCGCAGGGTGCGGCGTCGGCGAAGGCCGCGTGGATGTCGTCGGCCCGCTCCCGCGGCGTCGAGCCCGTCTTCCGGGTCGCCGGGTACTCCACCGGCACCAGCCCGTACCCGGTGCGCAGCCGCTCCAGCCCCAGCTCGTGGGGAGCGGACAAAGACCCGGCAGCCCGCTGGACGGCGAGATGACGGCTGTCCGGCCGCCGGGGGACGGTTCGGGCGGGTACACGGGTGTGATCACGACCGGCAGGGCAGGGCCGCCCGAGCCGCCGGAGCACCGTGATAAACCGGGGGCGAGCAGCGGTCCCGCCGGACCGCGACCCCCGAACGGACCGGAGGAACAGTGCCCCGCACCCTGGCCAACGCGCCGATCATGATTCTGAACGGCCCGAACCTGAACCTCCTCGGGCAGCGCCAGCCGGAGATCTACGGCTCCGAGACGCTCGCCGACGTCGAGGCGCTGTGCGCCAAGGCGGCGGCCGCGCACGGCGGCACGGTGGACCTGCGCCAGTCGAATCACGAGGGCCGGCTGGTCGACTGGATCCACGAGGCGCGCGAGAACCACTGCGGGATCGTCATCAACCCCGGCGCCTACACGCACACCTCCATCGCGCTGCTGGACGCGCTGAACACCTGCGACGGCATGCCTGTGGTGGAGGTCCACATCTCCAACATCCACAAGCGGGAGTCGTTCCGGCACCACTCCTACGTCTCCCTGCGCGCCGACGGCGTCATCGCCGGATGCGGCATCCAGGGATACGTCTTCGGCGTGGAGCGGGTCGCCGCGCTGCTCGGGACGGTGCGCGCGGAGGCGTAGGGGCGCGCGGACGGATAAGGAGCGCGCGGCGGGATAAGGGGCGCGCGGAGGCACGGGGGCATGCGGAGCCACGGGGCGCGCGGAGTTCCGTACACGCGTTCCTACAGGCGCCCGGCCTCCACGACGCGCCGCAGGAAGCTCCGGGTGCGCTCCTGCCGCGGGTCTCCGAAGACCTGCTCGGGGGTGCCGCGCTCCAGCACCACCCCTCCGTCCAGAAAACAGACCTGGTCGGCGACCTCCCGCGCGAACCCCATCTCGTGCGTCGCCAGCACCATGGTCATGCCGTCGTCCTTGAGGTCGCGGACGACGGCGAGGACCTCGCCGACCAGTTCGGGGTCGAGCGCCGCGGTGATCTCGTCGAGCAGCAGCAGCCGGGGCTGTACGGCGAGCGCGCGGACGATGGCCACGCGCTGCTGCTGGCCGCCGCTGAGTCGGTCCGGGTAGGCGCGGGCCTTGTCGCCCAGTCCCAGCCGCTCCAGCAGCCGTACGGCCCGTTCCTCGGCCTCCGCGCGGGGCAGGCCGTGCACCCGGCGCGGGGCGAGGGTGATGTTCTCCAGCACCGTCATGTGCGGGAACAGGTTGTACGCCTGGAAGACCACGCCGATCCGGCGCCGCACCGCGTCCTGGTCCACGCGCGGGTCGGTGATCTCCTCGCCGTCCAGCCAGATCGCCCCGTCGTCGATCTCCTCCAGCAGGTTGGCGCACCTCAGCAGGGTCGACTTCCCCGAGCCGGAGGCGCCGATCAGCGCGGTCACCGTGTGCGGCGCGACCTCCAGGCCGACGTCGCGCAGTACGACGGAACCGCCGAAGGTTTTGCGGACGGACTCCATCCGCAGCACCGGGGCGGCGGGGGCGTCGCTCATGTGATTCCTCCCTGGGCCCGCCGGCGGTCCATCCGCGCCGTCACCCAGTCCGTGAGCCGGGTCATCGGAATGGTCAGCGCCACGAAGACCAGCCCGGCGACGATGTACGGCGTGTAGTTGAGGCTGCGGCCCACGATGATGTCCGCGGCCCGCACGGCGTCCACCGCGCCGCCGATCGACACCAGGCCGGTGTCCTTCTGCAGCGACACCAGGTCGTTCAGCAGCGGCGGCACCTGCCGGCGCACCGCCTGTGGCAGCACCACGTGCCGCAGCGCCTGCCGGTTGGTCAGGCCCAGCGAACGGGCCGCGGCGCGCTGGGAGGGGTGCACGGACTCGATCCCCGCGCGGAACACCTCCGCGACGTACGCCGAGTACGTCAGCGTCAGCGCCGTACCGCCCAGCAGCACCGGATCGACCGTCACGCCCTGCAGCCGCAGTGCCGGGACGCCCAGGACCACGATCATCAGGTTGATGATCAGCGGCAGTCCGCGGAAGAAGTCCGTGTACGCGGCGGCCAGCGCGCGCAGCGGGAAGAACACCGGGCCCCGCAGCGTCCGCGCGACGGCGATGAGCATGCCGAGGACCAGCACGGCGGCCCCGCACACCAGCAGCAGCCGGACGTTGAGCCATAGCCCTTCCAGGACCTTCGGGAGCGCCTCGCGCGCGTACTCCCCGTCGAAGAACGTCTCCCTGGTGCGCGGCCAGCCGGGCGCGCTGACCACGACCACGTACAGCACCGCGCCGGTGACCAGCGTCGACACGGCCGCGATCGCGGTGGCGCGGCGCGCGCGGGCCCGCTTGTACCGCTCGCGCTCCAGCCGCCGCGCCGAGGGGACGTACGGGTCGCGCGTGTCCTCGGCGTCCTTCGTGACGGTCACTTCAGCACCGGGGCGTCGACGGCGTCGGAGAGCCACCGCTGCTCCAGCTTCGCCAGGGTGCCGTCCGCGCGGAGGGCGTCCACGGCGTCGGTGACGCACGCGGTGAGCGCGCTGCCCTTGTCGAGGACGAGCCCGAACTGCTCCTGTGTGGAGCCCTGGTTCTCGAACTGGCCGACGATCTCGGCCTCGGTCACCTCGGCGGCCGTGATGTAGAAGGCGGTGGGCAGGTCGGTCACGATGGCGTCGACCTGACCGTTCTTCAGGGCGGACTTCGCCTGGTCGTTCTTGGCGTAGACGGCGGGCTCCCGCTCGGGCCGCACCACGTCGTTGATGTAGTCGAGGCTGGTGGTGCCGACCTGGGCGCCCAGCCTGACGCCCTTGAGGTCGGCGACGTCCTTCGCCTTCGCGGCCTTCGAGCCCTTCAGCGCGATGACGGCCTGGCGCACGTCGTAGTAGCCGGAGGAGAAGTCCACGGCCTTCTTGCGCTCGTCGCTGACGGAGACCTGGTTGATGTCGAAGTCGAAGGTCTTCTCACCGGGCGCGAACGCCTTGTTGAAGGGCACCCGCTGCCAGACGACGGCGCTCTTGCCGTAGCCGAGCCGCCCGGCGACGGCGTAGGCCACCGCGGACTCGAAGCCCTTCCCGTTGGCCGGGTCGTCGTCCTGGAACCACGGCTCGTACGCGGGCTCGTCGGTGGCGATCGTCAGCTTCCCGGCGGTCTTGGTGGCCAGCGCGCCCTTGGCGCAGCTCTCCCCGGCCGTCCCGGACGGCTCGGCGGCCGCGTTCTCCTCCGGCTGCGGAGCGCAGCCGACGGCGGCGGCGAACAGGGCTACGGTGACGGCGGCGACGGCGCGGCGCGGCGCACGGAGGACAGATCGCATGGCGGGAGAGTGGCAGCGCCGGCCGAGTTTGTCGAGGTCACGCCAGTCGATGTCCGCATAGTGGGAACGGGTGTTGCGGTCATGTGAACGCGGTCCGCCGCGCGCGGCCTTGGGCCGCCGGTCGAGGGCGGGGGGTGAGGACCGGCGGCCCCTGCCGCGCGGATACCGTCGTCCCGCGCGGGGCTGTCCCCAGTGGACCGCGCGATCCCGTACGCCGGGAGCGCGCGCGGGGCGCCGGTGTGTGCGAAGCGTTCACACGGGGCGCGAATCGAGTTCCGCGCGCCCGCCTCGCCGGGTTCACCACCCCCGCGCGCGCCACTCCGGCAGATGCGGACGCTCCGCGCCCAGGGTGGTGTCGTTGCCGTGCCCCGGGTAGACCCAGGTCTCGTCGGGCAGGACGTCGAAGATCTTGGTCTCCACGTCATGAATCAGGCTGGCGAAGGCCTCGGGATCCTTGCGGGTGTTGCCCACACCGCCGGGGAAGAGGCAGTCCCCGGTGAACACATGGGGGTGGCCGTGCGGATCGTCGTAGACGAGCACGATCGACCCGGGCGTGTGGCCGACCAGATGGCGCGCGGTGAGTTCCACGTGCCCCACGCGGATGACGTCGCCGTCGTCGACCGGGACGTCGGTCGGCACGGGGATGCCCTCGGCGTCCTCGCGGCCGGCGTACGTCCGGGCGCCGGTGGCCGCGACGACCTCGGCGAGCGCCTGCCAGTGGTCGGCGTGCCGGTGCGTGGTGACGACGGACGCGATGCCGTCGTCACCGATCATGCCGAGCAGCGTGGGGGCCTCGTGGGCCGCGTCGATCAGCAGCTGTTCGTCGGTGGCCCGGCAGCGCAGCAGATAGGCGTTGTTGTCCATCGGGCCGACCGCGATCTTGGTGATCATCAGGTCCTTGAGCTCGTGCACGTCCGCCGGGCCGCCGACCGTCACCTGTCCGCTGTACGTCATGGCCGTCAGTCTAGGTCCGCGACGTGCCCCGAGCAGGTCGCGCCCACGGCGGTGAAAGTCCCGCCACGGCGGCGGAAGCCCTGTCACGGCAGCAGACGCGGCAGGCGGCCGCAGCGGCTACAGCGGCGGCAGGGACGGCAGCGGCCCGCCCTCCACGGTCAGCCCCGAGCCGTCGCGGCGGCCGGCGAGCCAGCCCAGCAGGTCCGCTCGGGTGCCCCGCACGGTGACCTCGGGGTCGTCCGCGGCGCGGCCGGTGCTCCACGCGCGCGTGCCGTCCGTCAGCCGGGTCGGCGGCACGTCGGGGTGCCCGGTGAAACGGTCGGCGAGGAAGTCGATCTCCCGCTCGGTGAACTCCGCCGGCAGATCCTCCAGCTCGTAGCCGATGCCGAGGTCCACGTGGTGCAGCTCGACCTCGACCCAGCGCCGGAACGGCACCCGGGACGCCGAGTCGGTGACCCCGTTGCGCAGCTCCACGGTCCGCGACCAGTCGGCGGGCGCCGCCCCGGTCTCCTGGAAGCGCTCGGCGCTCGCGCGGACGTCGGCGAGCTGCGCGTCCAGGGGGCGCGGGGCGTCCCGCTCGATGTCGGCGTCCCGGGCCTCGGCGGAGACGTACATGGGGCGCCCCTCCAGAACGTTCACGAGGGCGTCCGCGTTGCGGGCGAGGTGGGCGAGGACATGGCCCCGGCTCCAGCCGGGCAGCCGTGACGGATGCGTCACGTCCGCGTTGTCCAGCTCGGCGGCTGCGCTGAGCAGCCGATCGGTCGCCTCCCGTACAGACACCAGGTCACGCGCGTGATCAATCATGGGCCCGACCCTAGCCCCGCCACTCCTTCGGGTGAAGGTGGCGGACCGAGACCGTAAATCGAAAGCACGTGCTATATGGTCGGTGGCGGCGTCGGGCATGCTGGATGGCCGGGGATTGTTAAGCAGTTAAGCAACCGGGGAATCCGAACCGGCGCTGTCAGTGGCTCCCCCTAGTCTGGGAAAGACGGGGGCCCCGCCCCTGTCACTTCTCTCAAGAAAGGTGCGGACCGGCGTGGCCGACCGTCTCATCGTCCGTGGCGCGCGCGAGCACAACCTGAAGAACGTCTCGCTCGACCTGCCTCGGGACTCGCTCATCGTCTTCACGGGCCTGTCCGGGTCGGGCAAGTCCTCCCTGGCCTTCGACACGATCTTCGCCGAGGGCCAGCGGCGCTACGTGGAATCGCTGTCGTCGTACGCCCGCCAGTTCCTCGGCCAGATGGACAAGCCGGACGTCGACTTCATCGAGGGCCTGTCCCCGGCGGTCTCCATCGACCAGAAGTCGACCTCGCGCAACCCGCGCTCCACGGTCGGCACGATCACCGAGGTCTACGACTACCTGCGGCTGCTCTTCGCCCGCATCGGCAAGCCCCACTGTCCCGAGTGCGGCCGCCCGATCTCGCGGCAGTCGCCGCAGGCCATCGTCGACAAGGTGCTGGAGCTGCCGGAGGGCAGCCGCTTCCAGGTGCTCTCGCCGCTGGTGCGCGAGCGCAAGGGCGAGTTCGTCGACCTCTTCGCCGACCTCCAGACCAAGGGCTACTCCCGCGCGCGGGTGGACGGCGAGACGATCCAGCTCTCCAACCCGCCCACCCTGAAGAAGCAGGAGAAGCACACCATCGAGGTGGTCGTCGACCGCCTCACGGTGAAGGACTCCGCCAAGCGCCGCCTCACCGACTCCGTCGAGACCGCCCTCGGCCTGTCCGGCGGCATGGTCGTGCTCGACTTCGTCGACCTCCCCGAGGACGACCCCGAGCGCGAGCGGATGTACTCGGAGCACCTGTACTGCCCGTACGACGACCTGTCCTTCGAGGAGCTGGAGCCGCGCTCCTTCTCCTTCAACTCGCCCTTCGGCGCCTGCCCGGAGTGCACCGGCATCGGCACGCGCATGGAGGTCGACCCCGAGCTGATCGTCCCGGACCCGGACAAGTCCCTCGACGAGGGCGCCATCCACCCCTGGTCGCACGGCCACACCAAGGACTACTTCAGCCGCCTGATCGGCGCCCTCGCCGACGCTCTCGGCTTCCGCACCGACATCCCCTTCGCGGGCCTGCCGCAGCGCGCCAAGAAGGCCCTGCTGTACGGCCACCGCACGCAGATCGAGGTCCGCTACCGCAACCGGTACGGCCGCGAGCGGGTGTACACCACGCCGTTCGAGGGCGCCGTGCCGTTCGTCAAGCGCCGCCACAGCGAGGCCGAGTCTGACGCCAGCCGTGAGCGTTTCGAGGGCTACATGCGCGAGGTGCCCTGCCCCACCTGTGAGGGCACGCGCCTGAAGCCGATCGTCCTCGCGGTCACGATCATGGGGAAGTCGATCGCCGAGGTCTCCGCGATGTCGATCAGCGACTGCGCGGAATTCCTGGGCGAGCTGAAGCTCAACGCGCGCGACAAGAAGATCGCCGAGCGGGTGCTGAAGGAGGTCAACGAGCGGCTGCGCTTCCTGGTCGACGTCGGCCTGGACTACCTGTCGCTCAACCGGGCGGCCGGCACCCTCTCCGGCGGCGAGGCCCAGCGCATCCGCCTGGCCACCCAGATCGGCTCCGGCCTCGTCGGCGTGCTCTACGTCCTCGACGAGCCGTCCATCGGTCTGCACCAGCGCGACAACCACCGGCTGATCGAGACCCTGGTCCGGCTGCGCGACATGGGCAACACGCTCATCGTCGTGGAGCACGACGAGGACACCATCAAGGTGGCCGACTGGGTCGTCGACATCGGCCCCGGCGCCGGTGAGCACGGCGGCAAGGTCGTGCACAGCGGCTCCCTCAAGGAGCTGCTCGCCAACCCCGAGTCGCAGACCGGTCAGTACCTGTCGGGCAAGAAGGTCATCCCGGTGCCGGACGTCCGGCGCCCGATCGACCCGTCCCGGCAGCTCACCGTGCACGGCGCGCGCGAGAACAACCTCCAGGACATCGACGTCTCGTTCCCGCTGGGCGTCTTCACCGCGGTCACCGGCGTCTCCGGCTCCGGCAAGTCGACCCTGGTCAACGACATCCTGTACACCCACCTGGCGCGCGAGCTGAACGGCGCGCGCAACGTCCCCGGGCGGCACACGCGCGTGGACGGCGACGACCTCGTCGACAAGGTGGTCCACGTCGACCAGTCGCCCATCGGCCGCACCCCGCGCTCGAACCCGGCGACGTACACCGGTGTCTTCGACCACATCCGCAAGCTGTTCGCCGAGACCACCGAGGCGAAGGTCCGCGGCTACATGCCCGGCCGCTTCTCCTTCAACGTCAAGGGCGGCCGCTGCGAGAACTGCGCGGGCGACGGCACCATCAAGATCGAGATGAACTTCCTCCCGGACGTCTACGTCCCGTGCGAGGTCTGCCACGGCGCCCGGTACAACCGGGAGACCCTGGAGGTCCACTACAAGGGCAAGTCCATCGCCGAGGTTTTGAACATGCCGATCGAAGAGGCGATGCACTTCTTCGAGGCCGTCCCGGCGATCAACCGCCACCTGAAGACGCTCCACGACGTCGGCCTGGGGTACGTCCGGCTCGGCCAGTCCGCGACCACCCTGTCCGGCGGTGAGGCGCAGCGCGTGAAGCTCGCCAGCGAGCTGCAGAAGCGCTCCACCGGCCGCACGGTCTACGTGCTGGACGAGCCGACCACCGGTCTGCACTTCGAGGACATCAGCAAGCTGCTGAAGGTGCTGTCCGGCCTGGTCGACAAGGGCAACACGGTCATCGTCATCGAGCACAACCTCGACGTGATCAAGACCGCCGACTGGATCGTCGACATGGGCCCCGAGGGCGGCGCGGGCGGCGGCCTGGTGGTCGCCGAGGGCACGCCCGAGCAGGTCGCCTCGGTCGCGGCCAGCCACACCGGCAAGTTCCTGCGGGACATCCTCGGCGACCGGATCAGCGACGCCGAGCCGGTGCACGCCTCCGCGCGCGGCACGGCCAAGAAGGCCACCGCGCGGAAGACGGTCGCGGCCCGGTCCACGACGCGGAAGACGGTCACCGCCAAGAGCGCCGACGGCACGGCGACCGCCAAGGCGGCGGGCACCGCGAAGAAGGCGGCGCCCGCGAAGAAGACGGCGCGGGCCCGCAGGGCCTGATCCGCGGCCGGCCAGAGCACCGACGCGGGGGGGCCCGGGGGCCCCCCCGCCCCCCCGGCCCCCGGCGGCCCCGCGCGGCCCGGCCCGGGGGCGGGGGGCCCGGGGGCCCCGGCGGCACCCACGGC